>DASZVV010000254.1:0-4587 GCA_035546955.1 Bryobacteraceae bacterium
CGCTCATTCCGGTGTCGCGCCAGAAGCTGCGCTCGCGGCAGCCTTGCGAGGCCCATGAATATTCCCAGCCGAGGGTGACGCCGTGGGCGATCCCGGTGACGAGTCCGAAGACGGGGCCGAGAGCGAGGCCGAAACCGAGTCCGAAGAGGACGCCGTAGGTGACGGCGCGGGTGAGGGTGCGGAGCGGGCCGTGCTCGCCGCCGAGGAGATCGTAGGCGAGGTACATGGCGCCGAGGACGTCGAGCGAGTTGCCGACGATGCTGATCAGGGCGACGGTGTGGTGATCGAGCATTAGCTGCCAGAATGCCATTAGTTGCCAGAATGCCACGGGGTCGCGGCTAAAATACATACTTGAGCAACACTGCAGCGGAATCGGGCGCAGTCGCTGTTCTCGCTGAGAAACCTTCGGTCGCGCGGGATATCGCCAAAGTTCTGGGAGCCGGCGCGCGGGGTGACGGCTATCTGCACGGCAACGGGTATGTGGTGACGTGGGCCATCGGGCATCTGGCGTCGCTCGCGCAGCCGCATGAGATCCGGGCGGAGTGGCGCGCGTGGAGGCGTGACACGCTGCCGATGCTGCCGGATGCGTGGCCGCTGGTTGTCTACGAAAAAACCAAAGATCAGTTCGAGACGGTGCGGAAGATTCTGTCCTCGGCCCGCGTGAGCCGCGTGATCTGCGCGACAGACGCGGGGCGCGAGGGCGAACTGATTTTCCGCTATATCTACGAGGCCGCGGGGTGTTCAAAGCCGGTGAGCCGGTTGTGGATTTCATCGCTGACGCCGGAGGCGATTCGCAAGGGCTTTGAGGCGGTGAAGCCGGGGAGCGAATACGAGCCGCTGGCGGATGCGGCGCGGGGGCGGAGCCGGGCGGACTGGCTCGTGGGGATGAATCTTTCGCGCGCGTACACGCTGACCTATGGCGATGAACTGAGCGTGGGGCGCGTGCAGACGCCGACGCTGGCGATGGTGGTGGAGCGCGAACTGGCGATCCGGAGTTTCGTGCCGGAGGACTACATCGAAGTGGTGGCGACGTTCCGGCCCGCGGGGAATGCGGAAGCGGAATCGTATCGCGGGACGTGGGTGCGGGATGTGGCGGACGTGCAGAAATCGGCGCGGCTGCCGAAGGATGGGGAAGAAGCCGCAGCGATTGTCGCGCGGGCGAAGAGCGGGGATGCGGCGATCGAGTCGGTGAAGGCGGAGACGCAGAAGATGGGTCCGCCGCTTCTGTATGACCTGACGGAATTGCAGCGGCACGCGAATCGTTTATTCGGATTCAGCGCACAGAGGACGCTGGATGCGGCGCAGGCGCTGTATGAAAAGCACAAGCTGATCAGCTATCCGCGAACGGACAGCCGGCATTTATCGCAGGATGTGGCGCGGACGCTGGGTTCAGTGGTGAAGGCGTTTGCGGAACGGTATCCGGGACTGGTGGCGGAAGGGACGGGGACGCGTCCGCTGGGGCGGAAGTTTGTGGATGACACAAAAGTTTCGGATCACCACGCGATCGTTCCGACGGCGACTTCGCCGGAGCGGGCGAATCTGCCGCCTGATGAGGCGAAGATCTACGACCTGGTTTGCCGGCGATTGCTCACTTGCTGGCATGAGGATCATGTGTGGTCAGTGACGACGGTGATCACGGCGATTATGAACGGTGAGGTGGTTGACCGTTATCATTCGTCGGGCAAGATGATCCAGCAGGTGGGGTGGAAGGTGCTGGATCTGCAAAGCGCGAAGAAATCCGCGCAGCAGGAGGAGGAGCAGGCGCTACCTTCGGGGCTTGCGCGCGGGCAGGCGCAGGACGTGCTGAATGCGGAGGCGGTGAAGAAGAAGACGCGGGCTCCGAAGCGATTCACGGAGGCATCGCTGCTGACCGCAATGGAGACGGCGGGGAAGACGCTCGATGAGAAAGAGCTTTCCGATGCGATGAAGGAGAGCGGACTGGGGACGCCGGCGACGCGGGCGGCGATTATCGAGACGCTGCTGAAACGGGAATATATTCTGCGCAACGGGAAGAATCTGGAGGCGACGGATAAAGGAATTCGGTTGATTGAGGTGGTGCATCCCGAGGTGAAGAGTCCGGCGATGACGGGGCAGTGGGAGGCGTACTTAAAGAGGATTCAGAGAGGCGAAGCGAAGCTGGAGCCGTTTCTGCATGGGATTGAGGATTATGTGCGGGAAGTGGTGGGGAAAGTGGGGAGTTTGCCGGCGGCGGCGCGGGAACGGCGGGAGGCGACTGCGGGGGGTCCGGTTGCGGCTTCGGCAGTGGCTTCGGCAGCGGTTTCGGCGCGGGAACCGGTTGCGCCGGCTGTGGAGAATGAGCCACTGGAATCTCTGCTGCATCGGGCATTCGGGTTCGCGAATTTCCGGGCGAATCAGGAGGAAGTTTGCCGGACAGTGATTGCGGGACGCGATGCGCTGCTGGTCATGCCGACGGGCGCGGGGAAATCGCTCTGTTATCAGTTGCCGGGCCTGGCGCGCGGCGGCACGACGCTGGTGATCAGTCCGCTGATTGCGCTGATGGAGGATCAGTACGGGAAACTGCGCGAGCGCGGGTTCGCGGTGGAGTGCATTCATTCGGGACGGGACCGGGCGGCGTCGCGGCAGGTGTGCATCGATTATCTGAACGGGCGGCTGCAGTTCCTTTTTATTGCGCCGGAACGGCTGCGGGTGCCGGGGTTTCCGGAGATGCTGGCGAAGCGCAAGCCGACGCTGATCGCGATCGATGAGGCGCACTGCATTTCACAGTGGGGACACGATTTCCGGCCGGACTACCGGCTGCTCGGGAGCTATCTGCCGACGCTGCGTCCGGCGCCGGTGATTGCGCTGACGGCGACCGCGACGGCGCTCGTGCAGCGCGATATCTGCACGCAGCTGGGGTTCGAGGGCGCGGCGAGTTTTATCCACGGATTCCGGCGGTCGAATATTGCGATCGAACTGGTGGAGACAACGCCTTCGATGCGGGCCGGGCTTGCGCTGGAGTTGCTGGAGGATGACTCGCATCGTCCGGCGATTATCTATACGCCGAGCCGGAAGCAGGCGGAGAGCGTGGCGGCGCTGGTGGCGAAGCATTTTCCGGCAGCGGCTTATCATGCGGGGCTCGATGCGGACCGGCGGCATCGCGTGCAGCGGGATTTTCTGGACGGCAAGATCGAGGTGGTGGTGGCGACGATCGCGTTCGGGATGGGGATTGACAAGGCAAATATCCGGAGTGTGATTCATACGGCGCTGCCGGGGAGCGTGGAAGCGTATTACCAGGAGGTGGGCCGTGCGGGGCGCGACGGCGAGCCGAGCCGGGCGATTCTGATGCATTCGTATGCGGACCGGCATACGCACGATTTTTTCTTCGAGCGGGACTATCCGGAGGTGGCGGCGCTGGATCAGATTTACCGACGGTTGAGGGATGACGCGCAGCCGCGAGACGGCGTGGAAAAGCTGGCGAAAGTGCCGGGGGAGATTTTCGAGAAGGCGCTGGAGAAATTGTGGGCGCATGGCGGGGTGCAGGTGGATGCGTCTGAGAATCTGACGCGGGGGACGGCGGCGTGGCGCGATTCGTATATCGCGCAGGGGGAGCAGAAGCAGGCGCAGATCGAGGCGATGATCCGGTATGCGCAGAGCCAGCAGTGCCGGATGTCGAGTCTGGTGCGGCATTTTGGCGATACGGCGGATAGCCAGAGAGCATGCGGGGTTTGCGATTTCTGCGCACCGGAGAAGTGCGTGGCGCAGCGGTTCCGGGGGGCGACGCAGGAGGAGATTGAGGTGGCGCGGGCGGCGATCGAGGCGCTGCGGCATGATGGGCGGTCGCTCGGGAAGCTGCATATGGAGCTGTGCTCGAAGAACGGAATGGATCGGGATTCGTTTGAAGAGCTGATGGGGGCGCTGGCGCGGGCGGGGCTGGTGAAGCTGGTGGAGTCGGTGTTTGAAAAGGACGGGAGGCAGATTCCGTTTCGCAAAGCGAGTCTGACGCGCGATGCGGAGTATGTGGACGGGGAGACGCCGCTGGACCTTTCGATCAGGGGTCCGGTGATTGCGCCCGCATCGCGGAAGGGCGCGGGGAAGAAGGGGAAGACGAAAGCGCCTGCCTCGAAGAAAGAACGGGCGGCGAAGCCTCAGTGGAGCGGAGAGGCGAAGGCGGTCGAGCTTCTGAAGGAGTGGCGGAAGGCGCAGGCGAAGAAGCAGGGTATTCCGCCGTTCCGGATTCTGGCGGATAAGACGCTGATGGCAATCGCTGAGGAGCAGCCATCGAATCTGGCGGAGTTGATGGCGATATCGGGGATTGGGCTGAAGACGGTGGAGAAGTACGGGGCGCAGATTTATAAGATTCTGGAGCAGGCGAGGGGCCAGGGATGAGTATGCATATGCGGGTAGCGATTGTATTCCTGATGCTGGCGGCCGCCGTGACGGCCCAGCCGGTACGGCAGTTCGATGCGGCGTCGGTGCGCGTTGATAACGGGCCTCCAATTCCGGGCGTCAGCGGGGTTATTAAAGGTGGCCCGGGTTCGAGCGACCCGGGGCGATTCAGCTATACGCAACAACTACTGAAGGTCATCGTGATGTATGCGTACGATCTGCCTGCGCACCGGATTCAGG
>DASZVV010000255.1:0-5028 GCA_035546955.1 Bryobacteraceae bacterium
CAACAGCTCAGGCGCTTCTAAAACTCATGGCGGCACCGTCCACGGCCGGGATACAGATCGAACAGAAAAACTACGAAATGCCGCCGCGGGACGGAATCAGCGTCGCACACTTTATCACTGTCGCCGACATCGACCGGTCGGCGCGGTTTTACGAAAAGGTCTTCGGTGGCCGCATTCTGAGCAGGGGCGACAGCGACGGCGCGCCTGCATACATTCAGATTGCGAACACATGGCTCCTCGTCAACGTGGGGGGCGGGCCGACTCCCGACAAGCCGACAGTGACGCTGAGCGTGCCCGACCCGGATAAGATCAACGGCTTTATGAATATTCGGGTGGCGGATATTCAAGCCTGTTATGAAGAATGGAAAACCCGAGGCGCCGAATTTCTCACCGAGCCGATCCCGAAGTATGGGGAGACGCGCTGCTATATTCGCGATCCCGATGGTTATCTTATCGAGGTCGGACAGAGCACCGAGCTCACGTATGGCTAAAGGCAGTGCATGCGGAGGCCGGTCCGACGGCGGGCCGCCTCCGCAGAGTTGCAGTTATCGGGCGACCATTTCGTAGTGAGGCCGCGGCACACTCACCGGCACAACACCTTCGGAGGCGCCGTAGTTCCGTGCCCGCAGCCAGTTTCCTAACTGAATACCGATGACAATGCGGTCTCCGTAATAAGGCGCATCGAACGTGGTATTCACGTCGCCTTCAATGAAGAATTGCATGGTGTCAGACGGGCCGAATGAGAGCTTGAGCATTCCGGAGGGTTCCTCGTCCGCGCCGCGCACGAGACGTTTCACGAAGGCGAGGCTGCTCTCGATCTGCATGTGACGGAAGGTTCCGGTTCCGCTGAAACCAGCCTGATCGGCGTAGCGAATATAGGCCGGCGTGGTCAATGCGGTCAATCCCGTGTTCGTGATATTGGAAATATTTTTGAAGCCTTTGGCCCCGAACACGCCGATTGATCCACCTTTGAAAACCCAATCTACGGTTGCGACACCCGCGCCGAGGAATGCCCCGCCGCTCGAGAAAACCTGGGTTCCGGTGGGCGGCAGATATTGATTCAGACTGATGGAAGCGTAGTCGAACTGAGCAAGCGTGCCGATCTGGATGTGACCGAAGCGGTTCGCCAGGCCTACGTCGAATATTGCGTCGCTCAGGCCGTCCGCAATGGTGGTGGTGTCGCGGCGCGCGTCGGGGTGATCATAGACCCAGTCGCCTTCGATCTGAAAGGCATGGGTGCCGGGCTGGTCCGGGGTCTTTCCGTTGGCGAAAGGAATGAGAGCCTTCCCAAAAATCTCCGCGCTGTAATCGCCTACGCGGCCGTGTGAAAATTCCGGTCCCATATCGAATCCCACCTCGGTGTATTTGTGATTACGAAGCGCAGACTGGGTGAGGGCATAATCTGCGGCGTCATGCGCGATCTTCGTTGTCTGATCAGCTGTCAACGGCGCTGGTCTTTGTACGAGCGTGCCGGTATCCTGTTTGATCTCGGAGGCGCTCTGTTTGATCGCCGCTGTATCCTGCTTCAGTGTGCCGGTGTCCTGCTGGATCTGCGAAGCACTCTGTTTGATTGCAGACGTATCGCTGTTGACCTGTGTCTGGAACTGCTGCATCTGAGAACTCAGGTTATCTATCTTGCCCAACTGCTCGTGCGCGTAGGTGATGAAATCCTCGATTGCCGAATTGATGCTTCCATCACCAATCGTCATCCCATCGGGCGCAGTGACGGTAATCACGACGCGGCGATTGACGAAACGCGCGTCGGCATTGTTCGCATTTTCCTCAGGAGATCTCTTGCCTTCCCCGCTCGTCTGAATCTGTGAAGCGCTGGCACCGTATTTCTGGAGAAAAGCGGAGACGGCGTTGGCGCGGCGGAGAGAAAGCGCGTCATTCGTGCGATTGGAGCCGCGGCGATCCGCGTGGCCGACGATTGTGACCTTATAATTCGGGTGCGATTTCAGTAAATCGGCGAGACGCAGGAGGCTGGGGAAGCCATCGACGATGACCGACTGGTTCGTTTCGAAATTGATCTCCTCCCAGTCGGTTGGCTTCGCGCGCGTGTTCTCGATCTGCTGCTGTGCATAGATACAGGGCGTTATGAACGAAGCGGCAAGTAAGATAACTGACAGTCTGAGCATTTGTTATGGATCTCCGTGTTTGAGTGAATGTGCTGCCCTGCTCTTATCCGGCATTCGGCTTCATAAGAGCGACGGATCGCCTGGAGTTATGAATCGCACTGGTGTGCGTGGCGTACAAAACGCAAAGAGAACAGAGCCGCGAGCTAACCGCGGCTTTGTCAGCACTTGTTACACCAACGTGGCGGAACAGGGGAGATTACGAGGGCATTACGCCGACTGCGTTCTAACGTCCCCACGTTCGGCCGATGTGAGTGAGGGCGAACGCAGCGAGATCTTCCGGTGGGGGCGCCGAAAAAATCTCCGGTCCGATTTCCGTTTCGAATTCAACTTGTGTGCAGTGGAGCGCCTGGCGATCCAGCACCAGTTGCTCGCGCAACTCCGGAGACATGCCTTCGCGCATGAAGCGAAGCATCAGCGATGGATCGGGACCGTACAGTTTGTCGCCGACAAGGGGCAGGCCGATGGAAGCGGCATGAACACGGATCTGGTGGCGTCTGCCGGAGTGAGGATGAACACGGACGAGAGTGTATCCACGCGCGGCCGCGACAGGAATAAACTCGGTTTCAGCGGGCTCGCCGCCTTGTTCGACCACGGCGCGGCGCGAGTAGAATTCGGCGCCGGCATCGGGACCGATCGGAGCGCTGACTGTGACATCCGCATCGAGATGACCCGTCAGGATGGCGTGGTAAGTTTTGCGGAATTTGCGAAACTGCACGGCGCGCTGCAGACGCCTTCCCGCTTCTTTTGTCCGCGCGAGCACGAGTACGCCGCTGGTTTCACGATCGAGACGGAAGGGCATACGGAGGACGTCCGCGCCCAGATATTCGCGGCACGCACCGATGAGGCTCGACCATGGCCCGAAGCGGGAGCGATGACAGACCACGTGCGGCGGTTTGTTGAGAACGAGAATTTCGGGAGTTTCGAGCAAAATCCAGCCGCGGAGTTCCTCCGGCGTAATGAGCCATCCCCAGTCGGTTGCGGGCATGAAGATTCGATGGGCGTTCAGGCCGGGCGAACGGCATTCATCCGGCGCCAGGCGCCTGGGCTCATTCCGAGTGCCGCGGTGAAGACTCGCGTGAAGTGGCTCTGATCGGCGAAGCCGCAAAATACAGCGACGTCCACCAAAGATAATTCCCGAGTCCGAAGAAGCTCTTTCGCGCGCTCGATGCGGCGGGCCAGAAGCCAGCGATGGGGCGGCATTCCGGTTGAGATGCGGAACGCGCGAGCGAAGTGACGGAGCGAGAGGCGGCATTCATCGGCGAGCCGGCCTAACGGAATATCGGCGTTCAGGTGTTGACGCATCAGTTCCTCGGCCCGGCGCTTCTGCCAGGGGGCAAGACCGCCGCGAACTGCGCCTGGCGCTGCTTCCATACCGGCGTAGGTGGAAGCGATGTGCGCCGTCAGGGCGAGCACGACGTGATCCAGAAACAGCGAATTTGCCTGCGGTGGGTTAGCGGTGAGCGGCAGAAGCGAAGAGAGCAGATTCCGGACGACAGGATCGTGAAAGCTGACGCCGGGCTGGTGACGAAGATCGCCGGGGCGCGGCACGCCGGCATCTGAGGCCATCGCGTCCAGTGCGGTACGCGGCAGATAAAACATCATGGAGTGGAAAGGATCGCGGATGTCGGCGACCGGACCGCGGCGCAGATCGTAAATGGTGGTGACGCCTTCGCCGAAATTTTCGGGACGAATCCGACGGCCGTCGAAAAAGAGGTCATGATCGGGACAGGCGCGCAACTGCAGCGCGATCAGCCAGGCACTTTCGCGGGGGAGCGGATCGGTTCGGCCGAATAGAGGGGTGTCGCAGCGCAGCTCGGTAACGGCGAGTGTCGATTTCCGCAGGATTCTTGTGGTGAGGCTGGGGGAATCAGGAGCGCGGAAGGCTTCGCCCAGATGTTTGCCGTAAGCTCCCTGATCCGGCATGCGCCCTCCACCGTGAACGGACTTCAGGCTTCAGTTTACCGCCGCGTCCGGATTCAACAAAACGCGCTTGTTTCGTTCAAGACCGCGGGAGGGCGATGGAGCCAGGCTGAGTCCGGGGGGATTGATGCCGCAAGCACCGAGAAAAATCGTTCTCATCCATGGACTGTGGATGACAGCAAGAAGCTGGGAAAAATGGGTGGCGCGCTACACAGCGCAAGGATATGAGCCGATCGCAAAAAGCTGGCCGGGAATGGACGGCGATATCAATGAGTTGCGGCGCGATCCTTCGGCGATCGCGACGCTGGGCATCCAGGAAATTGTGGACCACTATGAGCGGATCATTCGCGATCTCGACAGCGCCCCGTTCATCGTGGGGCATTCGTTCGGCGGGCTGATTACGCAGATCCTGCTGGACCGCGGTCTGGGAGCGGCGGGAGTGGCGATTGCTCCGGCGCCCGTGAAAGGGATCCTGTTCCTTCCGTTCTCCACGCTGCGGGTTTCGTTTCCGGCGCTGAGCAACCCTGCAAACAATCATCGGGCCGTGCCGCTGACGCCGGAACAGTTCCACTATGCGTTCACGAACAATCTGAGCGAGACGGAATCAGCGGGGGTGTATGAGCGATATGCGGTACCGGGACCCGACCACGTTTTATTTCAGGCGGCGCTCGCGAACTTCAATCCGCATGCGGCGACAGCGGTGGATTTTCAGAATGAGAATCGCGCACCGCTGCTGCTGATAGCGGGAGGCAGCGATCACGTTTCGCCGCCGGCTGTGGTGGAGGCGAATTTCCGGCTGTACGGGAAATCGAAAGCCGTCACGGAATACAGGGACTTTCCTGGGCGCACGCACTACACGCTTGGGCAGGATGGATGGGAAGAGGTGGCGGATTTCGCTCTGAGCTGGGCGGAGAGCCATACGCGGCAGGCCGCGGCGGGCGGAGAGTAAGCGATGGGCAGACTGGACGGA
>DASZVV010000256.1:0-27232 GCA_035546955.1 Bryobacteraceae bacterium
GGCGGATCATTGTGCGGAGCGCTTCTTCGTATGCCGGCGACCACTCGATAATCTTCTTGCCCCAGTACATCCGGTAGTAGCCGTGGATCGTACCGCGAAGCAAGAGCTCGCGCTGGGCGGCATTCCAAAGCGCGTCGTGAGTTTCGGCCCGCTCGAATTGTTCATGTGAGTAGAGGTAAGGACGCGGATCGTTCGCGTGCCTGGCCATCGTCGCTTTACACCAATCTGGCAGGACGTCCAGCGATTCCATCTGATCGCCTGCGAAACGTGCGAAGTTGAAGGCGAGTTCGCGGCGAACGATCAGCTCTTCGAGAAATTCGTCGGGAATGAGCTTATGTTCCCGGGCGTGCGCTTCCACAGCGAGCGCGACTTCGAGCGCGGAGATGTGGCCGAAGTGAAGATACGGGCTCAGCGTGCTGGTGGCGTGCTTCGAGGGCTGGCTGCTTTCGCGCGCGTAGCGGCGGAGGCGATCGTCGAGAAAGAGGTCGAGGCGGCGGGCGGCTTCGTTCGGTCCGCCTTTGTATTCAATGGAAGGGCGAATCGTGTGGTCGATTTCGCAGGAGGCGACGAGCGCGGGGATCACGGCGGGCGAGATTGGGGCTGCCAGTGAGGCGACGCCAACGGGCAGGAGATCGTCATGCCATTTCTGCCGTATTTCGGGAAGTTCCACCGGCTTCAGATATGACCGCAGAACGCGATTGATGCGCGGGCGAATCGTGTAGGCGCCGTAGTTGCGCTTCTCGTGATGGCTCATGGGCACGATGCAACTGGAATCGACGGCGATGTACTGCGTGGTGAGGTGCGCGGCGACGCTGGTATTGTGCCGGGCGGCGATGAAGACGGGGTAATCGTCAGTCACAACGGCGTGCGCTCGGGAGGCCAGGCGATAGAGAACGTCGTTGGGATCAGAGCGGCGCGCGCGCAAATAGAAGAAGTAGCCGATGCCGAGGGCGCGCAGGGCGGATTCATTATCCGGGACGCCTTCGAGAACGAAGGTGTGGAGGCGATCGTTCGCGGCCGGATAGTCGCAGGTCAGCGCTTCATAGACGAGGAGGGGCAGTCCCTGGGCATTGGCGATTTCCGCGGCCTGCGCGAGCGCGTGGTTATATTCCACGCGCCGGTTCATCTGTGCCCAGTAAAGGACGTAACCCGCGCATTCCCGCGGTGGACGATCGTTCAGGATACGGATGCGATCCGCGGAAACAGCCACGCTATTCTTCAGCCGGCGCTGTGCTGGAGAGCTCGGCCTTGCGAACGATGTAGTTCTTTTCGAGTTGGCGGCAGAGTTCGGCGCCGAGTTTTTCGGGAAGCTCGTCCGGCTCGTGCTGCACGGTTACCTTGATGAAGACGTTCGTTCGCATGGCTACATTTCTATACTACGAGGACGCCGGTTTTATCGTTGCGGCGAGCCCGTGATATGAATGAAGAGTGGCCTGCCTTGTTTGCAAAACCGCGAAAGCGAAGCGATTCTGTCCAGGAGTGAACGCCGAAATCTGCTCGGCGTGCTGTGGGGCGGGGCGTGAGGAGACGATCGACTGCCCGCTCACGTGCGAGTATCTGGCGGAAGCACACAAATATGAGAAGAAGCCGGAGCGCGATCCGAAGCTGACGCCGGGCGCGGATATCGATCTGACGGATGACTTTCTGCACGCGCATGAGTTTGTCATCGTGCTGCTGGGGTCGGCCATGTCCGAAGCGATTCGGCGGTTTTCAAATGCAACGGACGCCGATGCCGTGGATGCGCTGGAGCATCTTGCGAAAACGTGGCGAACGATGGATTCGGGGCTGGTGTATGAATCGGCGCCGGTGAATCCAATTGCGCTCGGGATGTTCGATGCGGTGAAGAAGCGCGTGGAGGAACTGCGGGAGCGGATTCGCGATTCCGGCGCCGAGGCGACCCTGCCGGACAAAACCATCCTCGGCGTAATCGTGTTTCTGCAGCGCGTGGCGTTTGGGTTGAATAACGGACGAAGCCGGTGCAAGGCGTTCCTCGATTTTCTGTCGCAGTTCTACGTCGATATGAAGCAGGAAGAGGCCGAGGCAGAGGCGGAAGAAGAGCCGCGAGTCATTTTATAGGCCACAGATTCACACGGATGAACACGGATAAAGCAATTGGGATCGTCGTGTTCGGCCATGGTTCGAGTGTGGCTTCGGCGAATGCGGCGGTGGCGGCGGTAGCTGATCGCGCGGCTTCGGCGGGTGGATGGTCTCTGTATGAAACGGCGTTTCTGGAATGCCCGCCTCGCCTGGAGGATGCGGTTCGGGAACTGGTTTCGAGAGGCGCACGCGAGGTTCTGGTGCTGCCCTATTTTCTGACGCTGGGGATTCATTTACAACGCGATCTGCCGGTTCTGGTGGACGATCTGGCGGCGAAATACCGGGTCGCGATTCGAGTGTCACCGCCGCTCGATGGCCACGCCGGGCTGGAGAAGATTCTGGTGGATCGGGCGAACGAGGCTTTATCGTGAAAGCGAGATTAACGGGCTGGCGCGAGATCGGTCCCGGGACGCGGCATTTCGATTTCGAGGCGATCGACTGGGATGGCGCGTTCACGCCGGGGCAGTTTCTTTCGCTGACTTCCGGCGAGATCACGCGTGCGTATTCGCTGGCGACGCCGCCGGACGGAAAGAAATTCGGGCTGTGCGCGAATCTGGTGGAGAACGGCCACTTCACGCCATGGATTTTCGCGCGGGAAGTCGGCGACGAGATCGAGTTCAAGGGGCCATACGGAGTGTTCACGCCGCGGCCGCTCGAATCGGAATCAATTCTTGTGGCGACGGGCACGGGCATCGCGCCATTCCGGTCGTTTCTCGCGGGCGGAGCGCTGACCGGGAAATGCACGCTGATCTTCGGAACTCGTTACGAAGCAGGGCTGCTCTATGACGAAGAATGGCGAGCGCTGGAGCGCTCCCGCGAGGGCTTTTCTTACCGCCCAACCCTCACCCGGCCAGGCCAGGAGTGGAAAGGGCTGACCGGCCGTGTGCAGGCGCACGTTTTCGAGGCGCTGGGGGACCGGCGCGATATCGACATTTATATCTGCGGGTTAAAAGAGATGGTTGACCAGATGCGGATGGAACTGAAGGCGCTTGGGGTGGACCGTAAGCGGGTGATTTACGAAAAGTACGACTGAGCGCGTTAACATAATAAGACGATGGCAAATATCGGTGATGTAATCGGCGCGGCATCGGCTGTCGTCAAGGGAATGGGCGTCACGCTCAAGGAGATGATGTCTCCGACCGTGACGGAGAATTATCCCGACGAGCCGGCCAAACTGCAGGAGCGGTTTCGCGGCGCGCACGTGCTGCAGCGCGACGAAAACGGCCTCGAAAAGTGCGTTGCGTGTTTCCTGTGCGCGGCGGCCTGTCCTTCGAACTGCATCTATATTGAAGCGGCGGAAAATACCGAGCAGGTGCGCATCAGCGGCGGCGAGCGGTACGCGAAGGTGTACAACATCGACTACAATCGCTGCATCTTCTGCGGCTACTGCGTGGAGGCGTGCCCCACGGACGCGATCACGCACGGCCACGGATTCGAGCTTTCGAGCTACAACACGTCCACGCTGATCTACCGCAAGGAAGATATGCTGGCGAAGATGCCGGAAAATGCGCAGCCGCCGGTGATTTCGGAGTGGGCTGAAGCTTCCGGCCACTAGCCGGCATCTGATGGAATGCCGGCGCTGAGGCCGCGCAGCCTATGTCCGGGGTCATTCGGGAACAAATCGACACGATCTTTCGCGAGGATCCAGCCGCCAAGAGTGTCCTCGAGATTTTCCTCTGCTATCCGGGGTTCCATGCGATCCTGTTGCACCGGCTGGCCCATAAACTCTACAAGGCCGGCGTACCGCTGATTCCGCGCGTGATTTCGCAGGCTTCACGATTCTTCACGGGTATTGAAATCCATCCGGGCGCCACGATCGGGCGGCGTTTTTTCATCGATCACGGAATGGGTGTGGTGATCGGAGAAACCACGGAGATCGGCGACGACGTGCTGATTTATCAGAACGTGACGCTGGGCGGCACGGGCAACGAACGCGGCAAACGGCATCCGACGATCGGGAACAACGTGGTGATCGGGACCGGCGCGAAAGTGCTGGGGAGCATTACGATCGGCGATAACGCGAGGATCGGGGCGGGATCGGTTGTGGTGAAGCCGGTGCCGGAGAATTCCACGGTGGTCGGAATTCCGGGGCGTGTGGTGCGGTATCACGTGCCGCGCGAGGGAGTGCTGGATCACGGGATGATGCCGGATCCGGAAGGCCAGGAGATTGAGGATCTGAAGGCGCGGGTAAGCGAACTCGAAGAGCGTCTGAAGGCTCTCGAAGAGGTTCGGGCGCTCGAGAGAACCTAAGCTCCGAAGTGCTTTTGGAGGACCAGCGCGACCGTGCCGCGAAGCCTCGCGGTGCCTTCTTCGTGCGCGGGCATGAGGAGGGGCGGAAATCCGCCCTGCAGCACGAGCGCGCGAACTTCCGATTCGATGACGGGGCCGAAGCGCTGCCAGGAGCGCGTGAGATCGCCGATCACAATGATGCGCTCGGGCGCGAGTCCAGCAACGATCATGCGCATTCCCCGCCCCAGATAGTGCGCCATCGTATCGAGCGCGCGGACGGCTTTCTTATCGCCAAGATCGGCGAGGCGAAGAAGATCGCTGAAGTTGGGGCGGTCGGACGGCGTGCTCGATTCGTGGTAGTAACGCAGCGCGGCGCGGTTAGAAGCGAATACCTCCCAGCAACCGCGGGTGCCGCAGGTGCAGAGCGGACCTTTGGGATCGAGCGGAACGTGACCGAATTCGCCGGCCATATTGTTGTGGCCGCGCGCAAGCTGGCCGTTCATATAAATGCCGATACCGATACCTTCCGAGACGGTGACGACCACAAGGTTTTTGCAGTCTTCCAGGTGATCGAACCAGGCGGCGGCGAGCACGCAGGCATTAGCGGCGTTTTCAAGCTCGACATCGAGCCCGGTGGCTTTTTCCACCAGTTTGCCGAGATCGACATCGCGCCATTTCAGATTGGGCGCGAAAACGAGACGGTTCTCGCTGCGATTGATACGGCCGGGAACAGAGATGCCGATGCCTTCGATCTTTTTACCGGAACAGGAATTGACGACAGCCTTGATGCGCTTGACGAGCAGCGCGACCGCGGCGGAGGGATCGCGCGGCGTCGGGAACGTTTCCTGCGCAGTGAAGTTGCCGTTGACATCGGCGAGAGCGACGGTGGTTTGCGTGGGCCGGATATCGACGCCGACGATGACACGGTCCTCGTTGAGATGCAGATAAGTAGGGCGGCGTCCGCGCGGCAGGCGGCCGGTGGGGCCTTCGATCACCCAGTCTTCGCGGATGAGTTCCTCGACGATGAGCGAGATCGTACTGCGCTGCATGCCGGAGACGCGCGCGAGATCGGCGCGTGAAATCGGATGCCGTGTGCGGATCAGATTGAGAACGATGCGCCGGTTCACGTTGCGGATCGCTTCGCTGGACGCGATCTGCGTGGGGTCGAGGACTCGGGAGGTCATTTCCTGTACCAGAATAGAATGGCCGAAAATGCGATATCCTCAGGCCATGAGGAAAGCAATGGTTTGCGTGCTGGCGGCCGGAATCGTGCTTTTCGGGCAGAATACGGATCCGGTGAACCGTCTGAATCCGATTCTGCAGCGGACCATGACCGGTACCGCAACCGCGGATGAACTGGCGCAGGCGATCGTTTCTCTCGCTCCCGTGGGCCAGCAGGTGATGCGCAATGACGTGACGCGGCTGGCGGCGGCATTGAGCGGCTCCATGCAGGGTCACCCGATGACCGAGGCGGAGACAGCGGTGCTCAGCCGGTGCATTGTGGGGCTGCTCCGGGGCGGCAATGTATCGAATTTCGCGCTGGCGGTGCGGTTTCGCGATGCGCTCACCGCGATGGGGGTGGTTGGCCCGAAGACGGATCTCATCGTGCGGCGCTTTGTGGATGTGGGCGGGCCAGACGATCCGCCGGTGAAAGAAAGCCCGGTAGTATTGCCGTATCGAATGAAATAGCCGGGGCCACTTCCGCTGGATTCGTGGAATTGCCGCTGGATCCGATGACGGTCATCATGACGATGGCCGGCAGCTCAGAATGAGATTCCGATCAGGAATTCCACTTGATTCGGATTAGAGCTCGGAGTGAACGGCGACGTACCGCGGTTCGAATCGGTTCCCCAGTGAGTGTAGCGGAATTCGGGGGCGATGCGTACGAACAAGGCTTTCGCTTCCACGCCTGCGCCCAGAGCTAATCCGTTCGTCGAGAGATGCGGAGTGTCACCGGCGAATTGGCTGACATGCCGGAATGAGGGGCCCGCTTCGATGAAGGGCTTCACGAACGGAATGCCGAAGTGATATTTCGCGAGAATCGGAAATTCCCACGAATTGACGGTTCCAGGGCCTGAAAACGAACCAGCGGTGCTCGCGAATTCCGTTCTGAGATGCAGAGGACGATAGAGCGCATCAACTTCCGCGGAGATTCCCATGGGCAGGTGCAATTCGAGCATGGGACCGACGATATAGTCCCCCTGCGGCGAGTATGTTCGGGTGGTCACACCGCCGACTGTGGCGCTGCGGTCAGAGAAGGCGTCCGTGAGGGCGCCGCCGCCTTTGATGCCGAGCGAAATGGGGAGCTGGCAAAACGCGGAGACGGGCGCGAGTAAAGCGGATACAAAGACCAGGGTTCTGAAGTTCATGTCGTGCGGACTGGATGCACGTTCAGGGCCGGGGAGGCGAACTGTTCTTGAACTGACGGATATGCGGAGAAATCAGACCGTCATTTGCGCGGGCTGGCGAATTTCCATACAGCCGCAACCGGTGGGCAGAACTTTTCCGGGGTTGAAGCGATTTTCCGGATCGAACAGGAGCTTGAGCCGCATCATGGCATCAAGAGATTCCTGGGAGAAAAGCTTCGGCATCATTTCGTTCTTCTCCATGCCGACACCGTGCTCACCAGTGATGGAACCGCCGACGTTAATGCACCAGGCGAGAATTTCCTCACCCGCCGCTTTGGCTTTTTCGAGTTCGCCTTCAACGTGGGAGTTGAAAAGAATAATCGGATGCATATTGCCGTCACCCGCGTGGAAGATATTACTGATGCCGAGGCCGTACTTCGCGGCCACGTCCGCAATGCGGCGCAGCGTGGGGGCAATCTGGGTGCGGGGCACAACTCCATCCTGTACGTAATACGAGGGACTGACGCGGCCCACGGCGCCGAACGCGTTCTTGCGGCCTTTCCACAGCAGGTCGCGCTCTTCGGCCGTGCGGGCAACGCGGACTTCGCGGACGCCGCACTTTTCGCAGGCCGCGCGAATCTGCTCCGTCTGTTCTTCGACCGCTTCCACCAGACCTTCGAGTTCGATGAGCAGCACGGCGGCAGCATCTTTCGGATAGCCGGCGTGCGTGGCGTCTTCCACCATGCGCAGCATTTCGCCATCGAGCATTTCGACCGCAACGGGAGTGATGGCGCGAGCGGTGATTTCTGCAACCGTGTTCGCTGCGTCGCCGGGCTGATTGCAGATGGCGAGAATCGTCTTCACACGCTCGGGCTGCCGCATCAGGCGCACGACGATTTTGGTGGTGAGCGCCATCGTGCCTTCGGAGCCGGTGAGGAGGCCGATCAGATCGTAGCCTGTCTCGGCGGCGGATGTGGTGTGGACGGTGCCATCCGGCAGAACGAATTCGAGGCCGAGGATGTGGTTTGTGGTGACGCCGTACGCGAGCGTGTGGGGGCCGCCGGCGTTTTCCGCGACGTTCCCGCCGATGGTGCAGGCGCGCTGGCTCGAAGGATCGGGCGCATAGAAATAGCCGAACGGCGCGACGGCGGCGGAGATATCCAGGTTGACCACTCCCGGCTCGACGGTAGCGCGCTCATTCGGGATATCGATATCGAGAATGCGGTTCATGCGGGAGAAGCCCACCATGATGCCGCCCACGCGCGGGATGGCGCCGCCGCTCAGGCCCGTGCCGGCGCCACGTCCGACGAGAGGGATGCAGTGCTCAGCCGCCAGTTTGACGATGGCCGCGACCTGCTCTGTGCTCCTGGGAAAGACAACGACCTCAGGGCGCGATTTATCCACGCTGCCGTCGTATTCGTAGAGCGTGAGATCCTGGGAGCGTTCGAGAAGGGCGGTTTCGCCCACGATCTCCCGGAGTTTGGCCCGCACTTCATCCGGTACCGAATACCGGACGGACGGCGGCTCAGAGCATGGACTCGACATGCTGAATCATCTGCGGGGAGTTCCACGGCTGGGAAGAGATGAACTTCTCGACGACCTTGCCGTTGCGATCGATCAGATAACTTTCCGGATACTGAATGGTCCCGTAAGAGAGATTGATCTTTTCATCGGGATCGCGCGCGGTCTGATAGGCGAGGGGGAAGCGCTTGAGGAAGCTCTTGTAGGCGTTCTCGTCCTTATCGACGCTGACGCCGAGCACGACGAGTCCCTTGGGCGCGAGCTCGCGCGTCATCTCGTTGAGCGCGGGAATTTCGTCGAGGCAGGTGCCGCACCAGGTGGCCCAGAAATTCAGGAGCAGCAGTTTGCCGCCGAAATCGCGCGCGGTGAAGGTGCGGCCGGAATCGGCGGTGATGGAGAAATTGGGGGCGGTATCGCCGGCATTCACGACGGTTTCGTGAAGCGAATGATAGAGGGCTCCGCAGAACGCCACCATCATCAATGCGAGCGCGGCCTGGAGAATACGATCGGCTTTCATTGCTTTTGTAGAAATCGGCTCTTCTATAATTCTAGCTGGATCGGGGGCGCCGAGGTCGGGTTGATTATATCGAAGAAAGTTGAGTTTTCGGCATCGCACATCTGCCGGTCGCCGCGGCTGTCCGAAGAGGAGAACCGCCGGATTTACGGCGCGGCGGCGAATCCGCAGAGCCACGGGCATAACTACATTGTCGAAGTGGCGATCGAGGGCGAGCCGGACCCCGTGACGGGTATGATTCTTGACTTGAAGCGGCTCAAGGATTTGCTTGAAGAGCGGGTGCTCGCCGTTTACGATCACCGGCTGCTGAACCGCGAAGTGGCGGCGTTCGAAGATAAAGTGCCGACGGTGGAGAACATCGCGATCGATATCTGGGAGCGAATCGAAAAGGATATCGATGCGACCGGGCGGGCGCGTCTGTATTCGGTGCGGGTGCATGAAACGGAGGATCTGGCGGTGGAATACCGGGGGGAGAAATGACGGTCTATCTCTCACGCCGGTACCGCTTTACCGCGGCTCACCGGCTGCACGCGCGCGGACTGAGCGACGCCGAGAACCGTGCGATTTACGGCAAATGCAATAATCCGTTCGGGCACGGACACGATTATCAGGTGGAGATCACGGTCGCCGGCGAGGTAGATCCGGTGACCGGTCGCGCGGTTTCACTGGACGCGCTGGACGCTTTGGCGCTGCGGGAGGCTGTGGAGCCGTTCCGCTACAGCAATCTGAATGAAGAAGTTGCGGCGTTTCGGGAGGCCGTGCCGACTACGGAGAACCTGGCGCTTGAAGTGGACCGGCGCATGCGGAAGGCATGGTATGAGGCTTTTCCTCCAGGAAGCGCGCGGCTCGAAAAAATCCGCATCTGGGAAACGCCGCGCAACATCTGTGAAATCAGTGGCTAATAGAGTGGGGTCGGGAATGAACAGAAAACGGGCTGTCGTGAAGGAGCTTCCGGCGAAGCCGATTGCGCCGATGATTACGGAACTGCTGGAGGCGATCGGCGAGAACCCGGAGCGCGAAGGCCTGCTGCGCACTCCGGAGCGCGTGGAGAAGGCGCTGCGTTTTCTGACCGCCGGATACACGCAGGACGTCAGCAAGGTCGTCAACGGCGCCGTGTTCAACGTGAAGTATGACGAGATGGTGATCGTGAAGGACATCGAGTTCTTCAGCATGTGCGAGCACCATATGCTGCCGTTTTACGGGAAGGTGCATATTGCGTATCTGGCGCGCAACAAGGTGATCGGCCTGAGCAAGCTGCCGAGGCTGGTGGATATCTTCGCGCGGCGCCTGCAGATCCAGGAGCGGATGACGCAGCAGATCGCGGAGTGTATTCAGGAAATGTTGGATCCGCTCGGGGTGGGAGTGATTGTGGAGGCGCAGCACTTCTGCATCATGATGCGGGGCGTGCAGAAGCAGCACTCCGGGACTGTGACGAGCACGATGCTGGGCGCGTTCCGGGAGAACAAGGAAACGCGGGATGAGTTTTTGTCGCTCGTGCGGCCGTAGTTAAGCGGTTAACGCGCCGTTTTAGAAACAACCGCATCTGTGTTTCGTGGTTAGTTTGCAGAAGGGCGTTCGATCTGATCGATCACGACGGATTCGACAGTCCCCTTCGCGGCCTGAATTCTCAACCCAGGCTTTTCCATCGCGCTCGTTACCGCGTCGATCGAATCCTGATAAGCCGGATCGTCCAATTGCGGCGAACTGTTCGGCGGCCCAGGTGCGACATCCAGGCGGTAATTGAATAGCCCTTTGAGTCCTGTCTGATCGAAAACCGGGCGGCGCAATAAGTCCGCGAGTATCGGCGAAAGGCTGGTAACCGGCACACCGACCGCCTCCAGGCCACCGCTTTCACTGCCGTTTATATAGCCGCAGGGCAGCGGTTGCCCGGGCGCGATGTCGATTGCCAGAGATGCGCCGTCAACGTCGCGATCATGGTGAATTCTCCGAGGGCCACTTCGGCTGAGACATGGGCGCCTCTACTACTCTGTAGGCTTACACTACTACTTTGTAGGCAGCACGTCAAGCGGAAAAATGAAGAGCGGGAAAAATCAAAAACGCGGCCGAAGCCAGCTTCAGGCGACCGTCGCGCCCCAATCGGCGGGGCTCACATCGCGGGCGTGCCGTGAGAAAAGCCAGTGGTGGCCCTCGGGGTCAACGGCTCCATACTGAAACTCCCCGTATATCGTTTCGTGCGGCTCTTCAGTAATCGTTGCGCCGCGCGATTTCGCCCGCTCGTAATGCTCTTCCACATTCTCGATGAACACCGTCAGGCTCTGAGTCCAGATGCCGGCCTGTTTCGGGCTGCCCGAGCCCTCGCGAGAGGTGCGGGCCATAATCCAGGCGTCGCCCAGATGCAGCTGCGCACCCTGCGGATTATCCGGCGGGCCATAGCGGTAATGTTCCTCGAAATCGAAGGCATCACGGAGCCATGCGATTGCGGCCGGCAAATTTTCGTAGACCAGATGCGGCAGGATGACGTTCGCGGGTACGGACCGATTGTTCGTCATAAATGGTAAGCCGCGCAACCGGAAGCGCGCCCAAGCCAGTCTATCGCAGAAGATAGAAGATACGCATGCGATTCTCCGCCGTTGTCCTTTGCTCCTCACTTCTGTTCGCGGCGGCCGCCGCACAGGGTGGAATTATCCCGATTTCGCATCTGGATGCAGCCTCGCTCGCGCTTTTTCAGGATTACACCACTAAATTCGAACAGGCGGTTTCTGCTTCATTCGCAGCTACGGGCCGAATCTGGATTGACGACGACAATCCCGGGAAGCGCCGCGATTTCGAAGCCGGCCTGCCCGTGGTTGAAGCGCGCGAGAGCCGTGACTACAAGAACGCCTCCATCCATCATTACTCCGGGGCGATTCGCGTGCCCGACGCGAAGATCGAACAAATACGGCGGGTAATGGTGGATTACGGGAATTATCCTACCTATTTCAAGCCGAGCATCGTGCGTGGCAGCGGATCGGTTCAGCCCGACAGCACTCCGGAGGACGAACATTACCAGACGCGGCTGTTCATCGCGGATTCCACTTTCGGGGTGGACGCGGCCTATGACGCGCATTACGACACCCATTACCGGAGGTTAGGGCCAAACCGGTGGACTTCGCGTTCCACTACCCTGAGTATCCGCGAGATCCAGGATGCGAAGAAGCTCGACGGCGCCCTCTATCCCGAAGGAGAAGACCACGGCTTCCTGTGGCGAAGCAATACTTACTGGTACGCGCGTGAGCGCGATGGCGGGCTGGATCTGGAAGTCGACAGCGTTTCTCTCTCCCGCAACGCGCCTCTGGGGCTCGGCTGGCTCGGAAACCGGCGCTCGCATGATGCCGTGGAGAAGATGTTACTCGACACCAAGGCTGCTATCGAAACCACCCGGTAAGAGATGCCGAACTCCTCACGGTAGGGATTACCGGCGATGTTCGATTTTTTGTGTCTGCTCTAACAAATCAGGACAAAATAAGGACTTTGATGGTATCCCGCAGCACACTGGGTCACGATCTGCCTTTCGACTCCCCGTTACAAAAAATACTACTGACCTCCGAAGGAGTCAAAAACTTGAAGAAAAAACTTATGTTCTTTCTCGTTCCCGCACTTGGTATCGGGCTCAGCTCGCTGACGTGGGCGCAGACCGCACCCAGCACAGGGGCGGGCAGCAGCCCGGGCACCACGGCGCCGAAAACGTCGACGCCGGGGACTTCGAGCAGCAGCTCGGGGACGTCGAGCGGCAGCAACTCCAGCCAGAGCACATCGAAGGACGATAAGAGCTCGTCGAAGCCGGCCAATGGGTCGAGCTCATCGGGATCATCCAGCGGGTCCACAAAGAAGTAACGGATTCCAATCCATTAACCGGGAGAGCGGCGTGGCGACACGCCGCTCTTTCTTTTTTCCCGCTTCCCTTTCTCAGCTTCTTTGTTGCTGCCGGAATTCATTCGCGAGGCAGCGCACACTGGCGCACTATCTGCTCCCTGAAAGGCAGTACATAACGCCGCTCTAAGGAGCCAATAATATGAAAAATAAACTTGCATTCTTACTCGTTCCGGCCCTTGGCATTTGTCTCAGCTCTTTCACATGGGGGCAGACTGCGCCTGGGACGTCGCCCGGCACGCCGGGCGCGGGAACTTCGACCAGCCCGGGCAGTACATACCCAGGCTCGTCGTCAACTCCGAGCACGACGCCGGGCAGCAGCACCACGCCGAGCAGCCCGAGCGTAAATTCAACGAACAGTAACAGCACTGCGAACCCCGATTCGAGCAGCGGCACCGACCGCGGCCTGAACTCGACGAACCCCAGCTCAGAGACAAACAGCGCTTCGCCCAGTTCACAGCCGGGTTCCAGCACGCCGAGTTCGCCGAGTTCGACCTATCCGGGTTCCAGCTCGGGCAGCAGCTCGACTAATCCCGGTTCTACGTCCGGCTCTTCTTCGCCCACGAAATAAGCCGGAATCAAAGAGAAATCGCAATGAGCGGTGTGGAAACACGCCGCTCATTTCTTTTTTGCGTTGATGCTTTCGCGGGCGAGACCGCGCACACTGGCGGGGCATCTGCCTCCATATATTCAGGGGACCAAAAGTATGAATACGAAACTTACCTTCTTACTCGCTCCGGCACTCGGTATTTGTCTCACTGGTTTGACCTGGGGCCAGACGGCTCCGGATAAATCGGCGAGGCCGAGTACCTCTTATCCAGGAGCTCAGACTCCCGGCACATTTCCCGGCACGACAAATACGCCCGGCACGCCTGGACTCAATTCGCCGGATAGTACAACATCCGCACCCCGCACCGGCAACAATTCCAACCGGGATGTAAATTCGACCGGGTCCGGCACGGCCAACAAAGACAAGAGCACATCCGGAACGCAGCGCAACGGCGCTTCGAGCGCACCCGATACAGCCAATCCGGGAAGCGAGACTTATCCCGGATCGACATCCGGCTCGTCGGCTACGCAGCCTGACCGTGGACCTGCCATAAAGTAATTTGCTCGAATATATATGGATCGCGATGAGCGGAGTGGAAACGCCCCGCTCATTTTTTTGTTTTTATTGCGAAAAATTGCCTGTCGAAGCCGCGAGATCGCTCACACTGGCGCGGTAGCTGCTCTCTCAAAAGCATCAGAATAACGCCGCTCAAAAGGAGCCAATAATCATGAAAAACAAACTTGCATTCCTACTCATTCCCGCCCTCTCGATCGGTCTGAGCCCATTCGCAATGGCCCAAACTGCCGGATCCTCATCAGGCGCAGCCGGAACTTCGTCCAGCCCTGGCGTGAGTTCGCCGAGCGACAGCACGAACTCGAGCTCGAGTTCGAGCGACCGCAACATGAACTCGACAAGTTCAGACAAGAGCAACAAGAAATCGAAGAAAGATAAGAACAACAGCAGCAACAGCAACAGCAATATGAACTCGACGGGTTCGACTTCGGGCAGCAGCTCGACGAATTCCGGGTCCTCGACGGGCACCTCCGGCACAACTGGCCGATAGAGCGTCCGGGAGAATCGTCACAGGAGCGGCGCGGAAACGCGCCGCTCTTTTTTTTTGCTGCGGCTGCGCGGCGATTCGCCGGCAGAGCGCCGCACGGTAGTGCCTTTTCGGGAGGCGCGGTCGCGTCCGGCGGCGAAAAAATACGCTGTTTTTCTACCATCCACAACCGCCCCGCAGCAAAACAATCCGCACAATGGTTCGGTAGCTGCTTCCTCAGTGATTCCGAGGGAGGAATTCAAAATGAAAAATACACTTACTTTGCTGCTCGTTCCAGCCCTCGGTCTTGGCCTGAGCCCGTTCGCATGGGGCCAGCAGAACATGACTCCGGGGAACCAGCCCGGCACGCCGGGATCAGGACTCTCGGCGGGCCATGGCCAGTCGCCGGCCGGCACGGGCCGGGAGGAAGGCACCACTCCGGTAAGTCCGAACAAGTATCGGCACCATAAGGGAAGTACGACGGCCTTCGACGGCGACAGCAATCGCGCCGCCCACTCGGCGAATCCGACGACTGACAGCGAACGCATGGGATCCAGTTCGGGCGTTGCGCCCGCACCGGGGTCGACCGCAGGAGCGTCCGCACCGGAGGAGTAATCCCGGCACAACGAGCAATCTGACACGAAAACCGGCGCGGCGACGCGCCGGTTTTCTATTGGAACGGCGGCCCTTCGCCCTTTTCAGGCGGTCAGCGATTTCACGCGCGCCGGGTCGCCTCCCAGCCACGCCGGATTTTGAATCGTCGAATCGAAATAGGTCGTTGTCTTGAAGAGCTCATACTCGCCGCCGCGTGCCGCCGCGGCTGTCCGGTCGAGCAGCACCTTTACCTCATCCGGGCTCAGCGCGCGGAAAGTACGCGCAGCCTCGAATGCCTGAGCAAGAATCTCTTCGCTATCAATCCCGGTGATCACGACTGATGTCGGGAGGCTCATCGCATAGTGGAGGCACTCGAGAGGTGTCACTACTTTACTCTTCAGAAGAACGCCACTACCCATGCTCTTCATTCCCAGAATGCCGATGCCCTCACGCACCAGAACGGGCAGAACGTGGGACTCGAAGCTCCGAAAATGGGCGTCCATGACGTTCAGAGGCATCTGTACGGTATCGAACAGGAAGTCATTCTCCCTCGCCTTCTCCAGCATGTAGAGATGAATATGAGGGTCCTTGTGGCCGGTGAACCCGATGTAGCGAATTTTGCCCGCATCGCGCGCAGCAATGAACGCTTCCATGGCTCCGCCCGGGGCAAAAATGCGGTCGGCATCATCGAAGCGAATTACTTCGTGGTGCTGCAGAAGGTCGATGCGATCCGTTCCGAGCCGCTTGAGTGACTGTTCGATCTGGCGGGTGGCTTCCTTCGCGGTGCGGCCATCGACCTTGGTCATTACGAATGCCTTTGCGCGGTAGCCGTCTTTGAGTGCGCTGCCGAGCCGCTTTTCGCTGACGCCGCCGTTGTAATCCCACGAATTATCCATGAAATTCAGGCCGCCGTCGAGCGCCGCGCGGATGATGCGAACCGCCTGGGGCGTGCTGAGTTCCGAAGTGCCGATGTGTGAGCCGCCAAGCCCGAGAACAGAGACGCGCTCACCGGTTTTTCCGAGCTGACGCATCGGCATTTCACCGGGCGTGCGCCCACTGTTTCGCCGAGCGCGGGTGCGGGATTTTGACTGAGTCGCCGAGGCCATAAACGGTGGGCTATGCACGCTTCGGACCAGGCGTCAACTTACTGCGGTTTCGGACATGTAAAGAGGTCTGTGACAACAATTTGGGTGTTTGGTCCGAGGTTTGCAGCAGTCGCGGCAAGCCGGACGCGAGTTTCCCCCATCATCCGGCAAACTCCGGCATCCGGCCTGAGGAACCCCATGAAATGCAGTACGCGGTTGATGTACCTTTGCGCTCTTAGTGTGTCTTGTGTCTTCGGGCAAATGAATGGCGGGCAGATGGCGAACTCTCTGGCCGGTCCGCAGTGGCGGAATTCTTCCATGCCTTCCGGGAAAATCATGATCACCGGGACGGTGAAACTGGAAGACGGCTCCCCGCTGCCGGGAAGCGCAGCCATCAAACTGGTTTGCGGCGGAGCCGAACGGACGGTTGCCCACACGAGCATTCTGGATGATTTCGGATTTGAGACAGCGGCACTGACGGACTCCGGGGCATCGGGAGTTGTGAATGGCTGGAATTCACTCAACAGCGCGAACGGCGATGCCTCTTCCGGCACACACACGAATGTCAACGGCAACCTCAACTGCGATCTTCGCGCGGAACTCACGGGCTTCAGTTCGAGCACGATCAACATGAACAACCCCTCGGCGTTTGACGGAAGCGACGTGGGGGTGATCTGGCTGCACCGGCTTGCCCACTCGAATCAGAACATCGTGAGCATCACCACTCTGACCGCGCCGAAAGAGGCGAAGAAGAATTTTGCGCAGGCGCGCGATCTGATGCGCGTGGGCAAAACGAAGGAGGCGGTCACCCGCTACGCGAAAGCGGTGAAGATTGACCCTCAGTTCGCGGAGGCCTGGGTCGGGCTCGGCTTCGCGCAGTACTGGATGAATTCCTCCGATGCCGCCGAGAAATCGGTGCTGACGGCGCGGGATATCGATCCGAAGCTGCCCGGGATTTACCAGATTCTCGGCTATATCGCGTCGGATCGCAAGGACTGGAATACCTCGGCGCAATATCTGTCGGAAGCCGAGCGCCTGGACCCGATGGCGTCAGCGCTGCCGTGGTTTGTGAGCGCGGTGGCTTATTACCAACTGCACCGCTTTCATGACGCGGAGACGAGCATCCGGCAGGAGATGCAGCTCGATACGCAGCATCACTATCGCCGGGCACAGTTCCTGCTGGGGCTGATTCTGGTGGCGCGCAACGAGGTCGCGCCGGGCGCCCAGGTGCTTCGGGAATATCTGGCGTCTTCTCCCGACCCTGTGGATGTGACGCCTGCGAATGCGATGCTCAGACGCATCAGTACTCTCAACGCGAAGAAATAGTCCGGCGCGGGGGCCAGGCTGTTTGGTGTCAGGCTTTTTGGTATCAGGCTTTGGGCAGGGTAACGCTCCACCGACTCCGATGCATCCTTCTCCCGCCAATGACGCCTTCCTGCTCCGGCGCAAATCCCGCGGTCGGACCACAGAGATTCAGCGCACTTTCTCTCACATGTGCCGCACATCCTTTGTTCCTCGTTGTGACATAATTGGGTCACAAATTGGGGACCGCAGCGAGCCGTACTCCCCGGAGGCTTTGCCATGAGAATCACACTTCATCTGATCGTCGCGGCGGTGATCGGATTGAGCTGCGCGTGGGCGCAGAAATCGGGTTCGGGTGGTGGCGCCACAGGGGGCGCAACAGGGGGAACCTCGGCGCCTTCGAGTCCATCAGGCTCTTCCGGCACCGGCAGCGGAACCACCGGGGGCAGAAGCACCCCAATCGGGCCGATTACCAATACCCCGCAGCAGAATCAGACGCCGGCTGCTCCGATACAACGGCCCATTTTCATTTCCGGCACCGTTTCGACCGATGACGGATCGCCGCTTCCCGGCAGTGTGAATATCCAGGCTGTCTGCGGCTCGGACCGGCGCATCGTCACCCATACCAGCGGGCGGGGCGATTTCGGATTCCAGTGGGGCGACACATTCGGGATTTTTCAGGATGCTTCGCAGAACAGCATGAGCTCGGCATTCAGCGCGGCTCCCGCCGCCGGCCTGGGCGCGGGTCCGATGAATACGAGCGGCGGGCTGGGTAATCCGCTGGTGAATTGCGAGTTGCAGGTGGATGCCTCCGGCTACCTCTCAAGCCGCGCTCCCCTCTTCAACTACGATCAGCTTGAACGGATCGATGTGGGTACGCTCATCATCCACCGCATTACCGGCGAGGAGGGCACTACCGTCAGCGTGCTTTCGATGAAAGCGCCGAGGAACGCGAAGAAGGATTTTCAGAAGGGCACCGATCAGTTCCGCGAGCGGAAATGGGCGGATGCCCAGACGAGTTTCCGCAAGGCCGTCACGGTCTATCCGCAATACGCCGACGCCTGGGTGAGCCTGGGGCGCACCGAACGGCAGCTCGGATCGCAGGACGCGGCGCGCGAGGATTTCCAGAAGGCCATGGACCTCGACAAAAAGCTTCTCGGGCCGTGGCAGGAGCTTGGCTACATGGCTTCCGATCAGTCGAAGTGGGAAGATGCGGCAAGATACCTCGATCAGGCGGTGAAACTCGATCCGATGAACTCCGCGATGGCGTGGTACTTCAGTGCGGTCGCCGATTTCAATCTGCGGCGCTTCGAAGCTGCGGAGCGCAGTATCCGCTCGGAGATCAGGCTCGATCAGGATAAGAACGCGCGGGCGAAGCTTCTGCTGGGGCTGATTCTGATCGCCCGCAACGATATGTCGGGTGGCGCCGACGCGCTGCGCGCCTTCCTCAAAGCAGCGCCCCCGGGACCGGACGCCGATCTCGCTAAACAGCAGTTGACGCGGGCCGAGGGCCTGGCGAGTAAGTAGTATGTTGCGCAGTGCGCTCGCGGCTGTTCTGTTCGCGGGTCTCCTCGGCGCGCAGACGTCCACCGTAACAACCGACGCGAACGGCACACCGGTCACCACCCCCGATCCCACGCGCCCGCCGGGGCAGCCGCAAAACGGAATAGCGACGCCACCCGTGGCTTTCCTTTCGGGAACCGTGATGACGGACGATGGGTCGGCCCTGCCGCCCAATGTGACCATACAGTCCGTATGCGGGCCGGTCAAGCGAGCCATGGCGCATGCCGCCGATAACGGGAGCTTCGCATTCCGCTGGACCACCATGGCAACGTCATTCGGCGATGCCTCGCAGATGGTGCGGAGCAGCGGCAACGGCTCGGCCTCGCTTACAGGCTCGCGCAGCGGAAGCCGCGGGCTCGATCCGCTGGAGAATTGCGAGCTGTTTGCGGATACGCCCGGCTACTCCTCCAGCCGCGCCAGCCTCTACAATCGCGCGGGGGAAAGTGCCTTCGATGTCGGCGCGATCGTCATCCATCGAATTGCGCAAAGCGATGGGCGCACCGTCAGCATTCTTTCGCTGCGGGCGCCGAAACAGGCCCGGAAAGATTTCGGGAAGGGCATGAGCCTGGCGGCGGAGAACCGGCCGACGGAAGCGGTGGCCAGTTTCGAGAAGGCCCTGAGCCTTTACCCGAAATATGCCGATGCCTGGCTGAATGAAGGGAAAGCGCAGTGGGCGCTGAAGCGCGTCGAGGACGCCCGGGCGGACTTCCAGAGAGCGATGGATCTGGATGACAAGCTGGTAGGACCCTGGCAGGAACTGGGCTTTCTGTCCTGCGCGGAATCGAAGTGGGAAGAGGCGCTGCGCTATCTCGATCGCGCGGTTCGGCTGGATCCGGTGGGCGCGGCTTCGCCCTGGTATTTCAGCGCAATCGCCAACTACAATCTCGGACGTTACGATGAGGCGGAGCGCGGTGTGCGCGCCGAACTGCGGCTCGATCACGGAAAAAATCCGCAGGGCGTTTATCTGCTGGGACTCGTGCTCATCGCGCGCCAGGATTTCAAGGGGGGAGCGGAAGCTCTCGAAAGTTATCTTTCGCTTGCGCCTTCCGCGCCGGACGCACCGGCTGCACGCCGCGAACTGGGCAGACTTCAGGAAAAGATATCGAGGAAGTGAAAAAATTCGTACCAGGTCGTGCGAAAGAGCACTGGGACTCTCTTACGCATCGCGACGTAAAGTGCTGTAATCAGTAGGCGGGATTTGCGCGTAACGCGCTATAATCGGGATAAAGAAAATGAAGCGTAGAAGTCCAGCCAAGACTGTTCCTGTCGTGCAGCCGGAAGTGATCTCCCCGCAGATCATGGAAAGCGCCCGCCAGTCGGCCGGTCTGGAACACTTCAATTCCCGAGCTCCGCGCTGCGTCGTTTGCGGCGATCAATCGAGCGTGGACGCCGCCGAACAGCTTTGCTGGGTTTGCCGCCGGCTGAAGATCAGCGCCTGGCGCGATTCCGACCATCAACTGCCCGCGCAGGAATAAAGCTTCTTCTGCTTGACTCAGGGCACGTCTCGCCTCATCATTGACGTTGCTCATGCGATTCCCCGCCCTCTTTTCTCTCTTCGTTATTCTTATAGCCGTGCGTTCCCTCGCTGCCGCTGACCAGGTCCGCGTGACGGGCGGTCTGTTGCAGGGCACGCCGGGCCACCTGCCGGGCATCCGGGCGTTTCTCGGTATCCCCTACGCAGCGCCGCCGGTAGGCGCCAAACGATGGAAGGCTCCCGAGCCTGCGGCAAAGTGGACCGGCGTGCGCCCGGCGGATAAATTCGGGAACCGTTGTATGCAGACCGCACCGTTTCCGGACATGGTCTTCCTGAGTCCCGCTGAAAGTGAAGACTGCCTCTATCTGAATGTCTGGACCCCGGCGAAATCGGCCGCCTCGCGGCTGCCGGTGATGGTGTGGATCCATGGCGGCGGCTATTTTTCGGGTTCGGGCGATGAGGTCCGGCATGACGGATCGGTGCTCGCATCGAAGGGCGTGGTGCTGGTCACCATCAATTACCGGCTCGGCGTGCTGGGATTTCTGGCGCATCCGGAACTGACGAAGGAATCGCCGCATCACGCTTCCGGCAATTACGCGCTGCTCGATCAGATTGCGGCGCTGCGCTGGGTGCATGAGAATATCGCGGCATTCGGCGGAAATCCGGCAAATGTGACGATTTTTGGGGAATCAGCGGGCTCATTCGCGGTGAGCGCAATGATGGCTTCGCCGCTCGCGGCCGGATTATTCCAGAAGGCGATCGGCGAAAGTGGCGCACATTTCACGGCAAAAGGCGGAAGTCTGCCAACCGTGCCGCTGGCTGAGGCTGAGAAGATGGGTGTGGATTTCGCAGCGTCGCTCGGCGCGAAGACGCTCGCGCAGATGCGCGCGCTGCCCGCGGCCGCGTTCGCCAAAGCGATCGCTTCCACACCGACGAAGTTTTCGCCAATCGTGGATGGTTATACGCTCCCGGCCGATCCGTGGGAGATTTTCGCGAAGGGAAAGCAGGCTCATGTGCCGCTGCTGGCGGGATGGAATTCGGCGGAGGCGAAGCTGATGGCGGCGCCGGCTTCAACGACACCGGCGGGATTGGCGGCCGCACTGAAGAAGCAATTCCCCGACGATTTCGAGGCGGCGAAGAAGGCGTATCCGGCTGGCAATTCGAACGAGGCGCGCCTGTCGGCGATCGCGCTCGCGAGTGATAATTTCATCGCGTATTCAACGTGGAAGTGGATCGAGATGCAGGTGGCGACCGGTCACGCGACCGTTTACCGGTATTTGTTCGATCACATTATTCCGGCTGCTGCTGGCAATCCGCCCGCGGACGATCCTGGCGCGGCACATGCGACCGATATCGAGTTTGTGTTTTCGACGCTCGACACGAAGAAGCTGGCGTGGCGACCGTCGGACCGGAAGGTGTCGGAGATTCTGGTGTCGTACTGGACCAATTTCGCGAAGAATGGGAACCCGAACGGCCCTGGGCTGACGCCGTGGCCGCCGTTCGATGAGAAATCGCGCGAGTTGATGGTGCTCGATGAGCATCCGAAAGTGGTGAAAGAGACGCATCGCGACCGGTATGAACTGCAGGACCGGGCGACAGCACGTTTGCGCGGGCGTTAGTTATCGCCAGGCTCTTCGATGCGATTGACGATAACAACGTCCAGCGGCGCTGTGCCGGCCGTCAGTTTCAGGCCCGTATTGAAGAACCGGCCGAGAATCAACCGGGGGTCAGTTGACGGAAGAGGAACGGACCCAGCATTCGGGTTTCGTGCGCGCGAATAAGGTTGCCGCCATTGTCAAAAGAGAAGCTCCGCGCCTGGGAAGGGTGGCGAAGCGTGATCGAATTTCGAAGGCTGAGCAGCGATTCCGGGTACAAAGCCGAAGCCAATCAGAAGAAGCGCCGGTGTAACCTCGCGTACAACGCAATTATATGCTAAAAATTTAGTACGAGGAGGGAACAATCCGCGAAATCGCGGCGTCCCTTTCATGAACCTATGCGCGCACTTTTCCTGCTTGCCCTGGCTCCGGCGGTTCTGGCTCAGACGCCTTCGGCCTTTGAAACACACATGACGGCGGCGCAGGCTGCCCTCTCGCAGAGCCGCTACACGGAGGCCGATCAGCAACTGCATGCGGCGGTGGCGGAACTCGCTAAACCCGACCCTGCGCGCCCAGCCGCCCGGGTCATGGAGGCATACGCCAACCTGTCCGACCTCGATCTGCTGCTCGGCCATGCGGACGAGGGCATCGCGGCGGCTCGTCAGGCGCTGGCCACGGCCGAGGCCACGTTCGGTGATGCTTCACCCGATCTTTCCCCGCATCTGATCCGCCTGGCGGGCGCGCTGCGCGTCGGCGGCAAAACTATCGAGGCCGTGCCCGTCCTCCAGCGCATGCTGACCATCGATCAGACTCTCGGTGCGGACGACCCCAAAGTCTCGGCGGATTACGACAAGCTCGGCAGTGCGTATCTGGAGCTCTCGCAGTTCGATGACGCACGAACAGCCTACAAGAACGCACTCCAGACGCGAATCAGCCGCCTCGGCCCCGATCATCTCGATGTCGCGACAAGTTGGGTGAATCTCGGCGTGCTCGAAGATCACAACAAACGGCCAGTCGACGCCAAAAACGATTTTGAAACCGCCCTGGCGATTTCGGAAGGCAAGCTGGGGACAGAAGCGTACGGGTTAACCGGCATTCTCGATCGTCTCGGCGCTCTTCACAGCGCGCACGCGAAGGACGAAGGCGCGAAGGATGGTTTCACTTATGCCAACGCCGAGGCCTATCTGCAGCGCTCGCTCGCCATCCGCGAGAAAGTCCTGGGCGCGCGGCATTCGGATGTAGCGCCCGCGCTCGAAAATCTCGGCTGGGTTTATTTCTTTGACAGTAAGTATCTGGAAGCAGAGCCTCTCTTTCAGCAGGCGCTCCTGATTCTGAAGATGACGAAAGACGCGGACAGTCCGCTGATCGCGGAGGCGCTCGATGCCATCGGAACCACGTACTCCGCACAGAAGCGTTACACCGAAGCCGAGCCGTACTTCAAGCAGGCTCTCACGATTCGTGAGACGAAGACGATCGAAAGCCTCACCAGCCTCGCGCAGCTCTACGCTACCACGGACGATTTGAAGCGCTCCGGCGATTACTTCGAGCGCGCGGCGCTGATCGGCCAGAAAGGCCTGGGCGGAGATCATCCGGAAATCGTGGAGACGCTCGAATCCTATGCGGTGATGCTGCGGATGGCGAATCGCGTCTCGGATGCCGTGAAGGTGGAAGCCCAGGTGAAGGCGCTCAAGGAAAAATGGCCGTCGAAGGATATCGGGACCGTGGTGGCGTCCGTGGGACCCGCGGGCGCAACCGGAGCCAGTGGAGCCTCGGGATCCTCCACGAGGACCGGGGCGCCACCCCCGCGCACGCGATAACGCGCTACAATTCCGGCGGCGCGTTGCGGTGCCGCCACACCATCACGCCGTAAAGAAACGCGAACATTGCGACGGCGGATCCCACGAACTGCCACGCGTGGCTCTTCAGAAATGCCGTGGAATCGTGGCCGAGTTTCACGCCGAGCCAGACCTCGCCGAAGTACCGGACGATTCGCGCCGAAACAATCACGCCGAGAAACTCCATCAGCGGCGTGCCGAGCACTCCCGCCGTGATCACGAACACTTTCATGGGCATCGGGATGGGAATCATCGCAGGCACGAAAACGGTCAGCAGACCGTAACGAAGAAACCAGGCGCGAAAGCGCCTGCTCTTACCCTCTTCGGCCGGCTGCGCCTGGATCCTGCGGCCGCCGCGGCGGCTGATGGAAAACAGAATCATGTTGCCGATCGAGGAACCGACCACCGCGATCCCCGCGCACCACCACGCAGTCGCGGGACGTTCGATGGCAATCAGGATGAGCAGGGCGTCGAACGCGCCCGCCACGGGTACTCCGGAAGAATCCAGGATGGAAAGCAGCAGGACGCCAAGCGGTCCCCAGGCAACGAGAATTTGCGTCAGGTGAGCAAGCAATTTACGATGTTAGCGCGGCAGCGCCAGGCTTGATAAGCTGAGTGGCGGAAATTCCCCACATGACAAAAACAATCGCAGTGCTGCTTCTCGCCGCCGCTTCGGCTTTCTCCGCGGGAGATCCCGCGGGACTTCACATCTGGAAGGCTGCGAACCTGGTCGCACAGGGCAAGGAGATGGCGAAGAAGGTCGACGCCCACAAAGTTGCCAGCGCGTCCCTCGCCGCTGTGGGTAATCGCTCGTTCTCGCTGGCGCATCGCGAAGGCTCCGGACAGGCGGAATGGCATGAGAGACAGGCCGACATCCTCGTGATTGAAGCAGGCACCGTCACCGTCGTGTACGGCGGCACAATGGTGAACGAGAAGACCACAGCGCCGGGCGAAAAGCGCGCTGACTCGATCCGGGGCGGTCAGGAAGCAGCCCTGACGGTGGGCGACGTGATCCACATCCCGTCGAAGACACCGCATCAGATGAAGCTCGCGCCGGGGCAATCCGTCACCTACTTCGTCACGAAGGTTGTCGAGTAGTTATTGGACCGCTACGGTAACGGTGTTCGACTGCACAACCTGTCCGGTTTGCGGATCGGTCATCGTCAGCGTTACGGGCACGGCATCGCCCGAAAGGCCCGAAGGTATCTGAGCGTTCACCTGATACACGCCCGCGAGAAATGGCGCCAGTCCCGCGAATTGCACGGGCTCGTGAGCGCCGCCGAATGAGATCGTGATCTGATTCATCGTGTAGAGCCCAGCCGGCGCAGCGCTCCCATCGGCGGGAGCCGATTCTCCATCCTGCCCCTGCACCGGCCCGAGCGCATCGCAGTAAAGCGTGACGTATTCGCCCGCGTGCGCCGGCCTTGCGTTATTGCCGGATGCGGATGCAAGAACGGTGGTGCCGGCGATGTAGATATCGCCCTGCCCGGAGCCCGATGAATCTGTAGAGAAAATCGCGGGCCGTATGGTGGCCACCGATACCGGCACGGCCGAAGAAAAGCCGTTGTTCACCACGGTCAGCGTGTAGGATGCCCCCGCCGCGGCTTCGCGCGGCACGAGCGCATTGATCTGATTCGGACCGGCGTAGATCAGGTGCATCGGCGTGGAGTTGAGAAATGCCTGTGCGCCGTTCAGTGTTGTGGGCAGCGGCAGCGTCGAAGCGGATCCATCGCCATTGCCCGCCAGATTCGCTCCGTAGATCGAGACGAAGCTGCCCGGCGTCAGCACTCCCGGGCTGGCATTCGCTCCGGCGGCTGCGGGCAGCACGGCTGAAATGGCGACGGTGCCGCTTGCCGTTGCCGCGGGCGCCGGCGACGCTGAGCTTGCTGAGTCCGATGCGGGCGCGGCCGATCCGCCGTTCAGACTATCGATCTCCTGCCCGATCTGCGCGCGCACCGAGAGAAGCTTGTCGATGTCCCGCGTCCAGTTGCGCCAGTCAGGCCCCACCGACGCCGCAAGACCGAGTGCATCCGAAGCGCGGCCGGCGAGCTTCAGAATCTGCACGTATTCGTAATCTTCGATGCCGTCGCGAATCCACTTGAGCCGCATGGAAGGCGCCACGCCATCGATGCCGACCTGATAGCCGGGATAAACCAGCATGCCGTCTCCCGGGTAATTATTCGGAGAATAGCTGGGGAAATTGTTCACCTGATTCCACGGGTCGTCGCTCCAGTTATCGACTTTCCAATAGAGCAGTCCCGTGAGGTTGAGGCTCTGGCTGATGAAGCCTGGCTGAATGCGGTAATTGATGGGCGCGAAGTCAATCAGCCACTTCGGCGAATAATCGTCCTGCACGAGCGCGTTGTACGACCAGAGCTCGTTGCCGCGCGCGAGAGCCTGCGCGTTCAGCGCGGGTGAGGCGTCGTAGCCTATCGGCAGCATCGCCCAGATATCGACGGTGGAAATGCCGGAACCGGTGCCGTCATCGAACAGCGAAGTAATCGGCGAGGCCGTCACCAGATTCTTCACGCCGGCGGCGTGCAGATTTCTTCCCCACGCCTGAAGCTGCGGCACCAGTGAGGAGCAGTAGTAAGTTTCATCGGCACTGTAGTCGATCTTCTCGAGCGATGGCTGCTGCTGAGCAGCGAGCGCGCTCAGGTCTGCCACCGACGGCGGATCGGACATCGAACAATGATCGAACGCCGCTCCGCTGTAGTAAGCAAGGCCGACCACGTTAAGGCCGTAGTTGTTGATGAGATCGCTCTGCGCGGCGGGATCGGTGTGGAGCGGCGAGATGCGGTTACGCAGCAGTTCCTTATCCGCCGCGGTGCTCTGGCCGGCGTAGAAGAGAAATGCCGATTTCAGACTTGGCTGCAGCGGCAGCGTGAAATTCCAGACCGTGAGAACAATGCTGCCGGAGGCGGTTCCCTGATTGCTCGTCACCGTGAAAGTGCCGGTGTATTGTCCAGGAACAGCATCGCGCGGAACGAAGACATCGACCCACAACGGCTGATTCTGCGCACCGCCCAGATCGAAGGGAACGGCTTCAATCTGAGCGCCGCGAATCGGCTGGCCGGTATTCGGGTCGTTGAACGGAATGAGCGCGTCGGGATACCATCCTGCGCCGAGCGGCTGATTCGAACCGCCCCAGTTCGGGCTGGACTGGCTGACGTACACGTATTGTTCGCGAAAGAGCGAGATATTCGATTGCGCGATGACGGCGCCGCCGGGGCCGGTCAGGTCGGAGACGCTGGCGTTGACGTTGTTCAGTCCGCCATACGGCGCCTGAATCGCGATCTGAAACGATTCGTATTCGCCCCGCGCGGCCGAGAGAACGGCTTGGGTGCCGCTGCCGGCGGGATCGGCGACTCCGGTGCGAACAAGAGAGGACGTCGTCCAGACGAGAGGTTGTGAAAAGGCCGCGAGCGGGAGAGAAAGAAAAAGCGCGAAAAAAGCCAATCCGCGCGGCCGGAATCCGTTAGTCATAAGCGGAGCGTTCGGCTCGCGGTGTTTTGCGAGTAAATTCCAGGGTAGGCGAAGCCAACCTGGTACAAACACCAGGTCGCGACCCTAAATTGCTCCGGCTTTCGCTTTAGCGGCGAGGAAAACGGGCGTG
>DASZVV010000257.1:0-4765 GCA_035546955.1 Bryobacteraceae bacterium
CGCGCCCGCTGGCGCACTCGCGTTGTGAGCGAGCAGCAGCTCCGGTGGTTTCGCACGACGCTTCTCGGCCGCGCCCCGGGATTACCCGCCGGGCCGCCTCCGGTCGGGCCGTGGCGTCCCGTATCGCTCGTTCGGGAACGCGGGCCGGTTATCGAAGAGTGGAAGCGCCGCGTCGATCCCGAGGGCGCCATTCACGTTTCCATCCGTCCTGGCTCCGAGCCTTCTGCCGCGTACCTCATATCGGGCGAGCAGCGCGTGCAGTTCATGAACGGCGAGGCAACGGTTCGCATCCCCAACGCGCGCCGCTGGTGGCCGCATACCCATGGAGAACCCGCGCTCCATCCGGTGAGGCTCGAACTGCGTCTGCAAGATGGCTCCAGCCTGATTCACGAAGAAGTTCCCGCCGCCTTCCGCACCATTTCCTTCGACCGCGGATTCCACGTCAACGGCGTTCCCGTTTTTACTCGCGGCGTTATCTGGACTCCCATCCCCAACGCCTCCCAAGAACTTCTCCGGCAGCGCCTCACGCTTCTTCGCGACGCCGGCTTCAATCTCATTCGAATCGCCGGCACTACCTGGTACGAAGACGAGACGTTCCATCGCCTTTGTGACGAACTCGGCCTCCTCGTCTGGCAGGACCTCATGTTCGCCAACATGGACTATCCCTTCGCCGACCCTTCGTTCCTCGAAACCGTCCGCGCCGAAGCCGAAACCGAGCTCACACGTCTCTCGCGCCACGCGAGCACCGCGATGATCTGCGGCAATTCCGAGATCGAGCAGCAGGTGGGCATGCTGGGTCTCGATCCCATTCTCGGCCGCGGACCGTTTTTCGGCGAAGAACTTCCCGCGATCGCCGCGCGCTGCTGCCCCGGAGTTCCGTACATCCCATCCGCGCCCTGCGGCGGGGACCAGCCGTTCCGTACCCGCCAGGGCATCGCAAACTATTTCGGAGTCGGCGCCTATCTGCGGCCGTTCGAAGATGTCCGCCGCTCCGCGGTTCCCTACGCTTCCGAATGCCTCGCATTCGCCAATATCCCTGAGCCCGAGGTCATCGACGCGATGGCGTTGGAAACACCCGCCGGCCTCACTCCCACGCATCCCTCGTGGAAACGCGCTGTGCCGCGCGACGGTGGCGCCGGCTGGGATTTCGAAGACGTCCGCGATCATTATCTGAAGCTGCTGTACTCGCTCGACCCCGCCGCGCTCCGCTACAGCGATCCCCGTTTCTATTGGGATCTCTCGCGCCTCGTCTCCGGCGAAGTGATGGCTGAGGTATTCGGTGAATGGCGTCGCGCCGCGTCAGGATGCGGCGGCGGCATCATCCTCTCAGGTGCGGATGTCGAACCGGGCGCCGGATGGGGAATTCTCGATAATCGGGGTGTCCCCAAAGCAGCCTACTGGTTCCTCCGGCGCGTTCTCGCTCCCCGCGCCATCTGGATGACCGACGAAGGGCTGAACGGCTTCGATATTCACGTCGCCAACGACACACCCGCAACATTGCGCGCCATTCTCCGCATCGCCATGTTCGCATCCGAACGAAAAACCGGTGAAGCCGAGCGCGAAATTGTTCTCGATGCCGACACCACCGCGGTCTACTCGTTTGAGGAAACTCTGGGCCGCTTCGTCGATATCTCGCGCGCCTACCGCTTCGGCCCGCCCGCGAATGATCTCATCCTCGCGAGCCTCCATCGCACTGCCGCGGAACCCGCCTTTGCCCGATGCTTCCGCTTCCCCGCAGGCCGCGATCTCCGCCGCCGCGATATTGCCGAAATCGGCCTTTCCGCGCAGGCCGTCGCGCTGCCCGGCGGCGAAATCGAAGTTCTGCTCGGAACCCGTGCCTTCGCGAATGCCGTCCGCGTCTCCGCCCCCGGCATGCTGCCGGAAGATTCGTACTTCCCGGTCGAACCCGGCGGCGTTCGCCGGCTCATTCTCACCCCGACCGCGCCCGCCCCATTGCCTGCCGGCCTCGTCGTAACGGCTATGAATGCGGAAGGGCGCCTCACGATTCCCGTGGAGAAGACATCGTGAGCGCCACCCACTTCTGGTTCCGGTCCGGAGCTTATTCGCTGCTCGCGCACCTCGATATAGCGGCCGATCGCTCACCGCTCGGCCTCGTCATCGTCTCCCCCTTCGGTTGGGAAGAAGTCTGCGCCTATCGTCCGCTGCGATTCATGGCGAGGCGCTTCGCCGAACTCGGCATCCCCACGCTCCGCTACGATCTTCCCGCCGCGGGCGACAGCTCCGGCGATCCCCAGGATCCGGCGCTCTTCGACGCCTGGGTGCAATCCGTCAGCGATGCCGTCGAAACGCTGCGCGCAGCCGCTGCCGTCGATGATGTCGCCGTACTCGGCGTTCACCTGGGCGCGATGCTCGCCATGGTGGCCTCCGCCCGCGGCGCCGGCATCCGCCAGCTTGTTCTCTGGGGACCCGCCGCCCGCGGCCGCACGCTGCTTCGCGAAATCCACGCCTCCGCCAACGTGGAACGCTGGGAATGCCTCGCTGAAGAAGACGCGCCTCGCCCGCCCATGCCCGGCATCGGCGCGAGCGGCTTCCTCATCGCTCCGGAAACTCTCAAGGCTCTCGAAGATTTCGACGTATCCACGCTCTCCTGGCGCGGAAAGAACATGCCGGTCCTGCTGCTCTCGCGGGATGCCCTGCCGCACGACCCCGCCATCGTAAAAACTCTGGACCCGTCCTCGCCCGATACCGCAATTGCGGATGGCGCCGGTTATGCCGCCATGATGGCCGGTCCCCTCGAAGGCGTCTACTCGCCAGAGACCACCCAGACTATCGCCGGATTCCTTCTCCGCCGCACCAGCCCCGTCATTCGCAACACGGCTATGCCGGTGTTTCCCGATCACCGTCATCCGAACGAATCCGTTTTCGAAATCGGCGCCGGCATGTTCGGCGTTCTCACCGAGCCGTCCCCCGGAACACGCCCTACCAGGCACGGAATCGTCTTTCTCAACGCCGGCGGTGTCCGCCACACCGGCCCCAACCGGATGTGGGTGGAATCCGCCCGCCGCTGGGCCGCCTGCGGCGTTCCCTCGCTGCGCCTGGATCTTCCCGGAATCGGCGAAAGCGAAGGCCCTGAGTCACTCGACGTCCCCTCGCTCTATCGCGAATTCCTGATCGAGCAAATCGCCGAGGCCCTCGACTCGCTGCGCCGCAACGCCGGCATGAAGTACTTCACCGTTATCGGCCTCTGCTCCGGCGCCTGCTGGGGATTCCACGCAATCGTCCGCTTCCCCGGCGTGCAATCCGCCATCCTCGTGAACCCGAGCCTTCTCTACTGGGACCCGGAGACCGACCGCCGCCGTATCCTCCCGCGCTTCGGTGAGGGCTTCGGCGGCTGGAGCGGCTGGATGAAAATGGCCGCTACCGGCCTCCGCCGCGGCGGCGTCAATCGTGTGAGACACCGTATCGCCGAAACCCTCCGCCGCACCAACAGCGACGCTTACATCCATCTCGGCTTCCGCAATTTCGAGCAGGCATGGGCTGCTTTCGAACGCGGACGCAAGCGCGTCACTCTCGTCTTCCGCGAAGGCGAGCCGCTCCTCGCCGAAATGGAAACCGCCGGGCAGCTTCCCCCGCCCGATGGCTATTGGGCGCGCTGCATTCGCGTGCTGAACGGCGGCCATACTTTCCGCCCGCTCTGGGCTCAGAAGATGCTTCACGATCTCATCGATCGCGAGCTCGCGGAAACCATCCGCGTCTCGCCCGAGCCATCCGTGCTATCACTGGTGTCAGACAGTGTTATCAGCCCAGGCCAAAGCCACTCTTCTTGAGCAGGGATTTCTCCTTTTTCCCGCGTTGCTCTCACCCGAGCGCGTTGCCGAATTTAACGATCGCGTCGAGGACCTCTTCGCCCTGGAAGGCGAGAGCGCCGGCGGCGAATTCCGCACAGAACCCGGCGCGCGCCGCATCGCCAATGCGGTCAACAAGGGGCGCCTCTTCGAAACCGTTATCGAAACGCCCGAGATTCTCGAAGCCATCGAAATCGTTCTCGGCCCAGAATTCAAACTCAGCAGCCTGAACATCCGCTCCGCCAATCCGCACAATGGATGCGCACAGCCGCTTCACGTCGATAGCGGCGCGCTCCCCGACGAACTCGGTTCCTGGGTTTGCAATTCCGTCTGGCTGCTCGATGACTTCACACCGCGCAACGGCTCGCTTCGCGTCGTCCCCGGCTCACACAAATGGGGACGCGCTCCCGAACCGGGGGCAAAACCAGATGGCGAAATTCTGGTCACCGGAAAAGCGGGCGACGTCGTCGTCATGAACGCCCACATGTGGCACGGCGGCAGCGAAAACTTCACGGACCGCCAGCGCCGCGCCATGCATGTCTACTTCACGCGCCGCGATAAGCCACAGCAGCAATACCAGAAGCGCCTCGTCAGCCCCGAAGTGCAGTCCCGCCTGAGCCCGCTCGGCCGCCGCCTCCTCGCTCTGGACGATCCACTCAACGACGAGCTCTCCGCCACCGGCAGCGGCGCCAGCGGTTTCATGAAGTAGCTGACTATACAAACTTCGGCAGCAGCAGCACCTCGTCCTCGGGCACACCCTCCACCGGCAGTCTCGCCTTCTTCCATGCGCGGAAGCCACCCTCCAGTACCCACACATCCAGCCCTCGCTCGCCCAGCAACCGGGCCACGTGCGCGCTGGTGGATTCCCGCAGACACGTGCAATACAGAACGATCTCCCGGTCTCCCGGCAATCGCTGCGCCTCCTCCGTCAGCGCGTTCGGATCCAGCCGGAGCGAACC
>DASZVV010000258.1:0-5203 GCA_035546955.1 Bryobacteraceae bacterium
CGTAGAAATCGTAATTGCCGGAGTAGGTGTTGATCTCGCCCGATTCAATTTCCGCAATCTTCGAGACGATGCGATTCATGAACTCGCGGTCGTGCGACGTCATCAGCAGCGCGCCTTCGAACGACTTCAGAAAGCGCTCCAGCCAGATGATCGATTCGATGTCGAGGTGGTTCGTCGGTTCATCCATCAACAGAACATCGGGCCGTCCGAGAAGCACGCGCGCGAGGGCCACGCGCATCTTCCATCCGCCGGAAAGCGCGCCCACATCGCCATCGATCCACTCCGGCTGAAATCCCAGGCCTTCCAGAACCTCCCGCGCCTGTGCTTCGAGCGTGTAGCCGCCCAGGTGATCGTACTCTTCCTGCACATCGCCGAAGCGCGCGAGGATCGCGTCCATCTCATCCGCGCGCGCCGGGTCTTCCATTGCGCGCTGCAGCGCTTCGAGCTCATGATGCAGATCTCCCGCGCGGCCGCTGCCGGCAATCGCTTCATCCAGCACGGACCGTCCGGCCATGTCTTCCACATCCTGCCGGAAGTAGCCGATCGTGGTTTTCTTCGGCACCGAAACATCGCCATCGTCCGGCGACTCTTCGCCCATCACCATGCGGAACAGCGTCGTTTTCCCCGCGCCATTCGGGCCCACGAGCCCGACCTTTTCGCCGGGATTCAACTGAAACGAGGCATCGACAAACAACACCTGACGCCCATATTGCTTACTGATATTAGAAAGAGAAATCATTCGGAACTACCAGGCTAACAGAGCCGGTATTCCTTCCCATCCATTTTCGGTAACGCTTTCCGATGGGTGTCGAATTAAGTCCTGCAACCCGCTGAAAACAAAGCTCCAGTGGTTTGGCCATTCCGCTGCCTTCTTTGTAGCCGGAGGCAGTACCCCATATGAACGCAGATGGATCTCTCGATCGTGAAACACCCTCGACTGTAGTTGTGAATGAGCGTAAGTCGAGCTTGCCCGTTGTCCTGACACTCGGACTGGTGGCGCTTGCCGGATTTTCGTTCTACCAGTACTCGCAGATGAAGGGGCTGCGTCAGGACGTGAACAGTGCAGCGCAACAGCAGGCGGCGGATATGCAGTCGCAACTGGCCGCGCAGAATGCCAGTCTGAAGGGCACCGTCAATGAGCTGCAGGCGAAGCTCGATGAAGAGCAGCAGTCCACCAGCCAGTCGATCGCACGCGCGCAGAGCCTGGCGGCGAAGCACGCTGACACGGCGCTCAACAAGATGCAGCAGGATATCCAGAAGTCCGAAGCCGACCAGCAGGAAGCGTTCAACACCCAGCTTGAAGGCGTGAAGACGGATACGGCAACGAAGTTCGACGGCGTGAATACGACAGTCGACGGCGTGAAGACGGACCTTGCCTCCACCAAAGCGCAGGCCGATAAGACGGCCACCGATCTGGACCGTATGACCGGCGACATGGGTGTGATGAGCGGACTGATCGCGACGAATGGGAAGCAGATCTCGGAACTCCGCGCGCTCGGCGACCGCAACATCTACGAGTTCAACATCTCGAAGAAGGCGGGCATGCAGAAGGTCGGCGATATTCAGATGAAGCTGACGAAGGCCGATCAGAAGAAGAACCGCTTCACGATGGTTGTGATGGCTGATGACAAGTTCATCGAGAAGAAGGACAAGACGACGAACGAGCCGGTGCAGTTCTACGCGGTGGCCGGTTCCCGGCAGCCGTACGAAATCGTGGTGAACGAAGTCAGCAAAGACACGATCAAAGGCTATCTGGCGACGCCGAAAGTCACTACTGCCAGAAATTAAACGACATACACAATTTCGGCGTTAAATCCTGGCCAGCGCTCTCACCCGAGAGCGCTGGCCGGATTTTTTTGTGGAGACGGCGGACAGGCGGCGTCAGTCATGTTTTGAGCTGGCGCGACTAAAGTTGGAGTCGCGTGTCCGACTAGCGGCTCCACTTCAGCAGGCTGGTGACGGGCCGTGTGAGCGGATTATCGTCGTGGTTCGGGCTCACGCGAATGGCGTAGCCGAGCCGCCCGGTTTGTTCGGGAATGATCTCGCGCTCGAAGATCGCCATCTCACCATCGAGCCGCGAGCCGGACATCGCGATCACCTCGGTTTTTTCCAGATTGCCGCCGGCTCCGATGGGCCCGATCAGGCATTCCACCCTCACATCTTCCGGCTTCAGTCCCGCCAGGTTCAGTTGGGCGCGAACGTGAATCGGCTCGCCGCTCATCACGGGAGCCTCGGGCGCCGGCCCCATTTCGACAAACCGAACCTGCGGCCACAGGTCCCGCACGCGCACATTCCAGCGCGCGCGTGAACGCGCTTCCTCGAAGTTGCCGCCCTCCATCCACATCCAGTTGGAATGCGAAGGATCGTAGAGCTTGCGGGAATATTCATCCACCATGCGGCGCGCGTCGAACTGCGGCGTCAGGTTCATCAGCGATTCCTTCATGCGGCGCACCCAGTCGCTCGAGAGCCCGCTTTCGGTCTGCCCGTAATAGAGCGGAACGATTTCATTTTCGAGCAGGTAATAAATACTGCTGGCGTGGATCGCGTCCTGATCTTCGGAATACCGCTCGCGGTCGCCGATGGCCCAGCCGCCCGAGATCTCATAGCCCTCATCGAACCAGCCATCGAGAACCGAGAGATTCAGGACGCCGTTCATCCCCGCTTTCATGCCGCTCGTGCCGCAGGCTTCCTCACCGCGCCGCGGCGTATTGAGCCAGAGATCGACGCCCTGCACCAGCTCGCGCGCCACCTTCATGTCGTAATCTTCCACGAACACGATGTGCTTCCAGAGCTGCGGATCGCGCGCCAGTTGGGCAATTTCGCGGATAAACGTTTTGCCCGGCTGGTCCCGCGGATGGGCTTTACCGGCGATCACAACCTGTACCGGCCGTTCGGGATGGCACAGGATCTTGCGCAACCGGTCGACATCGCGGAACAACAGTGTGGCGCGCTTATACGTGGCAAAGCGCCGCGCAAATCCGATTGTGAGCGCGCGTGGATCGAGCACCTCGGCGGAGGTGCGAACTTCGGTAGCCGCCGCCTTGCGCCGCGCCGCGGCCGCGGTCTGCCGTTCGCGCACAAACGCGATCAGCCGGCGCTTGCGCCGGCGGTGCATCTCCAGGAGTTCTTCATCCGGGATATCGCGCACCAGACGCCACATCGCGCGATCGTGCCAGCGGCTGCGCCAGTCGGGCTCCAGATACTGATCGTAGAGATCCGCCAAATCGCCGTTGATCCAGCTCGGCGCGTGCACGCCGTTGGTCACCCAGGTGATCGGCGTTTCCGCCACCGGCAGCGTGGGCCACAAATCGTTCCACATCTCCTGTGAGACTTCGCCGTGCAGTTTGCTGACGCCGTTGCGGTAGGCAGACGTGTTGAGCGCCAGGATCGCCATCGAAAGCGGCTCATTCGGGTCTTTCGCGTTGCGCCGCCCCAAGCCCATGAAACGCTCGAACTCGATTTTCGCGCTCTGGCAGAACGGATTGAAATAGTGGAACATCAGCCCGGAATCGAACAGGTCAATTCCCGCCGGAACCGGCGTGTGGGTGGTGAAAACATTGTTGACGCGAGTTGCCTCTACCGCCTCATCGAAGCTCAGCCCCTGGCGTTCAATGAAGAGACGGATTCGTTCGAGCGCGAGAAAAGCCGAATGGCCTTCATTCATGTGGAAGACGGTCGGTTTATACTTCATCGCTTCGAGCGCGCGCATGCCGCCGATCCCCAGCACAATCTCCTGGCGGATGCGCATGTCGTTATCGCCGCCGTAAAGCTGGCCGGTGATGCCGCGGTCCTCCGGGCGCGTGTTATCAGGCGTGTTCGTATCGAGGAAAATCATCTCGACGCGGCCAACCGCGAGCTTCCATAGCCGGATCGCGACCGGCCCGGTCGGCAGCTCGACCTTCACCGAAATCTGGTGGCCATCCTCGTCGGCGGCCGGCTGCACCGGCAAAGAGTAGAAATCGTTTTCGAGGTAGCGCTCCTGCTGCCAGCCGTCCGCATTCAGATTCTGCCGGAAATAGCCGAACTGATAGAGAAGCCCCACGCCCACCAGCGGCAGGTCGAGATCGCTGGCCGATTTCATGTGATCGCCCGAAAGAATGCCGAGACCGCCCGAATAAATCGGCAAACACTCGGTCAGTCCATATTCGGCGGAGAAATACGCGATCACCTTGCCGTCGCTCGTTGTTCGCGGATACTTCATGTGCGAGTCGAAGCGCTGGCAGGCGAGCTGGTACTGCGCGATGAAGCGCGGATCCGCCGCCATCTTTTCGAGCGTGGCCTGGGAAACGCGCCCCAGCATCACAATCGGGTTGTAGCCGGATTCCTTCCACAGCGCCGGATCCAGACGCCGGAACAGCGCGCGGATCGGCGGTTCCCATGCCCAAAGGATGTTATTGGCCAGTTGCTGCATCCTCACGAGCTGCGGAGGCAGAGCAGGACGGACGACGAATTCCCGAATCGGGTGAATGTTGGATGGCATGCAATTATCTGGGATTGCTAAATTTCAGTGTATGACTCTTGCGGCCTCTACTTCACGCTGGCAAGCAGGGCGTCGATCACCGCCATATTCCCTGCAGCATTTTCGAGACTCACCGGGACGTCCCCATCTTCGAGAATTGCGCGCGCAAACGCGTCGCCCTGCAAACCGTATTGATTGCAGACCGGGAATGTCTCGGTGCGATCTTCCGCTCCCACGCGAACGAAAATGCGCGCTTCGCGGTCGGGCGGGGCATTGACCGGAATCTCCACCTCCACGTGGCCTTTGGTTCCGAAAAACTGCGCGCGCTGATATGGATTCATCTGTGTGCTCGTGGTGAACAAAGCCTGTCCGTTCGGAAAATCGAGCAGGCCGGATGTCGTGTGATCTGTGCCGAAGTCCGGATCGCGCTCGATGCGCCCGCTGACGCGCCGCGGCTCGCAGCCGAAGATCCAGCGCGCGAAAAAGATCGGATAACAGCCGATATCCATCAGGGCGCCCCCGCCGTATTCAGGCCGGTTGCGGATGTTCGCCGCATCGCGATTGAAATAACCGAAGACGCAGTGCATCGTGCGCAATTCGCCGATCTCACCCGAACGCACGATCTCCGCTGTCCGCAGCCATTGCGGATGCACTCGCACCATGAATGCCTCACCCGCCTTCACTCCCGTGCGGTCGCGCGCCTCAATCATTTGCAGCGCTTCCTGGCGGTTCATCCCGATGGGC
>DASZVV010000259.1:0-23971 GCA_035546955.1 Bryobacteraceae bacterium
CGTCGCCTCGGCTTTGGGCGCTTTCACCGGGCGCGACCCCGGCAAAGCTGTGCGAACATACCATGTGGGTTTTTCAATAACCCTCTAAACCGGAACTTTCTACTTTGGCGAGAGTAGGAACTTTCTACTTTGGTCCGACAATCCGTACCGTACCAGCGCTCAGCTAACAACGTTTCAGGCAGGAACGCTTCGGCGATCCAGCTCGTTTTGCGTCAGCGGCAGGCGCACCACGATCCGCGTGCCCTCGCCTGGGCTGCTGTCGATCACGACTGAACCTTGAAGCCGTTTCACGCGCTCACGAATTCCGATCAGCCCCGTTCCCTGTGCCGGTACGCCTCTGCGCGTCAGTTGAAATCCCTTCCCGTTATCGCCGATCTCGAGCAGAATCGAGTCCCCGGCCACCTTCACGGTCAGCCGGACCCTCGTAGCCCGCGAATATTTCTCGCAGTTGTTCAGCGCTTCCTGCGTGACGCGATAAATACATGTGCGCTTTTCGTCCGGTAGATCGGGGATCGCTTCGTCCGCCACGTAATCCGCGCGAATTCCGCTGCGCCGCGAGAATTCGTTCAGATGCCATTCGAGCGCGGCGTCCAGCCCCAGGTCGTCCAGCAGCGCCGGCCGCAGCATCAGAGAAATGTGCCGCACCGTTCCCACCGCTCGCTCGGCAAGGTCCTGACAGTTTCGTAAGCGCTCTCGCGCATCCGGATTCTGCATCTGCAGGGCCGCCGGCGAAAGTTCCATTCGGAGGGCCGTCAGCGTCTGCCCAACCTCATCGTGCAGTTCGCGCGCCAGAAACCTTCGTTCCTCTTCCTGAACCTCCTGCAGACGCGCCGAAAGATGCGCCATCTCCGCGCCGCGCGCCGCGCGTTCCCGCTGCCCGTGACGCACGTATCGCATTGTGAGCCCCGCAATCCCAAGCCCCGCAAGCAGGGATCCGCCCAGCACCAACAGCAGTTGCCACACTATGCCGCCCTGCCTGACCCGGACCTCACTCTCCGCGGCTTTGAGTTCCTCCTGCATCTCTGCTCTGGAACGGTCCAGCGTTCCGATCGCGCTCACCCGCAGCGGTTCGAGCAACGAATCAATCCGCGCAATCGCATCTTTGCGGCCGCCCGGACCTGACCGCGCCAGAGCTTTCAGCGCATCCATGTAGGCGGAAAAGCTTCTGGCGACTTCCGGCCGCAGCACCTGGGCCAACTTTTCGCCGTCGCGCTTAACAGCGGCAATACGCGACTCGTAGCGCGCAGCCTTCCCGTTCAGCACGTACTCGCGTGCGTACGCCGCTCCGCGCCGCATACATTCACGCAGCCCGAATACCGCATTTTCCCGGATAATATGCGCCTGATAAACCGCTGCTTCACGCCGCTGGATCGTCTGCTGCAGGCGGTAGGCTTGAATGGTCGAGTAAGCCAGCAGCCCCAGAACAACAGTAAATCCCGCAGCCAGCGCAAAGTTCCCCTTATTTACGCACGCCATCAACCCTCATTTATTCCCTTACAAATTCCAGATGGAGAGATTCTATCAGGGTCGAGGAGCAAAGCGGAAGGTACTGACGATTCAGTCCCCGCATTTTCGGGGAGCCTGATTGGAGGAGGTGCTGGTGGCGGCGCGCAGACTCGAACTGCGGACCTACGGATTATGAGACCGTCGCTCTAACCGGCTGAGCTACGCCGCCGTAATCCTGAGTTTAGCATTCGCCTGCAAAACTACGGCGTCTGACAGTTACGAATCGCGCCGCTCCGGCTCCGAACCCTCTGGCTCGTGAGGATCCAGGCGGTCATAGCGCTCCTCCGGCTTTTCGAGCTCTTTCCGCTTCACCCGTTCCTGCCGTTCTTCAATGCCGTCGCTCATTCTTTCAGTTTACGCGGAGTCCGGCGAAGTATCCCTCGCCGGACCCTCTCGCTCAGAGCGTCTTCAGAAACGCGATCAGATCCGTTCGCTGCTGCGATGTCAGTCCGATCGAGAACCGGGTGTTGTAGAAATCCACCACATCGCTCAGGCTGCCCGCCGACCCGTTGTGAAAATAGGGCGCCCGCGCCGCCAGCCCGCGAAGCACCGGCCCCTTGAATTTGCCGATATCCGCGAACTTACCGCTGATCAGCGCCCTGCCAGGGTCGGTCGTCTGCACCGTTTCTCCCGTCGCGATGTTCTGCAGCGTGATTACCGGCAGGTAACTGACACCCAGCGAATTGGTTGTGTCCGCCACCCCGATATTGATCGGGAGCGCTACCGAATGGTCGCCAGCATTGGGAGCGGAATGGCATGTCCCGCAGGTTCCCGGAATCGCTGGCGAATTCAGCGCATCGTTCAGCCCCGCGACGCCGGTGATCTGGAATGTCTTCGAGTTGAATACAGCCTCACCGCGCGCCACACTCTCGCGCGCTGCGGAAGCAAAGCCGCTGGAATTCGTCCAGCTCTTATACAGCGTGAAAATCTCCGGAGTGAATGGCGTCCCCAGAGGATTGCCTCCCAGCGGATCATTGATCCCCACGAAGAACTGTTGCGCGGCGAGGGCTTTCGGTCCGCCACTCGCGCCCGAGGCAGTCAGATCGCCCGCCGTGAAGTCAAGCGTTTGCGCCGTGAACAGATGTGTCTCGAAGTCAACGATCTGCTGCTGTAGTTGTGGCGAAAGCGGCGTCGCTCCCTGCGCGTGTCCCGCCACCGCGTCCAGCGCCTGATGCGCCAGATCCGCCATCAGATCGGCTGGATTCGTCGCGTAGGTGATCTTCGGTGTAGCGGGCGGCGTCGATTCGCGGCCGTCCCACATGACCGCCGTGAGAAACTTCAGGTTCGTAGCGGGCAGCGGCCGCCGGTACATCGATATCGTCGATGTGCTGTTGCAGCCATACGGATTCTGCACCGACACGACGCGGAAATCCGCGCCCGCCGGCACGTCGATCGCGATCCGGATGAGCCCGCGGCTCGTCAGCAGCTGGTAAGCCTGGATGCGTCCGGCGAGAGTCGAGGTATTGATGTTGTGATCGCAGACCGAACCATCCACCGGACGGAATACCGGATCGGTACCCGCGGTAAGCGCAAAGAGGATCTTCATTCCATCCGCCGAAATCGACCACCCCTGATCGGGCCGGTGGCAGGAAAAACAACTGCGCCCGTTTGTTCCGAGACTCTGGAAAAACGGCCCGCTGGTATCGATCTGGCCATTGCCTTCGGTGTTATGGGTTGCGGATGTGCCACTGGAGTTGAGGAACGGAAACAGGTCCGGAATCTTCAGCTGCAGTTGCGCCTCAGTTGTGACGGGTGTGAAAGCAGTCACCGCGGCAATCAGGGCCGTTGACGCGATGCGCTTCTTTGACAGATAAGAATCGCATGTGCTCCTGTGGTACCAATACGCTCGACGTTACACCCGATCAAAAGTTTTAATAAAGAGCCCCAATCCGTTGCCCGGCCCGGCCTGCGATATTCTTGAAAGGAAGGCGCCAGCGAACCACCAACATGGCCGTGACAAACACTCGCTATCGGCCTGCCTATGTTCGCCATCATTCTGAACTTCGCCTCACCCGCGTCGAAGCCATCCTCGAACGCCGCTGACCAATCGCCCTCGTGAGAAACTGAAATCTGGCAGGCGCCGGATGGATAGCCGCTCGCGCAGGCGGGAGGAAAGTCCGGTCTCCACAGGGCAGCGTGCCGGCTAACGGCCGGGAGGGGTCTCTCAAAGGGATCTTTACGGAAAGTGCCACAGAGAATATACCGCCCCAGGACCGCAAGCGAATGGGGTAAGGGTGAAAAGGTGCGGCAAGAGCGCACCGCGGACGGAGCAATTCGTCCGGCAGGGCAAACCCCACGCGGAGCAAGACCAAATAGGGGAGGAGGAGCGGCCCGCTCCGTCATACTTCCGGGTAGGTCGCTACTGCCGGCTTTGATGCCGGCGACGAACCGCGCAGTAATGCGCGGTCGCGATGAATGGCTATCGCCCGCAAGGGTACAGAAACCGGCTTATAGTCCGGCGCCTGCCAGTAACCAATCCACTCCGCGCGGCGTGTTCGAATAGAGGAAGCATGCGTCTCATCCCGATCCTCGGCGCGCTCGCGGCCGCCGCTCTTCTGCATGCGCAAACTCCAGATACCCCGCCCTCTCTCATCTATCGCAGCGAACCCGAATACTCCACCGAAGCTACACGTGCGCGGGTTCAGGCCACCGTCACGCTCAGCGTAACCGTCGGTGAAGACGGCAAGGCGCACGACATCCACATCCGGCAAGGCGCCGGTTTCGGCCTCGACGAAAAAGCCGTCGAAGCCATGCAAAAATGGCGTTTCAATCCCGGCACTCACAACGGTCAGCCGGCTGGCGTCCCCGCCAACATCGAGATGAATTTCTCGATCCTTGCCCGCAACGATAAAATCGATCACTCCGGGCAGCGCGCCCGCCTCAATTTCACTCTGCCCCCGAACGCCACCCGTCCCGAGCTCATCATCGGCCAGCTCCCCGGCAATCCCGCCGCCACCGGCGATCAGTTGCTTCGCTTCCACATTCAGGTCGATGCAAAGGGTACGCCGCAGGATGTTACTCCAATCGACGCCACCGACCTTCTTTGGGAAAAACAGGCTCTGCTGGTGGTGAAAACCTGGCGTTTTGAACCGGCCCAGCTCGATGGAAAACCGATCCCGGTGGAGGGTGTCTTCGAACTCGCGCACAGCGGCGATGTTGCTCCCCCCATGCTCGAAGAGCCGCCAGCGGAGGCGACTGAGGAAGCGCCTGACCCACCGGCATCACCCGCCGCGGCCCCAATGCCGCTGCATCCTCCGCCGCTTCAGATCTCCGGCCTCAGCCCGCGTGCTCACCAGACAGCGACCCTTCTCGCGAATGGAACTGTTCTGCTCGCCGGCGGGGTGGACAACTCTCAACCGCTCGCCGCGGCCCAGATCTATGACTGGGCCACACATGCCATCGTCAATACCGCCTCCATGCACGATGCCCGTCAGAACCATGTCGCCGCCCTGCTGCGGGATGGCACCGTCCTCATTGCCGGCGGCAGCGGCGGGTCGTCCAAACAAAGCGGGCCGCTTACCTCCGGCGAAATTTTCGATCCCTCCACCGGCACTTTTTCCCCCACCGGCAGTCTTCACGAAGCCCGGGAGTTCGCAGCGGCGGCCGCTCTTCCCGATGGCCGCATCCTCATCTGCGGCGGCCTGGGCTCCGGCCGAAAATTCCTGGCCAGCACCGAAATCTACACCCCGCGCACGAAGACCTTCACGCCTGGTCCGGATATGACCGCACCTCGCTCTTCGTTCAGCGCCATTCGCCTCAAAGATGGCCGGATTTTTCTCCTCGGCGGCCCCGGCGCCGCGGCATCCACCACAGAAATTTACGACCCTGCATCCAACACGTTCCACGCTACGGCGAAGATGACTTCGCCCCGCTACTTCTTCAGCACTGCTCTTCTGGCGAGTGGCAAAGTTCTGATCGCGGGCGGAACCTCTGACTTCCGCGGCGGCCCGGCGATCTCCACCACTGAACTCTACGACCCCGCGGCTGACAGGTTCGAACCGGGCGCTCCGCTCACCATTGCCCGTATGTATTCCGAAGCCACCGTGCTGCCGGATGGAAAAGTGCTGCTTACCGGTGGCGTACCAGGGATCCCAGGCCGGCCGCTCCTGCCATCCGATCTCTACGACCCCGCCACCGGAACTTTTACGGCCGGTCCAACACTCAGGGGCCTCCATCTCGGCCACACCGCAACAGTGCTCCAGGACGGGTCCGTTCTCATCGCGGGAAGCAGCGGGAACGCCGATGCTGCGGACGCGGAGCTGATCCCCGCTCACTGACTATGAAAACTGTCGCTATCGCCGGAGCCGGCATAATCGGACTGACCACCGCCTGGCGTCTCGCTCGCCAGGGCTGGCAGGTCACCGTCTTCGACCGCCGCGAAGTTCTTCATGAAGCCAGTTGGGCCGCAGCGGGCATGCTGGCGCCCGGCGGCGAAATCGATGCCGCCTCTGATCCGGCGCTTGTTCGCATGGCCCTCGCCAGCCTCGATCTTTATCCCGAATTCGTACGCGATCTTGAAGAGGATTCGGGATTCAGCCTCGAATATCGCCGCTGCGGAGCCATTGATCTCGCCGCCACTGAGGAGAAGGCCGCGCTCCAGGCGGCACTTGGCATCCACTCCTCGCCCTGCGACTTTCGCGGCCGCCGCGCGCGCTGGTACCCGAATGACGCCGTCGTCGATCCTCTCAGCATTAATGACGCGCTGCGCGCCGTGTGCCGTCGCTACGAGGTTCAGATCCACGAGCACGAGCCCGTCAGCGAACTCCTTCCGAACGCCGTCCGCACCGCGCACGGCGAATTCGCGGCGGACCGCATCGTGGTCGCCTGCGGCGCCTGGAGCTCGGAACTGCTGCCCGGACTGCCCCGCTCTTACCCCGTGCGCGGCCATCTGATTTCGTTCGATCTCTCGCCCGGCCTGCTCCCGGCCATTGTGCGTGACGCCCACACGTATCTGATCCAGCGCGAAAACGGCTCCGTGATCGCCGGAAGCTCCATGGAAATGGCGGGCTTTGACCGCGCCGTTCACCCGGAAATTGTCGAAGCAATCCGCCGCCGCGCGGCCGATCTTGTCCCCGAACTCGCCGGCCTTGAGCCCACCAACTGCTGGACCGGCCTCCGGCCCGCGTCCGACACCGGTCCCGTCATCCGCCGTATCCCCGGCACAAACACCTGGGCCGCCTACGGACACTTCCGTAACGGCATCCTCCTCGCCCCGTACACCTGCCGCCTGATCGCGGAAGAAATCGGTCAGGCCTAATCCTTCACCCACTTCGGAAAGGGCCCCGCTGCTCCGGCCCGGCATGCCCTCATCAGATCCGGCAGCCGCTTCCGCCGCGCCAGCAGCCCCTCCAGCATCGCTTCGAGCGCATCTTCCTCACCGGCGATCCACTCCGGCGGAATACGGCGCAGCGCCCGGTCCAGCACCTCTTCCGGAAAATGCATGACCCGCGTCAGCCACGGCTCAAAATCGTCGATCGACCGAACTTTCTCATAAACGATGCGGCGCGCATAAAGCCCGGTAATCGCCGATTCCGGAAAATCCCAGTGCGGCCCATTGAAGGCAAACCCGTGGTCGATCATCAGCGCCACGAATCCCATCTTCCGCGGCGGAATTCCCGGCCGTGCGAGCCAGTCCTTCAGCTCCGCCCGAAAAAAAATTGCCTGGCGCCCATCCCCGTTCGCCACCCACCGGTCGAACACCAGCGTCGCCAGAAACTCCTCAGCGTTCGCCACCTGCGCGAGCAGCGCGTCCGGAATGAAATCGTAAACCGCAGTGGTCCGCGGCGTCCCCGGATGCCGCGACCCATAGTGCCATCCGGGTTCCACCGGCGCCCGATGAACACCTCCGTGAAACCCCACCTCGGGATTCTCCCGAAGAAACGCCGCCGATACCGTCACCAGTTCCTGCCGGGGAGCGGAAATCCGCAGATGCGAAAGAATCTCGCCGGCAATCCACTCATTCACGAGTATCCGGCGGTGCTGCGGGTTATTCTGGAATTTGACGATGTAGGAATGGCCATCGTCGGCTTCCAGCAGGTGCGCCTGCGCTCCGCCCCTCATCTTCCGGATGAACTGGCGAGCGTTTACCGGCATGCCTCTTGCTGGCGGATTGCAGTCACTATTGAGGAGAGGATCACTTGCCTGAAGAAACGAAACCCGCAGCCGACCCCGAAAAGAGCCGCGACGAAATCGCGCTCGAACTGATGAAATTCATTGCCGTAACCACCGGCTATGGGAAAGGAAGCTCAGCGGCCGCCGGTTTCTCCGGCAAACCGTCGAAATCCGCCGAGGACTACGCCGATTCCCTGATCCAGCTTTTTGAAAGATGCCGCTCGGTGGTCGCCAAACCCGTGGCGCCGGCGAAGTAACAACCCAAAAACGAGAGCCCCGGACGCTGATCCGGGGCTCTCGTGAACTTACTTTTTGCGCTGGGCGGCTTTTTTCTTCGGAGCCGCCTTCTTCACGGCCTTTGGAGCGGCTTTTTTCTTTGGCGCCGCCTTCTTTGCTTTAGCGGCGGCCTTTTTCGGGGCTGCCTTTTTCGGAGCCGTTTTCTTTGCCGCCGTTTTGGCGGCTGCTTTCTTCGGAGCCGCCTTCTTTACGGCTTTCTTAGCTGCCTTCGGAGCTGCCTTCTTCTTTGCAGCAGCTTTCTTAGCCGGAGCCGCAGCTTTTTTCGCGGGGGCGGACGTCGCTTTCCGCGCTTTCTTCGCTGGCTTTCTCGCGGGGGCTGCCGGAGCATCCTCGACGACCTCGACGATCTCGGTCACCACGACCGGCTCGGCCGTGACCACGACGATCTCGTCCTCTTCGTCATCCAGCTGTCCGTCTTCGTAATCGTCCAGCTTGGCGGGCTCGCTCCCGGCGTCTTCATCGTATCCCCGGAAGTCTTCCATCTCGTCTTCGTCACGGGCTATCAGCTTCAGATCGTCGAACATTCAGCCTCCTGATCGGTCTTGATCACCAATAGCATACCTGTTTTTCACGTGTACGCAACACTGTGCGTGAATTTTTTAGCGCATAATCCGCGCGTTCGTGTGTGTCTCGCTCACGAGAGTCCCCGCGGACCTGGTGGCCGGCGCTTTGGCCGACGCTTTGTGCACGGTTTTGGTCGATCTGCCGCGCGAATGGGAGGCCGTCGTCCGCACCGTTCTGACCGGAGTTTCGTGATAAGCCGCCGGTATCACCAAACGGTCACCCTCATTCAAGGTCGCGCCCTTTTCGAGGCCGTTTGCCCCGGCAATTGCCGTGGTTGTCGACTTATAACGCTGCGCGATATCCGCCAGGCTCTCGCCCGGCTCTACCTTATGCAGACGGGCGGTCGCCTGTGTGGCTGCCGGAACAGAGGCCAGACCTTCTTTTACGTCGTCCAGCATCCCTTTAGGCACATGCAGGTCGTAGCCAGCCGGGGCCGTTCCCCGCAGAAGCGCGGGATTGAGCTGCTGCAGCTCCGGGATCGGCGTCTCCGTCAGATCGCTGATCAGCCCCAGATTCACGTTGGCGCCGAGGGTCAGCGTGTCATACTCCACCGGCTTTTCCGGCGCCAGATCGTAGATCCCGTACTCGGGGGCATTTTTGGCGACAATCGTCATCGCCAGAATAATCGGCACGTAATTCGCAGTTTCCTTCGGGAGCACGCCGCGCGACCGCAGCTCCCAGAAATCCGCATACCCCGTCCGCTCCACGGCCTTCTCAATTACGCCCGGCCCGCAGTTGTAGGCCGCCATCGCGAGATACCAGTCGTGGAATTCGTTGAAGAGATCGTGCAGATGCTTCGCCGCCGCGCGAGTGGCCTTTTCGGGATCGAGGCGGTCATCGGTGTACTGCGTTTGCTGCAAGCCGTACTCATTTCCGCGGAACTTCACAAACTGCCACATCCCCTTGGCAGCGGCAACCGATACTGCGCGCGGCATGAAGCCCGATTCCGCCTGCGCCAGCCGGATCAGTTCCGGCGGAATGCCCTCTTCCGCGAAGATCTTCGTGATCATGGGCTCGTAGCGGCCCGCCCGGATCAGCCCGTTCTCAATCGTCTTGTGCCCGCGTCCGCTGAAATAGTTGACATAGCCCAGAATGGCGTCGTTCGTCGTGAGCGGCAGCACCGAAGCGGTGTTTTTGATCTGCGTCTCGACTTTGTCCTTGATCCGCGGATCTACGGGGAAGGTCATGCCGGAAATATCGTCGATCGGTGCCTTGTCGAATCCCGGCGTGTCGTCTGTCACCGCCGCTCCCATCGAAGTGAGATCGTAGCGGTTGATCGTGTCGATCATATTGTCGAGCGTGTGCTCGAACAACGTCCGGTTGGTAGGGGAATCGGATGCGCGCAGCATCAGCTCTATCGCGGCGTCAAAATCTGCGCGGGCGCGATCATAATCGCTCGCCGTGTAGGCGCGCGTCCCGCTTCGAAACTTTTCCTCCGCCTGCTGAATCAGAAGATCGGAAGGATTGGGATGAAATACCGACGCCCCCTGATTCTCGCGGGTCACCTCGGTGAGGTAGGGGAGGTGTTCTGTCTCGCTGATGTCGGGAAGCATGCCCGCCGGAGCCGGCGTGCGGATGATTGCCGGGAGGAAGGAACTCTGGATGCCGGATTGCTGCGAATAAAGCGGAATTACTAACAAAAACCCGCTGAGAGCGGCTGCAAGAGGGCGGCGGCAGAGTGACGGAGGTGTATTGCGACGCCGGGCCATTCAGTCTCCTTCAGGCAGAATTCAAGATCCGAGTTCCAGGCCCGGTCAGGCCTCCGCCTCGGCTGCAATCAATCTCTCGCCTAACAGGCTATCACAGGCCTTTATCGGCCTGTAACCCGTCTTTACATCCGGTTACAAACTTTCGGCAACAGGTTACGAGGACTATTCGTCCTCGGTCTCTTCCTCACCGGTGCGGGCTGCCCTGGCCGCCGCCACGATCTTTTCCGCCTGCGGCTGCGGCACGTAATCGTAGTGATCGAACTCCATCGTGAATGACGCCCTGCCCTGGGTCATAGACGTCAGATCACTCTGATAAGAAAGCATTTCCGACATCGGCACGTTCGCCCGCAGGATTTGAGTCCCCGCCTGCGTATCCATGCCGGAAATGCGTCCGCGCCGTCCGTTCAGGTCGCCCATCAGGTCCCCGGCGTACTCCACCGGGGCCTGTATCTCCACGTTCATTACGGGCTCAAGGAGGGCCGGTTTCGCGGTCGCCATCGCCGCCCGGAATGCCTTTCTTGCCGCTAGTTTGAACGCCAGTTCCGACGAATCCACGTCATGGTATGAACCGTCATACACTGTCACCTTGAAATCGACCATGGGATAGCCCGCGAGATAGCCCCGTTCGGCCGTTTCCAAAATCCCTTTTTCCACTGCTGGAATATAATTTTTGGGAATTGCGCCCCCGAAAACCTCGTTGGCGAACTCAAACCCGCCCCCGCGCGGCAGCGGCTCCATACGGATCCAGCAATCGCCAAACTGCCCGTGTCCCCCTGTCTGCTTCTTGTGCCGGCCCTGCACGTCGGCGTTCCCGCGGATCGTCTCCCGGTAGGGGATGCGCGGCGGCTTCAGCGTCACATCCACCCCATATCTCTTTTTCAGCCGCGAAACCGCGATCTCGACGTGCTGCTGCCCGGTGCCGGCCACGAGGAAGTCGCGGGTCTGTGGATCGCGGTAGAACCGCAGCGAAAGATCCTCTTCCAGCAGCTTATGGAGGGCGTTCCCCATCCGGTCTTCATCGTTCCGGCTCTTCGCTTCCACGGCAAATGCGATTGAGGGCTCCGGAGTTTTCACCGAGGGGAAGATCACCGGCGAAGCCTTGTCGGCCAGGGTATCCCCGGTCAGCGTTTCCTTGAGTTTGCCGACCGCCCCAATGTCTCCCGCGTGCAGTTCGCCCACAGGCTGGATCGTCTTGCCCAAGGGGGTTCCGATATGCGAAAGCCGTTCCGTGGAGTCGCGCTTCGTGTTGAAGAGATTGGCATCATTCTTCACCACACCCGAGAGCACCTTAAAGAAAGAGATGCGCCCGGCGAAGGGGTCCGCAGTCGTCTTGAAGACGTAGGCCGCCACCGGACCGGAATCGGCACAGATCCTTTCACTCTCCGCACCATTCAACAGCACCTTCGCCGGGGGCCGGTCGAGGGGCGAAGGGAACGCCTCCACGATCAGGTCCAGCAGCCGGTCTGAGCCCACGTCGTGCAATCCGCTCATGCAGAGTACCGGGAAGACGAGGTCTTTCCGCATCTCTTCATCCAGCCCCGCGACGATATGTTCCTCGGGCAAGGTGCCTGTATCGAAAAATTCGGCCATGAGGTCGTCTTTGCCCTCGGCCACCAGTTCCACCAGTTCTTCGTGAGCTTTTTTCGCTTCCTCGGCGTGCGATGACGGGATTTCGCCCTCTTTGGACTTGCCATCGCCATCCGGCACAAACGTGTGGGCTTTCATGTGGACCAGATCCACGACGCCCGTGAAATCCTTTTCGTTGCCGATCGGCAGATGGATCGGAATCGCCGAGCGGCCGAAGCGCTCATGGATGCTCTCCATCGTCCGCTCGAAGCTGGCGCGTTCGCGGTCCAGCTTATTGATGACAATCGCCCGCGGCAGCCCACGCTGATCGGCGTAGGCCCACATCTTTTCTGTGATCGCCTGCACACCGGCCACAGCGTCGACCACGATCACGAGCGCGTCCGCGGCAACCAGGGTCGCATAGGCGTCGTTCGTAAACAGATTGAATCCGGGAGTATCCAGAATGTTGATTTTGGTTTTTTTCCACTCAATGGAGGCGATCGAGGTGGATATGGTCAGCTTGCGCTGAATCTCTTCCTCATCGTGGTCGGTAATGGTATTTCCTTCATCGACTCGCGTGAGGCGGGGGGTTGCGCCAGCCGCAAAAAGAAGACCGGCCACTACAGAAGTCTTTCCGCAGTGGCCGTGACCTACAATGCCGACGTTTCTGATGTCCTTCGTCTCGTAAACTTTCACGGATGCCTCCGTTTCCAACGGCATACTATCACAGCAACGAAGCGACGGTCATCGGGCTGTAACGATTCGTGATTCTGCTAACCACGCCGCGCCGGGAAGCAGCGGCCGGCCGGGTCGCTCCAGCCTACGAATGTGCCGCGAGCGCCTGAAACATCTCAGGGTGGTCAATACAGAACTGCGCCCCAACGATCTTTCCCGCCCTCACGCGCCACAGGTGCACAACGGGCACGCGGAATGCCGCCCCGGTCGCATTCACGCTGCCTTCGGTCCATCCCACTGCCGCCACCTGATCCCCGGCGGCGACCAGACGTTCGATCGACACCGCCGAGCGCACATGCGACAGCAGACGTCCGAAGAACTCGCGCGCGCCTTCGTGGCCGCGGTAGACACCGCCCCAGGGCAAATCCTCCGACTGCAGGAACTCCACATCCGGTGCGAGCAGGCTGAAGACTTTGGCCATATCCCGCTGCCGAAAGCCCTCGTAGAGCGCTTCCACCACCTGACGAGGCGCGCCCGCGGTGGGCAGCGATTCGATGCAAGCTTTGAGCGCGGCCATCTCGTCGTCCATCAGCCGCATCCCTGTCTCGAACATCTCCGCCGGCAGCGTATCCGGTTTCGGCAGCGTGATGATATAGACCGATTCGGACGGCGCGACCGGCACAATGCGCGCAGTCACGCGCCAGCGGCCTTCGTTTGCATCGACGAATTCGTGATCGAGAATCCCGCCGGGTTTCTCGTAGTGCGGAATCAGTGTCCCCTTCCCGCGCGGCGTGTCCATTTCCCATCGGCCGTTGCCCAGATCGCGAATCGCCATAACATTGTGGATTGCCCACTGCGGCATTGTGGCCGGGTCGGCGAGGAAATCGTAGCTTTCCGCGGCACTCCGCGCGATCTGGATGGTTTTCGTTACTGCCGTAGTCATGTTGTTTCGTCCTTTCAGTTGGTTGGGATCTTTTTGAGCTTGTTGGCCGCCGCGAGTTTGCGCAGCGCCGCGATCAGGCTTGCCCGCTCGTCCGCCGTGAGGCAGGAGAAAAATTCTTCGTCATTAAGATCGGCGAGTTCCGCCAGTTTCGGCACCAGCGCGCGGCCTGCAGGGGTGAGTTCGACATCCTGGTATCGCCGGTCTTCATCGGCCTCCGCGCGGGTGGCCAGCTTCTTCTGGACGAGGCGGTCAATGAGTTTAGAGACTGCTCCGCGCGTAAGTCCGGTCGAAGCCGCGAGCCGGCTGGGCGATGTTTGGCCCGCTTCATACATTTCGCGGAGCATCACCCACTCCGCCACTGTCACGCCACTCCCTTCCACCTTGCGCGCAAAGCTTTGCGAAACGTGATTCGAAATCATCCGGAGCCAGTAGCCGGTATGGCTTTCGAGGGAGGCGGGATGCATCCGCGCTTTCATATTCCGATATTAGTTTACTTGGAAACTGTTGTCAAAGAAATTATCTGCCGCCGGTCGCACGTAGATCAGGATGCCCGGATAGTTGGGCGCATTGACCATGCAAAGAATATCGAGCGGGTCGCCACTTCCGCCACGGCGCCGGGAATAAAGCCATAGTCGCCCGGAGAGTGAATGGGCGAATAGAGCGTGCGGCTGAGCCGGAAAACGCCGTGCGCGGGATCGAACTCGAATTTATGGTTCGAATTCTTCGGAATCTCGACGAGCATACGGACGATCTCCGGCGATTCCAGCCCCGGATCGAATTGATAGAAGTTCCTCATGACTTCCACCGCGGCTCGGGAAAAATGAGGACGAATGCAAACGCGCGATGACGATTCATGCCAACTCCGGCGCCGGCGAAATCACGGCGCTTATTTGTCAGGAGTCGTCAGCCGCAGGCGGCGGTTATCGGGAGAACCCCATTCCTCTCGGCTTGAGTTTCATTTGGCTTACCACGCATCGCGATTCGCGATGCTGACTCGGAACAGCGGCTTCGCCTTTTCGGACGGCTCCATCTCGTACATCTGCCCGGTCTTTGCGGGATCGTAATCGCGCCAAAGCCAGGTCAGGGATTCCGGCAGATCGAGCGCGCCCTGCGCGATCGCGTGCATGCTCACGCCGAAGCGGAAATGGAAATCATAGCCGCGCATTTTGAGGCTGTTGGCGAGCTGGATGTTGTTCATCGGCCAGCTTCCGGTGTTGTTCTCAATATCGTCAGCGCCATCCGACATCCAGACACGTATATTTTTCTTCGGCTCGCGCCGCACGCGGAACGCCACGATGTAGCCGCCATCCTGATTTTTCTCTGGATGCCACTGGATTGCCGAATAGCTCCCGATATGCGACAGCACGCGGCTGAACTGCTGGGGGTAATACCAGGCCACGTTGAGGGCGCAGATCGCGCCTGAAGATGCTCCGGCGATGGCCCGCGAATAGGCGTCCTGCCGGATCCTATACGTCTTCTGCACGTCCGCCAGCACTTCGTCAATCAGGTATTTGCCATAGCGATCCGAGACGGTGTCATATTCGATACTGCGCATCATGCGAGCTTCCTGGCCGCCGGTACCCGGCTGGATGAGAACATGCACCATCGGCGGAATCTTCTTCTGAGCCACGAGATTGTCGGACACGGTCTGGAGCCGCAGCCGCATCCAGTCCTGATTGCCGACGATGGTCTCGCCGTCCTGCCACACCATGAGCGGCGCGCCGTTGACGAGGTCCGCGCCGGCGTTCACGTAAACCCAGTAATTCGACTTCATCCCCGGATAGATTTTGCTCTCGAGCGTTTTGCGCTCGCTGAGGGTTCCGTGCGGCACGTCAGGCTGCGGGTACGAATCAGGGTTGTATCCGGCGACCTGATACCCGCCAATCTCGCGGCCGCTCGCGAAGTAATGATACTGGTGCGTGGTGCCGAGCCGCATCATCTTCAGGAGATACCAATAATTGGTGCCCGCCACGCGCTTCATCGGGACGGCGGGTTCGCCATCGATCACGACAGTAGCCTCAGACGGGCTCTCGACCGCGAACAGAAACTCCTGGCCCCAAACAGCGACGCCATCGCGGCCCGCGAGTTCCGGAATCCGGTAGCCGAACGAATCCTTGCGGGCGAGCAGTTCCGCCAGCTTTGGCGAATCGGCGCGCGCGGCCTCGATGAGCTCCTGAACAGGATTTACCTGGGCGATCAGCGCAGGCGGGCACAGGATGAATGCGGTCAGAAATCGGATCTTCATCAGTCCCGGATTGTATCGCGTTTCGCCGGCAGGACCACCGAACTTTCGGCTAATTACTCCGCCGTGGGCTCTTCGACATGATCGATGACCAGGAACCTATAATCGTCTCGCGCCGGCTGCAGCCGCAATCCGAGTTGCCGCGGCAGTTCCGCGAGATAGTCGACTGACCAGGTACCGCTGCGGCCATCGGGATCGGCCTTCATCTCGATCTTCAGGCGGAGATCGTATTCGCCCGAGAGTCCCGTCCGGTCGATAACCGGCCAGCCAACCGCGCCCGGACCCGTGCCCATGTTGAGAAATCTGACAAGCTCCGGAATCGTGCGCCAGTTGAGTCCTTCGCCGGCCGTTTTCAATCCGCCCTTATCCAGCACCAGTTCGTAGACCTTCGTCTGCCGGGTTTCGAAGTGCGTCTTCAGGTGGAAGCGTTCCATCAGCAGATTGCGAAGCATCTCCATCACCTGGGCTCGATCTGCGGGTCCAGCAATTGAGGCATTGATGGCATAAAGATTCCTGTTCATCCAGGCCGGGGCTCCGCTCAGTTGATATTGATTGATATCGAACGCCTGCAGGATAAGATTCGCGAGCGGAATCGCGCGCACGGAGAAACGGGAGGCGTCGATTTCGAGCCTCTGGTCGATGCCGCCCGAGGTGACCGGCTTCACGGATGCGGCGTCGAATTTCGGATCCGTATCGGTGTGAACAACGTTCGTCTGAGCGACGAGAGCCGTTGCGCACAGCAGGAATGCTGCCGGAATGCCGATCTTCATTCGTTCCGGATTGTATCGCGTTTCCGTTTTGCTACGCTGATCAGCGATGGCCGTCTGGAACCCCGCCCAGTACCTACGGTATTCAGACCTCCGCACCCGCCCCTCGTACGATCTCGCGCAGCGCATCCGGCTTGTGAATCCGCGGCGTATCGTCGATCTCGGCTGCGGTCCCGGCAACAGCACCGATGTCTGCGCGGAACGATGGCCGGAGGCGTCGATTCTCGGTATCGATAACTCGCCCGCCATGATCGAAAAAGCGCGGGCGGCATGGCCCGACCGTGAGTGGGAGATTGCGGACATCGCGCAGTGGGTTTACGGCGGGACCCGCGAGACGTTCGACGTGATCTTCTCGAGCGCCGCGCTGCAATGGGTTCCCGATCATGCGACGCTTTTTCCGCGGCTGCTCGGGCACCTGAGGCCGGGCGGAGTGCTTGCCATTCAGATGCCAGCTTATGACGCGACCCCGAACGCGGTGATGCGCGAGCAGGCCGCGGACCCGGCGTGGCGCCGATGGTTCCCGGAAGGCCGTGCGGAGGAATGGCTCTCGCATCCCCTGGAGCGGTATCACGAAATTCTGGCGCCGCATGCGTCTTCTCTCGATTTGTGGGCTACGGACTATCTGCAGATCATGCCGAATTTCGAGGCAATCGTCGAATGGTACAAAGGCACCGGCTTGCGTCCTTATCTGGGGGCAATTCGGGACGAGGCGGAGCAGAAGCGGTTTTTGGCGGAATACGCGGAGCGGCTGCGTCCGCATTATCCCGCTTCGAGTTCGGGTGACGTTCTCTTCTCCTTCCGGCGATTGTTTATTGTTGCCTCCTGAGGAAGCCGCGCTCGCGCGTGATACTGGGACCAGCTATGGAACTCATCAATCTCGGCCGCGCCGGCGTACAGGTTTCCCGGCTTTGCCTCGGGTGCATGACCTACGGGACCTCAAAGTGGCGGCCGTGGGTTCTCGATGAGCCCGAAAGTATTCCGTTCATCCAGCGGGCGTGGGAGGCGGGCATCAACTTTTTCGACACGGCCGATATGTATTCCGACGGCGCCAGCGAGACCGTTCTCGGCAATGCGCTGCGGAAACTCGCGATTCCGCGTGAGCAGGTGGTCATCGCCACCAAGGTATTCAATCCGATGGGGCCATCTGCAAACGAACGCGGGCTCTCGCGGAAGCACATCCGGCACGCGATCGACGCCAGCCTGAAGCGCCTGCAGCTCGATTACGTCGATCTTTACCAGATCCACCGGCTCGACCCGCTGACGCCATTTGAGGAAATTCTCGAAGCGCTCGACGGGCTGGTTCGCGCGGGGAAGGTGCTGTATATCGGAGCGTCATCCATGTATGCCTGGCAGTTTGCGCAGATGCTCCGCGTTTCCGAGCGCAACGGGCTGGCGCGCTTCGCCACGATGCAGAACCACTGGAATCTGGTCTACCGGGAAGAAGAGCGGGAGATGAATCCGCTGTGCCGCGCGGAAGGGGTGGCGATCATTCCGTGGAGTCCGCTGGCGCGCGGATTCCTCGCCGGCAATCGCAGCCGCAAAGAGTTCGGTGAAACGAGCCGCGCGAAGACAGACGCGTTTGCTCACGAACTTTACTATCAGGAGAGCGATTTCACCGTAGTGGATCGCGTGAGCGAAATCGCGAAGCGGCGCGGTGTTCCAAACGCGCAGATTGCTCTCGCCTGGCTGCTGCATCAGCCGGGTCTGACGGCTCCGATCGTTGGAGCATCGAAACCCGGACACCTCGACGACGCGATTGCGGCGCTTTCGCTCAGGCTGGACGGCGACGAGTTAAAGGCACTCGAAGATCCGTACCGCCCGCACCCGATACTGGGCCACAGTTAGCACGGGGATTCAGCTCTGAGCCGACGGTCGCGATCAGGCAGCGAAGAGCAGCGGCGGTGCGCCCTTTCCACAACACCTTTTATATTTCTCACCGGAGCCGCAGGGACATTCGGCGTTGCGGGCGGTGGGAGGATCAAATTGGCTTTGTTTTGTTATTTCGGGCCTCGGGGCTGCTTCGGGCCGCTGAGTTTCTTCGGGCTCAGACGACTGAGCGTCGCGCCCCGACTGGAGCTTACGGAGTTCGGCGGTGCAGCGGTGGAGAATGCGGTGGGCCTGAGCGCGGGGGCGGTCGACAGCGATCTGGATTCTTTCGGAGACTTCGCCGATGGCCTCCATGGGGTCGTGAATCGCCGTGTCACCGACAAATACCGGACTGAGCTCGGCCTCAATGCGTGCGCAGCGGCGGAGGCGCCACATGGCGCGATGGACTTCATCGACGAGGCTTTGTTCGAGGACATCGGCCGGTGCGAAGCGGCGGTGGAGTTCGGCGCGAAGCTCGTTGTAATCGCGCTGTTCGCCGGGGCGAATGAAGCTGCCGGCGAAGAGATCGTGTTTGAGGGAGGACATCGGGATCCTTTCTGGTGTGAGGATACAGGCGGTGTCAAGGGATTTCGGCGTTTATTGAACAAGGTTTATTGAAAGCAGGGGAAATAAAAGTTCAACTTCGTTGGAACCGGTTGGCCACAGATGAACACGGATGCACACAGATCAGAACAGCAGAGCTATTCCGGCACGATCTCGCGGTCGAACGCGCCGGGGATGGAAATGCGAAGTCCGGGACGGATGGGATGCTCCTGACCATCCAGCACGAAGGTTGTGACGATGGATTTCGGACGCGGAATTTGGTCCAGATGGTTCGTCAAAGGCGCATTTTCATGCGTCCACGATAGCAAAGGAAACAGGGGGCTGCGTCAAATGGATTTGAGCCAGGCGCCGGGAGTTTTGCCGAGAATGCCGCGAAACATTTCGACAAACGCGGTGGGCTGGCGATAGCCGAGCGCCGCCGCAGTTTCTTTCACGGATCGGCCGGAGACGAGCAGTTCGATCGCTTTCATCAGGCGAACCTGGCGACGCCAGAATTCGAAGTCCGAGCCGGCTTCGCGGCGGAAAATGCGCTGCATGGTGCGGACGCCGGCGCCGGCCGATTGGCAGAGCGCTGCAAACGACTGGCGATCGCCGGGATTGCACATCACGGCGTCCGCAATGGCGCGGGCGCGGCGATCCCTCGGGAGAGTCAGGGATACCGGCATGGGAGAAGCGGCTTCGAGCTGCGAGATGAGCAGGTCGCGCAGAGCGCAGTGGAGGCGATTGCGCGTGCGGAGCTCGCGGACGCGCACTGCCTCGACGATCAGTTCGCGCAACAACGGCGTGATGTGAAGGACGGCGCAGGCGTGCGGCAGACGCGCGGCCAAAACGCGCCGGATATAGAGGGTGCGCATGGAAACAGCGCCAGGCATGTGGATGGAGTGAAGGGTGCGGGCGGGAATCCAGATGCCGAAGTGCGGCGGGATGAGCCAGACGCCGGTTCCGGCAGCCACGTGCATCACGCCGGAGGTCGCATAGATCAGCTGGCCGGCGCCGTGGGCGTGTTCACTCACGCGATGACCGGCTCGATATTCGTAAGCCAGAGTGGAAATCGAGACGCCGCGGCGGGGATCGTATCCGGTGAGGACGGGTTGTCGCAATACCGATATCATATGTCGCACAAGCGGGATTGCGACAGAGGCGCGAACGGGCGATCATCGGGCTATGAGTGAAGAATTCCGGCTGGCGGATCACAACCTTGTTGGTTTTATCGCCGCTTCGGATCCGGAGCGGGCCAAGAGATTTTATCGGGACACGCTGGGGCTGCCGCTGGTCTCCGAGGAACTGCCGTTCGCGCTGGTTTTCGATGCGCGCGGAACGATGCTGCGGGTAACTATGGTGAAGGAGGTGGCCGCCGCCCCTTACACCGTGCTGGGGTGGAGCGTGCCGGATATTGCGGCCGCGGTCAAGGCCTTAACGGCCGCGGGCGTGCGGTTTCAGCGATATGAGCGGATGCAGCAGGATGAACTCGGGATCTGGACTGCGCCGGGCGGAGCGAAGGTGGCGTGGTTTCAGGATCCGGATGGAAACACGTTGAGTATTTCCCAGCATTGATGCGCAGTCAATCGGCGGTTGGCCGGGACGCGGCGTCGATCTGGACGAGATCGGCCATGACGTGTTTTGAAACCAGCTTGAGCCCGAGCTGATCCCGAAGGGCGGAGATCAGCGAAATGCCGTCGGACTGTTCCGAAACCTGGTCGGCGCGCTCGGTCCAGTGAATTCGGAAATCGTAGAGCCCTTTCATGCCGGTATTGTCCACCACCGGCTTTGAGATGTAGGCCCCGACCATTTTCGCGAATGATGGCATGGAAAAACCGATGCCGGCCAAAGCGCCCGTTTCTTCGTGCCGGGCCGCCTGATCTTCTTCGGACGACTGCGAAGGGGTGAGTTTCGGCTTTGCGACGGCGACTTCGAGTGCGAATCCGGGCATTTCGCTCTGGACCGCGTGCAGTTTGAGTCCGAAGCGTTCGGCAAGCAGGGACTGCAGCATCTGATTGACCTGATGGCGGGTGGCGTTGGCACGGCCACGCGCGGAGATATCGAAGCGATCCACATCGAGCCAGCTTGCGCCGCCGAGGATCTGGAATCCTTTGATTTCGTATGCCTGCTGGATGAGGAGCTTCAGGGTGTAGCCGCGGGCCACGAACCGGCCGCCGGGGCCGACGTCAATCGAAACGATGTGATCTTCGAGGTGGTTGGGTTTTACCGAGGCGGCATCGAAGGTGAGCGCCTGTCCGAATGCCGTCGCGGCGAAGAGCAAATAAAAAAGGACTCTCATGGCCTTTCGACGCAGGAGAGTCCCGGTTTCTTCCTTTCGGTGTGGCCGCTATTCGCCCGGTCCGGGGAAGCGACCGGTATAGGCTGCTTTACCGACGACGTGACCGTCCATCGCTTTCAGCAACTCATCGCGCGTGGTGTTGGCCGGCAGGTCGAGCTTTGTATCGAGAGCGTAGAACTCGAAAATGTAATGATGAATCGGTCCCGCCGGAGCGCCCGGTCCGAAATAGCCCGGCGTGCCGCGGGAGGCCATGATGCCGGGGCCGTTGCGCGTGCCATCCGGGAGATCGCCGGTGCCGAGGGCCGCGGGCAGGCCTTTCGCGGCGCCGGGAATGTTGAAGGCAGACCAGTGGAGCGTATCCGTAGTGGTCTTGTTCGAGGAGTTCTCCACGTCATGCAGAATCACCGCGTAGGTCTTGACGGTATCCGGCGTGCTGGTGGGATTGGTTCCGAGGTCCCAGTGGAATTCAAAATCGGGGGACTTGTTGTCGCCACGTCCCGCATTCAGCATCGGGATGATTCCGCCATCGGGAAATGCGTTCGAGGTGACGGAGAATTGCAGGCGCGGGCCGCCTCTTCCCGCGCCGCGTCCGCTGGCGGGCGGAGCGCCCTGTGCGAAGGCCAGGGCCGCGCAGGATAACGTGATCAAAACTGTACTCGCTACTCTCATGGTTGGTTTCTCCTCTTGAGTAGTCTATCCGAGAGTGCGAGTTCGTTTGTGGGCCGGCGATCGCGGGCAGATTCGGTGAGCGTGCGCGCCGGGGTTGTGCCAGGCGCGCACGTCCGAAATTTCTCTACATGATCTCCGTGTCTTCGCGGACCACCGGCCGGGCCGCCCCCTCCTTACGGTTCAGGTCGTCGGCGAGGATGACCGCCTCCGCCAGATCCCGCATGGAGCGCCGCAAACGCCGGCTTTCATTCCGCAGCCGCAGATAAGCCTCTTCCTCCGTGAGGCTGTGTTTGAACTGCAGAATACCTTTCGCCCGTTCGATCAGCTTGCGCGCTTCGAGCGTGCGCTTCATGTCGAGCGTTTCCGACATCAGCCGCGCGTTCTTGATCGCGATTGCCGCCTGCCCGGCCACTACAGTTACAAACCCGACTTCCTCATCCGTGAAGACGCGCGATTCGTGCGTGTAGATATTAATCGAGCCGATAGTCTTCCCCATCGAGAGCAGCGGGGCCGCGAGGGCCGAGGTCAGCCCCGACTTCCGCGCCAGCTCCGGATACCGGTATCCCTTCTCGGCATGAATGTCGCGGATGATCACCGGCTGTCCGTCGCGAATCACGGTTTCGATCAGGGAGCCCTCCATCCGAATCGGCATGCGGTGCATGTAATCCGGCGACGAACACCGCGCGGCGCTTACCGTGAGCTCTTTCTTTTCTTCATCGATGAGAAGAATCGAACATACGGCGGAATCCAGCGTCTCCGCCACCATCTCGGAAATTGCCTGCAGAATGCGCTCCAAATAGCTTTCGGCGGAAATCGTCTGCGCCACCGCCGCCAGCGTTTCCATGCGCTTCACGGCGCTCAGCGACTGATCCGCCAGCTTGTGCCGTCCGATCAGGCCACCCATCTGCTCGCCGATGAACGTGAGCAGGGCGACTTCATCGGAGGAGTGCTGATGCGGCTCGCGGTGCTGCACATTGATCACGCCGATCAGTTCGCCGCCGCTCACAAGCGGGACCGAGAGAAACGCCTCGTACGAATCTTCGGGCAGCGAGCTGAAGCTCTTGAACCGCGCGTCCGCCGAGGCATTGCGGCCAAGCGCCACGACCGAGTTATGGACCGCCACCCAGCCCGTAATACCTTCGCCCATCTTCAGGCGCACGTTTCCGATTTCAGAGTCGTGCGGCAATTGCGACGCCCGCAGCACCACCTCATTGGTCGCGGCGTCGATCAGATAGACCAGACACGCGTCAGAAATCGTTACATTCATCGCAAGGCTGACCAGCTCTTTCAGAATCGCTTCGAGATCCTGATCAGAACTCACGATGCTGCTGATCCGGTGCAGGAGGGTTACCTGACTGCCAGTAGGTTCTGTCATTGTGGGTGCCATAGAATTGCGGCCTTTTGTTGGCCTGAAACCCCAGTCTACGGGCCAGTGGCACCGGTGGTCCAATTCAATTTTTGAATGGAGAGAATGCGGGAAATCCGGTTACATGTGGTAACCGGAATCAGCCTTGTTTTGTGTAATTTGGTGACAGGCGATCATTCGAGCCCGAAGTCCGTGGTGCGAACCGCCGAAAGCGCTTCCGGCCGATTTCCCGCTTTCACTTCGAGCCGGTACGCGCCCGGCGGTAGTTTCTCCAGCGACAGCTTTGTCGCGAACGGAATGACCGGATTTCCCGGCCGGATATAGCTGGAAATGCCCCCAACGCCAGAATCCGCCCGGATTTCGCCCGTTTTTGCGTCCAGAACCCGGAATTCGAGCACGGCGCCCGGCGCCGCACCCGGATCGTAGATCTCGGTATAGAGATAAAGCGGAGCGCTGCGGTCGAACTTTGGGCGGGTTGACGGCACGAAGATCCGGCCGCCAGCCGTCAGCGGGCCTTTGCCTTCGAGGATCAGGCCGCCGCCTTCGCTTTCCGCCTGCGCCGGATGCATCTCGGTGCTCAGCGCGATCGACGAAATCGCAAACGCCGAGCCATTCCATGGCGCGACCGACAGCGGGGCTTCGAGCTTGGCCACCGCGTTCGGACCGATTCCGAGCGAGAGCTCGAACTTGTAATCGCCCGGCGCGATGTTGAATGTGTGCTCGTAATGATACGGGGTTTTCGTCAGAGCGCCGGCATGCTGCTCATCCGGCGCATCAAGATCGACCGTGTCGGCAAACCGTGCCGCCGTGCCCCCATCGGTGCGGACGGCGGACCCGACGAGATCGAT
>DASZVV010000260.1:0-2365 GCA_035546955.1 Bryobacteraceae bacterium
TATGACGTGAAATGGAACCTGTGGGATGACCTGGGTCGCGTCTGCCGTTCGGCGTCAATGATCACGGCGCATCTGGGCCCCCGCGCGAAAAGCGTGAAGGTCGCAATCCCGCCCGGTACTGCGGCCGATTTTTCCTGGCAGCCGCCATCCAGAGAGAACGCCGTGGCGAAAACGCGCCTCGTCACGATTCTGTTGAACGCCGCTATTCCGGCTGCAAACCACGGCCAGCGCGCAGAGAACGAATGGCCCGCGCTGCTGACGATCCTGTCGTCCCTGCTGGAAAATCTGCCGGAAGCAAATGTGCGGCTGGTTCTCTTCAATCTCGACCAGCAACAGGAGCTCTTTCAAAACGACGAGTTCACGGCGAAGGATGTGGCCGGCATCGCGCATGCGACCGATGTCCTGGCGCGGTGGAAGGTCGATGCGAACGTTCTGCGGAGTCCGCTCGGGGGATGGGATTTGATCCGGAAGCTGGAGGATACCGGGATCCACGCATCGGCGGCGCCCGACACGATCGTCTTTCTCGGACTGCCGGCGGCGAATGATCAAAAAGCACCCGACGACATGCCCAAATCCGGATTGGCGAAGAGATCCCGGTTCTTCTATCTGCGCTACCTTCCGCCGGACGCCCCGCCCCCCCGGCGCGCGCCGCGGGGTCCGGGACCCACGTTGGGTGGAGGCGGCGGACGCGGGATGGGAGGCATGATCCCGATGGCCAATCCGAGATTCGGCTATCCGCAACCAGATCCCATTGAACAAGCCGTTCGGCGAATGGGAGGAAAGACCATCGTCATCTCGTCACCGGAGAGTCTGGCCGATGCGATTTCGAGCGTCAAAAAGCAGCGCTGAATCTGATAGCATCTCTGACATGCCACACCCCACCATCACCCGGCGCGCCGCAATGGGCACAACACTGACTGCAATCGCGGCCACGCTCTCCCGCGCGGCTTCCCGTCTGCCCGCCAACAAAAACGTGAAGTGGGGACTCGGCTCCAATCTCTGGAACTACTTCAAGCCGCGCGCCAGTTTCACGGACATCCTGGACGTCATGAAGGATACCGGCTTCATCGGCCTGCGCCTCACGCAGTTCCCGCAGATCCTCGAAACCTACAACATCACTGCCGCTCAGATGGGCAACGAAGCGCAAAAGCGCGGATGCCACATCGTCACGATTTCTTTCAGCCCTCCCTCCCACGATCCCGCGCAGCGCGCAAAAATTCTCGCGGACGCGAAAGCGGCCATGAATTTCCTGAAGGAATTCGGCGCCAATCATCTCGTCGTGTTCTCGCCCAATCGCAAAAACGCCGCCGCGCCGAATGCCTTCGAAACCATGTGCCAGTGCTTCAATGAAATTGGAGCCACCGCGAACGGCATGGGTTTTCGCGCCGGGCTCCACAATCACGTGGGCCAGATCGTTCAGACACCGGACGAAGTCGACCGCTGCATGGCGATGACCGACCCCAAGCTCTTCGGCTTCTCGCCCGACACCGCGCACCTCCACCTTGGCGGCAGCGACGTGGTGAAGATGCTCGATAAACACAAGAACCGCCTGATCCTCGCCGACTACAAAGACGCCAAACGTTCCCCGAACGACAAGCCGGGCGTCTTCGATCGTGAAAGCATTTTCGATCTTGGCGACGGTGAGATCGATTTCCCGGGCTGCCATCGCGTGCTCAAATCGATCGCCTTCAACGGGTGGCTTATCGTGGATCTCGACATCGCCCGCAACGGCCCGCGCGCCAGCTATGAGCGAAGCGGCCAATACGTGGTGAACACGCTCGAACCGGTTTATGTCTGAGGCTTTTATGTCCGCAGCCATAACAAAGATTTCGCGCCGCGCTTTGCTGGGCGCGGCCACTCTTGGAACCCTCATGCCCGAAACCTCGAACGCCGCCGATTACCGCATCATTGACCCGCACGTCCACGTCTGGAAACACGACCCCGCGTTTCCCTTTGCGCAGGGCGCCAATGTTCCTGCCCGCGACGCCGCGCCCGAAACGCTGCTCGAACACATGAAGGCGAACGGCGTCTCGAAGACCGTGATCATTCAGGTGATCCACTACAAGTACGACAACCGCTTCCTCGCCTCCGTTCTGAAGCAATACCCGGGGACATTCCAGGGCGTCTGCCGGGTCGACCCCGTCGATCCCGCCGCTCCCGACCATCTTTCGGAGCTCACCGCCCAGGGGTTTCGCGGCGTCCGCATCAGCCCCTCCGGGAACGCCTCCGGCGACTGGTTTAGCGGTCCTCTCATGCCGCCGCTCTGGAAGCGCTGCGCCGACCTGAAGGTTCCGATGACCGTGCTCGCTCCCATCGGCCGGATGCCCGGCGTGGCCGCGCAACTCGAAAAGCTGCCGGATCTTAC
>DASZVV010000261.1:0-8444 GCA_035546955.1 Bryobacteraceae bacterium
GAAGTCCGTCGCGGCGGCCTGCCTGCGCTCCGGCGTGTACGGCATTGCCGCGTAAACGCCGACGCGCTGCTGCCGCAATGTCGCCTTCGCCAGTGCGACATCCAGCCCGGCCACAAACGGCAACCGGAACAGCGAACCCGCCGAAGCCCGCAGTGTCTTCGGGTGATAGGGACTCGCCGAGCCCTTCACAAAAAGCAGGCCGGTCGCGCCAAATGCCTCGGCCGCGCGCACGATCGTTCCCGCATTGCCGGGATCCTGCAGGCCATCCAGCACCACCACGAGACTGGAGCCTCGAAATACCTGATCGGTGGACCACTCCGGCATCCGCACCAGCGCCATGACGCCCTGCGGCGTCTCAGTGGATGCGATGCTTTCGAACAACGGCACCGGGAGCACGGCAATTCGCGTGGAGGAAAGCCCGCGCACCTGCCGCTCCACGGTCGCCCGGCACGCTTCCGATGCCAGCACCACCGGAACTTCGCACCCGCTGCGGAGGGCTTCTTCGAGTAAATGAAAACCTTCCGCAATGCAAAGCCCGGCCGCCGTACGCTCGCCCCGGGAGATGGCGCGGCGCACGTCGCGGAGCAACGGATTTGCGGCGCTCGTGATCGTCTGAATTCCGGGCATCCCGTACAATGTTGTCATCAGAATAACGCATCTCAGACAACTGGCCGGCCTGGCGGCGATGGTGGCAGTCATGTTCGCGCTCGGTTATCTTTTGGCGCTATCCGTACGGATCCATAGGGAATCGGCCATTGACGACGCCAGACCGGCCGACGCCATCATCGTGATGGGGGCGGCGGAGTACCGCGGCGCGCCCTCGCCCGTTCTCAAACTCCGCCTCGACCACGCGATTGAGCTATACGACCGGCGCATGGCTCCCTACGTCCTGACTACCGGCGGCCCCGGCGGCGACCCGGCCTTCACGGAAGGCGGCGTGGGACGTTCCTACCTCGTGGCGCACGGCGTTCCGGCCGAAGCCATTATCGTGGAAAGCGCGGCGGATTCCACCGTCAAATCGCTCGCCGCGGTTTACGAGATTTTCAAGCGTATGGGGCTGCGGTCCTGCATCGTGGTGAGCGACGGATACCACATGTTTCGTGTAAAGCGGATCCTGGAGAAACAGGGAATCACCGCCTGGGGCTCGCCGCGGGAAGACCGCGGGGGTCCGGCAGTCCGGGAGTGGTGGTTGTGCTTCCGCCAGGCGGTTGGTTATGCGCTTTGGCGAGTGGGCGTCCCGGTTTAGCCTTCCGCATCGAAGAAACGCCGTAAGTTATTGAATCTCCGTCAGGCGTCATTGCCATGTTTCGGTCTGCGCTACGCAGCTGGTTCTCTTGTAATCAATTTTTTCAATCAGACGCATCGAGTATATGAATTTCTACCAGGACAAAACTTTATGAATAATGGGTTTTGCAACTTAGCTGAAAACTCCCCGTTGAGGACCAGTCTATGCACTTCCCAAACGCTTTGCTGCTCCAGGCAGCGACAGATGTGTCAGCGCGGGTGACCGCACTGGAGGCTGCGGCTAAAAGCGCGCAGTCGGCGGGCGATAACGCCTGGATGCTGGTCAGTGCGGCGCTGGTCCTCATGATGACCGGACCCGGGCTCGCGCTCTTCTACGGCGGCCTGGTCAGGCGCAAGAACGTCCTCAGCACGATGATGCACAGTTTCATCATGATGGTGATTGTCACGATCCTTTGGGCACTGTTGGGGTACAGCCTGGTTTTCAGCGAGGGAACGCCGTTTATCGGCGGCTTTAAATACCTGTTCCTGCACGGCGTCGGCAAGGATCCCAATGCGGATTACGCTGGAACCATCCCTCAACTGACGTTTATGATTTACCAGATGATGTTCGCAGTCATTACTCCGGGGCTGATCTCCGGGGCGTATGCGGAACGCATCAAGTTCAGCGCCATGGCGCTCTTCACTACTCTGTGGTCGCTGATCGTTTACTTCCCGATGGCGCACATGGTGTGGGGCAAGGGCGGACTGCTCAACGCATACCTCGGCGGCTCCATTCCGACCTTCGATTTCGCCGGCGGCACGGTTGTCCACATCACGTCCGGCGTTTCGGCGCTGGTTTGCGCGATCTATCTCGGCAAGCGCAAGGGTTACCCCACCGAACCGATCAAGCCGCACAGCCTGGTACTGAGCGTGATCGGCGCCTGCCTCCTGTGGGTCGGCTGGTTTGGATTCAACGCGGGCAGCGCGCTCTCGGCTTCCGGCCTCGCCAGTTCGGCATTCGTGGCCACGCACCTGGCCGCTGCCGCGGCGGCGGCTGGCTGGATGGCCGCGGAATGGGTGCACAGCGGCAAGCCCAGCATGCTGGGCGGCATCTCCGGATGCGTGGCCGGCCTGGTCGCCATCACTCCGGCTTCCGGTTTTGTCATGCCAATGCCTGCGCTGCTGATTGGCCTGCTGGCGGGAATCTTCTGCTTCTGGATGGTGACCACTGTCAAGAACATGTTCCAGTACGACGACACCCTCGACGCATTCGGCGTGCACGGCGCGGGCGGAACGCTCGGCGCGCTCCTCACCGGCGTGTTTGCGACCAACCTGGTGAACGACGCCCAGATCAATGGCAAAGTAATTCCGCTGGGTCTCGTAGACGGCAACCCCGGCCAGATTCTGAATCAGGCCATCGGCGTGGCGATCGCGATCGGTCTCGCGGTGGTGGGCACCCTCATTATCCTGAAGATATGCGACGCGTTGATCGGTGTTCGCGTGGATGCCGATGCCGAAGAACAGGGACTCGATCTCACTCAGCACGGCGAGGAAGGATACATTCTCGAAGCCTGACGGCGCGGGACAGGAGAGGCCTGACATGAAAAAAATCGAAGCGATCGTCCAGCCATTCAAACTCGAGGAAGTCAAGGAAGCTCTGAAGAACATCGGCATTGACGGCATGACCATCAGCGAAGTTCGGGGGCATGGCCGGCAGAAAGGGCACAAAGAGGTCTATCGCGGCCAGGAATATAACGTCGATCTGCTGCCGAAAGTGCGATTCGATCTGGTGGTTCCGGACCAGCGTCTGGATGAAGTGGTCGACGCGCTTTCGAGCGCCGCCCGGACCGGAAAAATTGGAGACGGTAAAATTTTTGTCTATGACGTCGCCGATGCAATCCGCATCCGTAACGGAGACCGCGGCGACGCCGCCGTTTAAGCTGGAGGGCAACGAAACGCGCGCGTGACGGAACAGGAAATCAGGGAGCAGTTCTTCGTCACACGCGACGCGGCCGCCATGCTGGCGGCGCGGACCGCGCGTGTGGATTCGATTGTCCGCCAGCATTGGGCCGGCATGCCGCCGGGCGCGGCGATCGGCGCGGTCGGCGGCTACGGCCGCTCTGAATTATTTCCCTTCTCCGACATCGATCTGCTCATTGTGGTGCCCGGCGTCTCCGGCGGCAGACGTGACGATCGCGCCCAGCTGGCGATCAAGGAACCACTGTCGCTCCTGCTGCGCGACCTCTGGGATCAGGGGCTTCGCATCAGCCAGTCGGTTCACACGCCGGCGGAATGCAATCAAATCGATAACGCGAATGCCGAGCTCTCGGTCAGCCTGCTCGATCGCCGCTTCCTGGCCGGCGACGAAGCTCTGTTCCGCCAGATTCGCGATCCGCGGCCCGAACTTGGAAAAGACATCGCGCGCCTCACCAAAGAGCGCCACGCCGAGTTCCAGCACACGATTTATCATCTGGAGCCGAACGTCAAAGACGCTCCCGGCGGTCTCCGCGATATGCAGGTTCTGCGCTGGCTTGCGAAACTCGGCGCGGGCGACGAGCAGTCTCCCCCCGATACCGCGGTGCTGTTCGAGGTCCGCTGCTTCCTGCACTACCTCGCGGGACGGGATGACAACCGCTTCACGTTCGACCGTCAGGATGAAATCGCCAAATTGATCGGCGCATCGTCGCCCGAAGAGCTGATGCGCCGCTATTACCGCGCGGTACGGAGCATTTCGCGGCTGGCCAACCGCCGCCTCGATCGTTTCGAAGCGAAAGCCAGCTCGCTGTTCTCCCAGTTCCGGGATCGGATCTCGCGTCTTTCGAATGCTGATTTCTCCGTCGTTCGCGGCGAGATTCTTTTTCGCTCCGCAAATGCCGTCGAAAACGATCCCGGCATTGTCATGCGCCTGTTCGAATTCGTGGCGATGCATGGATTACCGCTCGCGGGCGACACGCTCGACCGCCTCGAACGCGCCAGCGGCCATTTTGAAGAATGGGCGAAGAAACAGCAGAATCTCCTGACCCCGATCCGCCGCGCCATGCTGCTGCCGCATGCCGCCGCCGCGCTCCGTATGCTGCACGAGTGCCAGGCGCTGGAAGGCATCTTCCCCGAGTTGCGCGATATGGAAGCGCTCGTCATCCGCGACTTCTATCACCGCTACACAGTGGACGAGCATACGCTGGTCGCCATTACCAATGCCCTGAGCCTCCGCCAGAAAAAAGACGACCCGTTCGGGGACCTGGCTGCGGAAACGCAGGACTTCGATCTTCTCCCCGTCGCGCTGCTTTTCCACGACGTCGGCAAAGGAACGCCCGATGAGCCGCATGTTCCGGTCTCTGTCCGCATTGCCCGCCCTGCGCTGCATCGCGCCGGCATCAGCGAGCGGGCCTGGGGCATCGTCGAGTTCCTGATCGCGGCCCATCTGGAACTTTCCGCCGCCATGAGCGGCCGCGATCTCTCCGATCCTGAAGTCATCCGTTCCGTGGCCGAAAAGGTCGGCACGGTCGAGCGGCTGCGCCTGCTTACGTTATTGACCTGGGCCGATATCAGCGCCGTCAACCCCTCTGCCCTCACACCCTGGCGCAGGCAGTTGCTGTGGAAGCTTTACATGCTGGTGAACGCTGAGCTGACCCGCGAGCTGACTGCGAGAATCGCCCCGCCGGAATCGCAGGGATCTTCGGAAATGCGGGCGTTCCTCGAAGGCCTGCCGCCGCGTTATCTGCGAATCCACAGCGCTGAAGAGATGCGGGAGCACCTGCGTCTCGATGCGGAAGCGAAAGAAAAGGGAGTGGCCGCGGCGCTGATTCGTTCCGAGGTTTGGAATCTCAGTGTGGTGGCGAACGACAAGCCTGGTCTCTTCGCGGTCATCGCCGCGGCCATTTCGAGCTTCGGACTCAATATTCTTCGCGCTGAGGCGTTTTCCAACGCACGCGGCCGCGTGATCGATACCTTTGCCTTCGCCGACGAACACCGCACTCTCGATCTGAATCCCGATGAAGTCCAGCAACTGGTCCGGACCGTCATCAAAGCCGTGCGCGCCGAAATCTCGATGGAACACCTGCTGGAACGCCGCCCGCGCGTGAAACCCGATGCGCGTGTGCTGGCCGAAGCCCGTGTCACCTTCAACAATGACGCCTCCCCGGCGTCCACCCTGATCGAACTCCTGACCCAGGACCGTCCCGGGCTTCTCTGCGATGTCGCATCCGTTATTTCAAAAAGCGGCTCCAATATCGAAGTCGTGCTGGTGGATACCCAGGCCAGAAAAGCGATCGACGTTTTCTACGTCACCCGCGACGGCGCCAAGCTGACGGATGCCGACGCCGAAGAACTGGTCGGCGCCCTCACGAAGGTCGCGGTCCCTCTCTGACCTTTACCCGGAGCAAATGTTGTATGCTGCTCCCATATGAAAATCTCACACCTTGTTTCCTTCCTTTGCGGCGCGCTGTTGATGCTGGGCATCGCGACCGTCCAGCAGTCGCAGGCCCAGAGCCCGAATCACGTTTTTGAGTTGCGCGTGTATCACGCCAATCCCGGCAAGCTCGATGCTCTGAACAAGCGCTTCCGAGAACACACCATTTCGATCTTCAACAAGCACGACATGAAGAGCGTGGGCTACTGGGTCCCGCAGGACAACAAAGACAACGTGCTGATCTACATGCTCGAGCACCCGAGCCGCGAAGCCGCCACCAAAGACTGGGCAGCCTTCAACGCCGATCCCGAATGGGTTAAGGTGAAAGCGGAGTCCGAAAAAGACGGGAAGCTGGTGGATCACGTCGACGATACCTACATGAATCCCACCGACTACTCGATGCTCAAATAAGCATGCCCCGCGTGGCGCCGCTACATCTCGCGATTCTGTCTCTGGCCGCGCTGCTCGTCTCCGCCGCGGTTCCCGCGCGCGATTTTCTGAAGATGGAGAACGAGTGGCGCGCCAAACGGCAGAATAATCTCACGAAACCGGATGGCTGGCTCGCGGTGGCCGGCCTGTTCTGGCTTCACGATGGCGTGATGTCGATCGGCTCCGATCCGCAGTCGGACGTCGTACTGCCCGCGGGTGCGCCTCGCAAATTGGGCACGCTGCGGATGCAGAAGGGTGTCGTCTCGCTCGATGCGCTGCCGGGCACCGGCGCCATGCTCAACGGCAAACCCCTCACCCGCGCCACTCTGAAGCCCGATACGGACGATCATCCGGACACCGTCCAGGTCGGAAGCCTGCTCCTCACCGTCATTAAAAGGATGGACCGTACGGGTATCCGCATGCGTGATCCGAATGCGGCGACCCGCCGGAATTTCACGGGCTGCAAATGGTTTCCCGCGTCCGAAAAATGGCGCATCCATGCGAAGTGGATTCCCTATCCGGCCCCGAAGAACATTCGCATCACGAACATTCTGGGCATGACGGACGAAGAGCCTTCGCCTGGGTACGCGGAGTTCACTGTCGACGGCAAAGCCGTGCGCCTCGAGCCGGTGGCCGATGATGATGGCTCGCTATCCTTCATGTTCAAAGACGCCACGGCCGGCAGCTCGACATACGCACAGGGCCGGTTCCTCGATACCGACAAACCGAAGGATGGCTTCGTCACTCTCGATTTCAATCAGGCCTACAATCCGCCCTGCGCTTTCATCGCCTTCGCGACCTGCCCGCTTCCGCCCAGACAAAACACGCTGACGGTCGCCATCGAAGCGGGCGAGAAAAAATACGCGAATCATCCGGGGACCGGTGGCCGCTAGTCCTCTGGTTTTGGGTTCGCGATCGCCGCGCCGCGCGGAGCTGCTCGCAGCGGCGGGCATTCCGTTCGTTGTCCGCGCGGCGGATATCGACGAGACTCCCCACCCGGGCGAATCGCCGCGCGCATACGTCCTTCGCCTCGCCGAAGAGAAAGCCCACGCTATCTCCGCGAATTCCGGCGAATTCGTCCTGACCGCCGATACGACCGTTGTTCTCGACGGCCGCATCCTCGGCAAACCCACTGATACCGCCGACGCCGCCCGCATGTTGTCCGGGCTCTCCGGCAATCGTCATGACGTGATCACCGGGGTCTGCCTGATGCGCGGAGGCAAACGTCTCGCGCTCGCCGCCGATTCCACCGCCGTCTGGTTCGACCCCATGACCGACGATGAGATCGCCGAATACGCCGCCTCCGCCGAGCCGATCGACAAAGCCGGCGCCTATGCGATTCAGGGAACCGCCTCGTGCTGGATCTCGCGGATTGACGGGTCGTACTCGAATGTAGTCGGTCTGCCGGTCGCGCTCGTCTATCGGCTTTTGATCGAATCCGGCTGGAGCCGTTAAACTGGGCCTGATGGCGGAACTTCGCATCGCGGCCGGAAACCAGGGTTTCGAGGAGCGCATTCAGGAAATGGCCCAGCGCGTTCAATCGCGCTTCCGCTATCACACCATCGAACTGCCGGATGGGAGCGTGCTGCCGGGCCTGCAAAGTGTGGAGCACCTGCGCTGGCGGCTCAGCCTGTTTCCGCTACCCGAAGATCTGCGCGGCAAGCGGGTGCTCGATATCGGCGCCTGGGACGGCTGGTTCAGCTTTGAATGCGAGCGGCGCGGTGCCGAAGTTGTGGCGGTCGATTGCGTCGCACTCAATACGTTCATCGAAGCGAAAGAGCTGCTCGGCTCGCGCGTGGAATATCTGACACTCGATGTTGACGAACTCTCGGCAAGCCGTCTCGGCACATTCGATATCGTGCTGTTCTTCGGCGTCCTCTATCACCTGCGCCACCCGCTGCTCGGTCTCGAAAAAGTCGTCGAGCTCTGCACCGATACCGCGCTCATCGAATCGTTCGTGATCGCCTCCGAAACCCGCACTATCCCCGCGGTGATGGAATTCTACGAACGAACCGAACTCGGTGGCCAGATCGACAACTGGTGCGGACCATCCCCCGAAGGTCTGCTCGCGATGTGCCGCTCGGCCGGTTTCGCCCAGGCTGAACTGCGCGACATCACAAATCAGCGCGCGTCGGTCGTCTGCCGGCGGAAGTGGCCGGCGCCAACCGGCGCGCTGCCCGCGCCACATCTCAACGCCGCCGTCAACAATCGAACCCAGATGGCGAGCTTCCATCCGCTGAAAGACGAATATCTCTGCTGCTACTTCCAGTCGCAGGAAGCGGGACTTGGAGCCGATGATCTTTTTGTCGAGGTCGACGGCTTCGGCACCCAGACGCTCATTGTTGCCGCCAACGGCCCCAATGCATGGCAGGCGAACTGTCTC
>DASZVV010000262.1:0-8161 GCA_035546955.1 Bryobacteraceae bacterium
GAACCTCCCTGGTTGGTTTCCATTGCAGGCCAATGCATTTCATGAACCAGCGTTAACCTCCGGCTAAATATCCAGAACCCGTTCGCCATGGTTTCGCCCGATGGGTCACACCGCGCATGCAACCGGGCTGAAGATCGTGAAATAACCCAAACCGCGGGGCATGATCGATTGACGGGGAAGATAAGGAAAGGGTAGTCCCCGGTACGCTGAGTGCAATCCGCCACGCACGGGAATCGTGATGAAGTTTCTGGTGCTGGCGATCGATTTCGACGGAACCATTGCCACCAATGACGTTCTGAACCCTGAAGTCCGCGCCGCCCTCGGCGAATTGCGGCGGCGCGGGATTATTGTCATTCTGGTTACAGGCCGGATTCTGGACGATCTGCGCCAGGTTTGCGGCGATCTGCATTTCCTCGATGCCGTGGTCGGAGAAAATGGGGCCGCCATCGAATTTCCCGATACCGGCTATTCGATGACGCTCGCGCCTCCGCCTTCTGAGGCGCTGCTGGCTGAGCTCCGGAGCGCCGGAATCGAGCACAAGCATGGGCATGCAGTCATCGAAGCGTCCGCGACCGATGGATCGGCGATTCTCGCTCTGCTCCAGCGGCTCGAACTTCCTCTCACCCTGATGTTCAATCGCGGACGCGTGATGGTACTGCCGCAGGCCGTTACGAAAGCGACCGGGCTTGAGTACGCGCTGACGATTCTCCGTCTTTCTCCTCACAATGCGCTCGGGATCGGCGACGCCGAGAACGACCACGAACTGCTGCGCCTTTGCGAGGTTGGTGTGGCCGTCAACTGGGGCAGCGAAGCTTTGAAGCGAGCTGCCGATCACGTGCTTCCGGGCGATGGTCCCGCAGCCGTCGCGAAGTATTTGATCGATCTTGCCGCGCGTGGTTTTCTCCCCATCCCCATCGCCGCCCGCCGGCGTCTGCTGCTCGGTCATACGGATTCCGGAGAGCCGCTCGCACTGGCTGTCCGCGGAAGAAATGTTCTCGTGGCGGGCGAGCCGAAATCCGGGAAATCCTGGGTTGCAGGATTACTTTGCGAACAACTGATTCTTTACGGATATTCGGTTTGCGTTCTCGATCCGGAAGGCGACTACACTTCGCTCGAAGCTCTCCCCGGTGTCACCGTGATGGGCGGCAGAGATCCGTTGCCGCGCCCCCGGGACCTTGTACGCGCGCTGCGGCATTCCGACGTCAGCATCGTGATCGATCTGTCTCACACCGAGCATCGGGAGAAGCTCGAGTACGTTCGCAGCGTTCTGCCAGCTCTTGCCATGCTTCGCCGCCGCACCGGTCTGCCGCATCGTATCGTTCTCGATGAGGCGCACTATTTCCTGCAGGATCCCGAATCCCGGCGGCTGCTCGATCTCGAACTCAGTGGCTATACATTTGTCACTTATCGCGCGTCCGCTCTCTGCCCCGAATCGCTTCGCGCCAGTCAGGCGATCCTCGTAACCCGGGAATCGGACCCTGCGGAAATCCAGACTTTGAAGTCTTTCTGTACCTGCACAGCGCGAACCGAAGCGGAGTGGGTCAACATGTTTCGCGATCTTGTGATCGGCGAAGCGGCAGCCCTTCCGGTTACCGAAGAGGCTCAGGGCGACGTCCGTCGAATCCATCTCGCCCCGCGCCTGACGCCGCACGTTCGCCATCTGGCCAAGTACGTAGATATCCCGATTGAAGACAGCCGGGCGTTCATCTTCTGGACCGATACCGGGCAGACCGGCCAGCGCGCCCGCACCCTCGGAGAACTGGCTGACGTTCTGGACCACGTCCCTGCCCGCCGCTTCGACGGGCATCTGCTCCGCAAGGATTTCTCCCACTGGATTGTCGGTGTGTTTGGCGATCACCAGCTGGCTGCCGAGGTCAGCCGGATAGAAGACCGATATCGGGAGTCGTCCACACGCGAAGCCACCGAAGAAATCGTGCGCGAGATCCAGTCGCGGTATGACCTGACCCCCTTCAGCGCCAGAGACGGATCCCTGCAACCAGTTGCGTGAAATCCCGCAAGCTGCGTGCGGCCCCGCTGCAATGTTCTCGCTCCGAACACGCTTTTCCTTGAAAACAAGATGTATAGCGGCTCGGGCGCGAGGCCCGAAGCTTGCCGCTTCAGTGGCATGATTCCTTTTCGTCGAATCCTTTTCCCTACCGATTACTCTCCGGCCTGCGAGTCAATTCTTCCGTGGGTGAAGGAAATGACCGGGCGTCTCTCTTGCGAACTCAGCCTCGTCCACGCCTGGGATGAGAAAGCTGCCCATTCCACTTTCACCGATGTGGAGGAGCTCCGGGTTTTCGAGAATCACAGGCTCCGCGCGTGGGCATCGAAAGTTCTGCCGTTGCAGCACGTGGAATGCTGCGCCGCATCGGGTGAGCCGGGCAATGTAATCACCAGGACTATCGTGCAGCAGGGTTCGGATCTCGTCATGCTTCCGACTCATGGCTGGGGCCCGCTCCGCCGCCTGCTGCTCGGGTCCGTGACCGCAAAGGTTCTGCACGATTCGAGCGCAGCTGTCTGGACCGCCAGTCCCACGGCCGTGCGCAAAGCTATCCCGTATAAATCCATTGTCTGCGCGCTCGACGAAACCGGCGAGGCGGAGGTCGTTCTTCGGGCGGCAGCCTGGCTCGCCGAAGAATACGATGCAAGTCTCGCGATCGTTCATGTGGTCGCGCTCCCGCCCGCCTCCATGGAGTTTGACTATGCTGTTTATGAACGTGAGCTTGTCGCTGCCGAAAATGCCCGCATGCGGGAAATGAAGGGGAAGCTCGGCATCGACGCGCCTCATCGCGTAGCCGGCGGCATGATCGCTTCCACCGTTCGCGATGAAGCGCTCCGCCACAATGCGGATCTGATCGTGACCGGACGCGGTCTGGCGCAGGAAGGCCTTGCAAGAATCTGGTCGTCACTCTACGAAATCGTTCGCGAATCTCCCTGCGCTGTTCTCAGCATCTGAATACATGAGCCACACTCCACTTGATTGCTTCTTTCGTCCGCGCAACGTGGCCCTGGTCGGCGCCACGGAGAGGCCCGGCGCCGTTGGCCGCTCCATTCTCGACAATCTGACGCAGACATCATTCGGGGGACCGGTTTATCCGGTGAATCCGAAACACGAGACGATTCGCGGGCTACGATGCTATCCCTCAGTCAGCGCCATCGGGAAAGGCGTTGAACTGGCGGTGATCGCAACGCCCTCGGAAACGGTGCCGGCCGTGATCGCCGACTGCGCGTCAGTGGGCGTGAAGGCCGCCATTGTCATTTCCGCCGGCTTCCGCGAGACGGGTGCTGCCGGCTGTGCTCTCGAAGACCGGATTCTTCGCGAGGCGCGTGTGGGCGGCATGCGCATCATCGGCCCGAACTGCCTCGGCCTGATGAGTCCGCACCATGGTCTGAACGCGACCTTCGCCAGTTCCATGGCGCGCTCCGGAAACCTCGCGTTTATCAGCCAGAGCGGCGCTCTCTGCACCGCGATTCTCGACTGGAGTCACCGCGAACGAATGGGCTTCAGCGCCTTTGTCTCCGTCGGCTCTATGGCCGATGTCGGCTGGGGCGATCTGATCCGCTATCTCGAAGACGACCCAAACACCCGCAGCATTGCGATCTACATGGAGTCGGTCGGCGACGCACGGTCGTTCATGTCGGCCGCGCGGGAAGTCGCCCTCTCGAAGCCGATCGCCGTGCTGAAGCCCGGGCGCAGCGATGCCGCTGCGAAGGCTGCGGCGTCACACACTGGCGCACTCACCGGTAGCGACAACGTACTCGATGCGGCATTTCGCCGGTGCGGTGTGGTTCGCGTCGATACCATCGCCGAGCTCTTCAATCTCTCTGCAGCTCTCGACAAACAGCCGCGTCCAAAAGGTCCGCGCCTTGCCGTCGTCACCAACGCGGGTGGTCCGGCGGTACTCGCCGCCGATGCGTTGCTGGCTGGCGGCGGAAAGCTGGCGGAGCTTTCGCCCGCGGCGCTCGCGCACCTCAACGAAATCCTCCCTTCGCACTGGAGCCACGCCAACCCTGTCGATATTCTCGGCGACGCCACTCCGGAACGTTTCGCGAAAGTCGTCGATATCGTCGCACATGATCCCGGTACGGACGGTCTTCTGGTCGTCCTCGCGCCCACCGGCCCCACGGACCCGGTGGCTGTTGCGGGGGTGCTGGCGCCGGCGCTGCGCGCGATCGGCAAGCCGGTCATCGCGAGCTGGATGGGCGGCGAACAGGCGATGCGCGGCGAAGCCATTCTGAACGAAGCCAGGATTCCGGCGTATAGCTATCCGGATTCCGCCGCGCGCATCTTCGACCTGATGTGGAATTACAGCGCGGGTATCGAATCGCTCTACCAGACACCGGAGAAGCCCGCCCCCGCTTCGAGCGAGAGCGCCAAAGCCGCGAACGCATCGGCTCTGGAGAAAATTCGCGCGTCGGGCCGGCTGCTGCTCACAGAAGCCGAATCCAAACAGTTGCTGGAAGCGTGGGGAATTCCCTGCGTCCGTACCGTGATCGCGCACACCGAAGACGAAGCCGCCGCGGCAGCCGAACAGATGACGTTTCCGGTCGCGATCAAACTGCACTCGGAAACCATCACCCATAAGACGGACGTCGGCGGCGTTCAGCTCCACATCGGCAGCCGCGCCGAGGTGATCCGCGCGTTTCAAGCCATTCAGCGGTCGGTCACCGAAAAAGCCGGCGCCGGGCACTTCCAGGGCGTTACTGTTCAGCGGATGGCGCCGCAAGACGGCTATGAGCTGATCCTCGGCGCCAGTGTGGACCCACAGTTCGGGCCCATTATTCTCTTCGGGAGCGGCGGAGAGCTCGTGGAGGTCTACAGAGATCGCGCCATCGGACTGCCGCCTCTGAATACCACTCTCGCCGGTTCGCTGATGCGCCGCACCCGCATCTTCACGGCGTTGGGCGGCGTGCGCGGACGCCACCCGGTAGATCTGGCCGCGCTCGAAAACATCCTGGTCCGTTTCAGCGATCTGGTTCTCGAAAACCCCGCAGTTCAGGAAATCGATATTAACCCGCTGCTGGCCTCTCCCTCCTGCATTCTGGCGCTCGATGCACGCGTTGTCCTTCATGCGGGAGATGCGGCGCCGCTTCCTCGTCCGGCGATCCGGCCATATCCCTCGCAGTACGTGAAGCCGTGGGCCCTCGACGGGGACAGCGTCGTTATTCGTCCGATTCGGCCGGAGGATGAACCTGCCGTCGCGCGCTTCCATACGCGGCTCTCCGGGCAGTCGGTTTCACTGCGATACCTTGGACCCATCTCGCTGTCGACGCGCCTCTCGCACGAGCGCCTGCTGCGTGTGTGTTTTTCTGATTACGACCGCGAGATCGCCCTCGTTGCGGAACAGGAGGGCGAAATCCTCGGCATCGGACGGCTCAGCAGAGCCCACTTCGAAAGCGCCGCCGAATTGGGCGTGCTCATCGAGGATCGCTGCCAGCGACGCGGACTCGGCATGGAAATCGCTCGCCGGCTGATCGCCATCGCACGCGATGAACACCTTGCACTGATCACGGCGGATATCCGCGAGAGTAATGCCGGGATGATCTCGCTCTGCCGCAAACTGGGCTTTACCATCGAACCCGCTGGCGGCGGAATCGTGGAAGCAAAGCTGGCGCTCGGGCCATTAACCGCGGCTGTCGGTCAATCAGGAGGTGGGTGATTTGGGTGAAATAGCTCAGGCTGTCCGGGCGGAAATCCGTCAAATCACCCATGCCCCTTTACCGCGGCGGCCTGATATAAGTGATGCTTTTTGATCTTGTATCGAAGGGCGTCGCGCCCGATTCGAAGCTGCCGCGCCGCTTCGGACTGATTCCCTCCGGTTGCCTGCAGGGCTTCCTGAATGATGCGCTTTTCGCTCTCTTCGAGGCTCCCGGCATCCGCCGCCGCAGCTCCCGTATTCGGCCGCGACGGGGCCGTGCCGGCCGGTAGTCGCAGATATTCCGGCAGATCGCGAATGTCTACCGTATCGGCAATCGCCATCATGCAGCCATGCCCGATCACGTTTTCGAGCTCGCGCACGTTGCCGGGCCAGTCATGCCGGGCGAGCATGATCTGAGCGCGCTGCGTCAGCCCGCGGACTTCTTTCTCGAACTGCCGCGAATACTTCTCCACCATGTGCCTGGTCAGAAGCGGAATATCCTCCTTCCGCTCCGCCAGCGATGGCGTGTGGAGCTCAACCATGGAGAGCCGGTAATAGAGATCTTCACGGAACTGTCTGGCGGCAATGGCCGCACGAAGATCCCGGTGCGTCGCGGCAATCACGCGCACGTCGATGCGCCGTGGCGTAAGCGAGCCCACGCGCAGCACTTCCTGATTCTGCAGCACGCGCAGCAGCTTGGCCTGCGTCCCGAGCGGCATGTCACCGATCTCGTCCAGAAAGATTGTGCCTCTATCCGCGTGCTCGAACAGCCCCATTTTGTCGCCGGTCGCTCCGGTGAACGAACCCCGCACGTGCCCAAACAGCTCGCTCTCGAACAGCGTTTCCACAACCGCGGAACAATTCAGGACGACGAAATTCCCCCGGCTCACCGGGCTCAGCCGATGCAGCGCTCTCGCCGCCAATTCCTTGCCAGTACCGGTCCTGCCGGTAATCAGCGCTGTACGGTAGTGCGGCGCAACGCGTCGAATCCGCGAAAACAGCTCCCACATCGCGGGACTTTTTCCAACCATGCCCTCAAACGTGGCGTCCAGAAGTTCCCGCTGATCGATGGTACTGATTCGTTCGTGCCGCCGCGTCTCTTCGATGAGCTTTGAAATCCTCTCCCGCAACAGCACAACGGACACCGGTTTGTTCAGATAATCCGAGGCGCCCTTGCGAATCGCCTCCACCGCGGACTCACTCGAATAATGAGCCGTCATCAGAATGACATCGATCGACGGATCAAACTCCACAACCCGGTCCAGTACATCGAGCCCGCTCAGGCCGGGCATCACCAGATCGGTCAAAACAATCTGCGGATGTTCGCGAAAGATAATTTCGAGCCCTTCCTGTGGATCCTGCGCGGTGAGAATCCTGGCCCCCCCGGATTCGAGCGCCGTCGAGAGCAGATCCAGACTCGCCGCGTTGTCGTCGATGATGACGATCGTGATATCGGACCGATTCGCTTCCGGCATAGTAACGGTCCGTGTGCAAGTCGTGTGCCGCATTTGTTCCGCAGCATTCTGCGCTAAAGCACGCAGACATTCGCGCAGAGCCACGCTCAACCCGTTGAAAACCCGCATATCCGGATTTGGCCGGCGCGGTGTCTCACCTGCATTCAACCGGTCAGGAGATTTCGAACGTGGCTACGAATCTCAAGTCCATCGGAAGCGCTGCTTTCACCGCGGCTCCCGCCCCGCCGGAAGCCGTCTCCCCTTCGCAGCCGGCCAAACGGAAATTCCAAAGGATTCCCCGCTTCGCGCTTTGGATCGCCGGTATTCTCATCGCGGCTGCAATGGTTCTGATCCTGTTGAATCGCGGCGCTCCGCAGAATTCGTACACTTTCACCGTCGTTGACCGGGGCACGATTGAAGCCACAGTCATGACGAGCGGCAACCTCAACGCCGTCATCACTGTGCAGGTCGGCAGCCAGGTCTCCGGCAATATCATCGCTCTCTATGCGGATTTCAATACGAAAGTGAAGAAAGGCCAACTTGTGGCGGAGATTGACCCCGCGCCGTTTCAGGCTGCGGTCGATCAGGCGCAGGCGTCCGTCGCCGCCGCGAATTCGGCAGCGGCAACCGCGCAGGCCACGCGCTCGAAAGCCGAGGCCGATCTCGCGGCCGCCGCGGCGCAGGTCGCCAGTCAGCAGGCGAATCTGGTGAAGGCCCAAAGTGCCGCGGATTTTGCCAAAGTGGCCAATGACCGGCGGCAGATGATGGTCAAAGACGGCAGCACATCGGTTGAAGATGCGGACACTTCGAAAGCCGCATATGACCAGGCGGTCGCTACGGTCGACGCAGCGCAGGCAGCCGTCACCGCCGCTCAGGCGAGCCAGAAGTCAGCCCAGGACCAGGTGAGCGTCGCGCAGCGCCAGCTGGAACAGGCGCAGGCGGTCGTCCGTCAGGATCAGGCGGGTCTGGCGCAGGCCCAACTCAACCTCAGCCATACGAAGATTCTGGCGCCCGTCGATGGCACAGTCGAATCCCGCAACATGGACGTCGGCCAGACCGTCGCCG
>DASZVV010000263.1:0-2670 GCA_035546955.1 Bryobacteraceae bacterium
GACCATCGGCGCCGCCTTCGCGATCCCGGTTTTCATTCTCGGCATGATCGAGCGCCTCCCCGCGCTCCAGTTCATCCTCACTCTTCCCGTGATTGGCTATTCCGGAGCGCCCTTCTTCCGCGACGCATGGACAGCCCTTCGCCATCGCTCCGCCAACATGAATTCGCTGATCGCCCTCGGCACCGGCACGGCATTCCTCTACTCTTTGTGGGCCGTCTTTGCGCGCGTTCCCGGCGTTTACTTCGAAGCCGCCGCCGTCATCGTGGTACTGGTGCTGCTCGGCCGCATGCTCGAAGCCCGCGCCCGCGGCCGCGCCTCAGATGCCATCCGCAAGCTCATGGACCTGCAGCCCACGTGGGCCTGCGTTGTCCGGGACGAAAAAGAAACCGTGATTCCGCTGTCAGATGTGATGGCGGGCGAAGAAGTGGTCGTCCGGCCCGGCGAGCGCGTCCCGGTCGATGGCACCGTTATCGAAGGCGAAACAGAAATCGACGAATCCATGCTCACGGGCGAGAGCCTGCCGGTCACGAAAAGCACTGGCGCGACGGTCTACGGAGGGACCGTCAACACCACCGGCGCATTCCGCTTTCACGCCTCGAAAGTCGGGCGCGATACCGCCCTCGCCCGCATCATCGAAATGGTGAAGCGCGCGCAGGGCTCGAAAGCGCCTGTCTCGCGAATGGCGGATATCGTCAGCGGCTGGTTCACCGTTGCGGTGCTCGGAATCGCCATCATCACCCTCGTCTCCTGGCTTTTCGCCGGAACTCTGAGCCAGGCCGTCATGAATGCTGTCGCCGTCCTGATCGTCGCCTGCCCCTGCGCCATGGGCCTCGCCACGCCCACCGCCATCATGGCGGGTACCGGACGCGCCGCCGCCCGCGGCATTCTCTTCAAAGGCGGCGAAGCGCTGGAAGCCGCCGCGCGCGTCAACACCGTCATCTTCGATAAGACCGGAACCATTACCACCGGCAAACCAGTCGTCACCGGAATTCGCCCCCTGAACGGATCTTCCGAAGCCGAGATCGTTCGCCTCGCCGCCGCCGTCGAACGTTGGAGCGAACACCCCGTCGCCCGCGCGATCGTCGATCGCGCGAACAGCCAACCCGGACCCTCCTCCGGCTTCCGCGCCATCCCCGGCCGCGGCGCGCAGGCCACTGTCAGCGGCCATACCGTCTTCGTGGGCAAGAGCGATACCGGCGCCATCGCGGTCGAATCGGACGGTACCCGCATCGGCGAACTCGAAGTCGCCGATGAAATCAAATCCACTGCGCCGGAAACCATTCGCCAACTGAAGAGTATGGATCTCGCCGTGTGGATGATCACCGGCGATCACGAACGCCCCGCCCGCGCCGTCGCGCGGGAAGCCGGTATCGCGGAGTCGCACGTCCTTTCTGGCGTCCTTCCGGAACGAAAGCAGCAGGAAGTACAGCGCCTCCGTGCCGAAGGCCATCGGGTGGCAATGATCGGCGATGGCATCAATGACGCCCCAGCCCTCGCCTCGGCCGATGTCGGCATCGCCGTTGGCGCCGGTACAGACATCGCGATCGAAGCCGCCGGCGTCGTTCTCATGCGCGACGATCTTCGCGCCGTCGCCGATTCCCTCTCGCTCGCACGCCAAACCCTGCGGGTTATCCGGCAAAATCTGTTCTGGGCTTTCGGTTACAACGCGATCGCGATTCCGCTGGCAGCCGCCGGAATGCTCTCACCAATGCTCGCGTCGGCCGCCATGGCCTTCTCGAGCGTTTCGGTCGTTCTCAACAGCCTCCGGCTCCGCCGAGCCTGATTATCTCGTCAAAAAAACTGACGATCCCCCGGGCGCCACGGTAAACCGGTCAATTCGCAGCCCCAGCCGGAACCATTCGTTCACATGCGCATCCGGAAATGTCGGCCGCAGCCAGTTGCTGATCAGGAAGTCGAGCGCGCCGCCCTCGATCGGAACACCTGAAACCTCCACGCGCTCCACATCCACCCGCGCGCGCCGGTTCATCGACTCAATCCGCGCGCGCACCATCACCGGGCGCTCTCCGGAAAACATGTTCCGAACGAGCCAGTTCGATTCCTCCCCCGTCGCCGCCTGCCGCAGTTTGACGAAATCGATCAGTCCGTATCCTGTCGCTTCTCCATTGCGTAGCTCAATCCGCAGATTCCGTGCCGCGCCCGGCGCGTACACGCGGGCTTTCTGATTGACCCACGCGTTGAGTTCGTCGGTGGAGAGATCGATGCGTGTTCCCGCCGGAAGATGCGCCGATTCGAGGCTGGCGAATTTGCGGTCAGCGCTTTCCGTGACCGTAGCAGCCGAAAGAAGCAACGCCGCGGCGGCAAGAAGTGCCGCAAGCGCGGGCCGAAATCGAGACATTCCAGCTACCATCACAGCATGTCTTCCATCGCCGTGCGGTCCGCCGCGGAACGCGACTTTCCCGCTATCGCCCGCATCCAGCTGACCTCGCCCGAAGCGGCCCAATGGCCCCTTGGCGACTACTCCGGCTTCGAGGTGCTCCTCGCGCTCCTGCATGAGGGACGAACGGAAGTCCCCGCCGGTTTCTGTGCATGGCGGCAAACATCTCTGGACGAGGCGGAACTCCTGAATCTGGCTGTGGTTCCGGAATTTCGGCGCCGCGGAGTGGCCTCCGCCCTTCTGAACGCCTTAATCCAAATCGCAAAAGGGACGAT
>DASZVV010000264.1:0-4446 GCA_035546955.1 Bryobacteraceae bacterium
ACGCAGAACGCGGACGGTCTTCCGATCGTCGCGGCCGTTCACGCCACGGCCGATCCGGAGCATATGATCGGAGCGCTGCGGGCGGGCGCAACGGAATTTCTAAGTTTGCCGATGGCGCCCGCGATTTTCCCGGCGCTGAACCGCATCGCGGCGCGTCTGGCTTCGAAGCAGCCCGCGGAGACCTCGCAGGGGCGAATCATCGGCATCGTTTCGTCTAAAGGCGGTTGCGGCGGCACTACGCTCGCCTGCCATCTGGGGATGGCGCTCGCGAAGGGGTCTCCGGACAGCAAAGTTCTGGTGGCGGACCTCGATTACCAGTTGCCGGCGGTCCACCGGTTGTGCCGTATCGAGCCGCGCCACAGGGCGGGAGAGACGTTCGAATCCGTGCGGAAGCTGAGTTCCTCCAACTGGGGCGAGTTCTTCATGCCGCTCAATGAAAACGTGGATATTCTGGCGGGACCGGACCCGCAGCAATCGACGATGCCGGAGCCGTGGAGAATTGAAAGCCTGTTCCGTCACATTAACCGGGTATATCCGCTGGCGCTGATCGATCTGGGCCGCCATCTGACGCCTGGGATCTGGGGGTTCCTGCAGCATGTGCAGGAATTGATCGTTGTGGCTGCGCCGGACGTGCTGGCGCTTTATCAGACCCGCTATATCATTCAAACCCTGACGACGCGGGGCTTTGAAAGAGGACGATTGCGCCTGGTTCTCAATATGAGCGATAAAGCCCCCCGCGATTTTTGGATCGAAAGTATCGAACAAATGTTCGAAATGAAGCTTTACGGTGTGATCCCGGCGGATTATACGGGACTGGCGGCGGCGTCAAAAGGGGAATTCTCGTTTCCCGCGGATGCGCCTTTCGGTAAAGCGGTCAATAAGCTGGCGGGCCGGGTGCTCAAGAATGAAAATCCAGGATCGGCAAGGAGGGCGGCATGACAACTCCCACATTGCGAAGGATTACTGCATTACCGCGCGGCGCGGCGATGGGGCGGAAGCGTGCGGCCACTGAACCGCTGCCGCCGCTCGAGACCGCTGGCCGCCGCGGTGCGCATCCGGAAAATGAAAATGCAGGAGCGACGGGGACAACGGACGGCGGACAGCGTTATGCTGGTACCGAGTCTCACGCAATGACCCAATACTCTGTATTGTTCATCAGCGCCGATTCAGCGCCGGCTGAAAAGCTGGAACGCCTGCTCAGCGATGACGAAACACTCGCGGTGGAATGCACGCGGGTGGAATCCCTGTTCGATGGATTACGGGCGATTCAGGACCGTCAGTTCGATCTGGTGCTTTCGGAATTGTTTCTTCCGGATGGCCAGGGTCTCGCGACGCTTCGGCACCTCCAGCAGCACGCTCCCAAAACACCGGTGATTCTGCTCTGCCATGCGCAGGATCGAGACACCGCGGTTACGGCGGTGCGGAAAGGCGCTCACGATTTTTTCTGCTATGAAGAGCTGGATCCCGCGAATTTCCAGCGGTCGATTCAGAATGCTCTGAGCAGCGCGGGCGGCCCCAGTCCGTCGAATAAAGAGGCGGAGCGGCGCACGAACGCGCGGTTCGATTGCCATCTTGCTGTGAGTTATCAGACGCTGGAGAAGCCGTTTATCTCGGGTCAGGGCGAGAGCGAAACCCTGAACATCAGCAGCAAGGGTGTTTTATTCCGCGCGAGCGAAGCGCTGGAACCCGGGCAACTGGTGCAGGTGTCGGTCGATTGGCCGGCGCGTCTGGAGAACCAGATCCCGTTGAAACTGGTCGCGGAAGGCCGCATCGTGCGCAATATCAAGGGTGTGGCCGCCATGACAATCGAGAAGTACGAGTTCCGGACCCGCCGCGCACCGGCGCAGGCCGCCGGACAAAGCAAGGCCGCTGCCTCGGCAGACGGCAAAACATCGAACCGCTCGTCAGAAGCGGCAGCAGAAGATTCATCCCGACCGGGTACGGCGGCGGGCGGATCGGGCAGGGGCGTTCAGGATTGAATTTTGAGGCGTGCGCTTCGCGCCGGATCCGCGAACGAACTTTCCGTTCCCCGTTTTCTATTTCGAGCCGCATTGGATGCCGGAGGAAGAAGTGCCAAAAGTTCTTTTAGTCAGCGATCAGCCCGTACTGGTGGGCGGTTTTCAGGAAGTCCTCGAATGCCGGGGATTTGATGTCATTGTAGGCGATCCGGCGTCGCTTCCCTCCGAGAAAGATGGCGGTATGACGCCGGATCTCGTGCTGCTGGATCTCACCGCCGGCCTTACGTTCGGCGATCTCACGGAAGTCAACAACCGCCTTCCGGGCTGCCCCGTGGTGTTGTGGGCGGAGGCGATGCCGCTCGATACGGTATTCCGGGCGCTCGAATTCGGCGTGCGCGGGATCGTGGAGCGGTCTTCATCCGCCGAGCATCTGGCGGATTCGCTGCGGCGCGTTGCCGGCGGCGAAATGCAGATCGGCTTCGCGGCCACACGGGAATCGGCTCCGGCGCGGCGGCGCGTCACTCTGACGCCGCGTGAGCGCGAAATCGTTCTGTTGCTGCGCCGCGGACTGCGCAACAAGCAGATCGCGAACGAAATGGGGATCACGGAGGGCACCGTCAAGATCTACCTGTTCCGCCTGTTCCATAAGCTGGACGTGCGCAACCGGTTCGAACTGGCGCGATGCGGCGCGGTGGATGACATTGCTCCTCCGCAGGCTGCGGCGAAGCCCGCGGCCCGGCCGGCGGGAGAGCCACAGGTTTCTCCGGCCGCGCGCAAGGCGGCCGCGCTGGATCGCGAACCCGTAATCGCGTAACGGGCGTCACTATACTCGGGATATGCCCGGGCGCCTGTATGTGGTTTCAACTCCCATCGGGAATCTGGAAGACATCACCTACCGGGCCGTACGCATCCTGAAAGAAGTGGACTGGGTGGCCTGCGAGGACACGCGCACCACCCGGCGCCTTCTCGATCATTACGGAATCTCGAAGCCCACGGTCAGTTATCACGAGCACAACGAGACTGGGCGGGCGGCTGAACTGATCGGGCGCATCGAGCAGGGGGAGAGCGGAGCGCTGGTTTCAGACGCCGGTACGCCTCTGCTTTCCGATCCCGGTTACCGGCTCGTGCGTGCTGCCGCGGATGCCGGCATCCGCGTGGAAGCACTGCCGGGGCCGTCAGCGCTGCTGGCTGGTCTGGTGGTTTCCGGGCTGCCGACCGATCGTTTTCTCTTCGCCGGCTTTCTTCCCGTGAAGCCGGGCCAGCGGCGGCATCTGCTGGAATCCATGGCGGATGAAGCCGCGACGCTCGTGTTTTACGAAGCCCCGCACCGGATTGTCGAAGCCCTCGAAGACATTGCCGCGACCCTTGGTGACCGGCGCGTGGTGGTCGCCCGGGAACTCACGAAAATCCACGAGGAAGTTCTGCGGGGGGCGGCCGATGAGGTTCGGGAATCGCTGATTGCGCGCGACGCGGTTCGCGGCGAATTCGTTGTCATGATCGCGAAGGCGGAAACGCCTGCGGGTGGGGCGGATGATACGCCGATCGAAGTGACGATCGAGACGCTGATCGGGGCCGGGATCGAGCGAATGGAAGCGATCAAGACGGTGGCGCGCGAGCGCGGGCTTTCGAAGCGCGAAGTCTATAAGCTGATCAGCGGGCCGCGCGGGCCGAAACGGGCAGGTCCGCGTCACTGAGCGGTTGCGCCTCTACACTGGAATTTGCAGACCATCACGATCGCGGGAGGCGGGCTCGCCGGCTCGGAAGCCGCCTGGCAACTGGCCGAAAGAGGCCTCGGCGTTGTTCTTTACGAGATGCGGCCCGTGCGGACGACGGACGCCCACCAAACGGACCGGCTTGCCGAACTCGTTTGCAGTAATTCGCTGAAGAGCGATCAATACCCCTCGGCTTCCTGGCTGCTCAAAGAGGAGTTGCGGCGGCTCGATTCGCTGCTCCTGCGTGCGGCGAGCGTGGCGCGCGTACCGGGCGGGCAGGCGCTGACCGTGGATCGGAATGTCTTTGCGGCGGAGGTGACAGCGGCACTGGAATCGCATCCGCGGATTGACATCCGGCGTGAGGAGTTCAGCGAAATCGATCCGGGGCAGCTCACAATTATAGCGACGGGGCCGCTGACGAGCGACGCTCTGGCGTCGAACATCGGACGGATGACGGGATCGGGGCGGCTGTTTTTCTACGACAGCATCAGCCCGATTGTGGAGGCGTCGACGATTGACCGCAGCATCGCGTTTGCGGCTTCGCGCTATGACAAATCGCTCGATGGGTCGGGCGATTACCTGAACTGCCCGATGAATAAGCCGGAGTATGAAAGGTTCGTCGATGAGTTGATGGCGGCCCAGGCCGTCGAATCGCATATTCCGAACGACGTGCCGTACTTCGAGGCGTGCCTGCCGATCGAGGAAATTGCGCGGCGCGGACGCGACACGCTGCGCTTCGGGCCGATGAAGCCGATGGGGCTGACTGATCCGCGTAC
>DASZVV010000265.1:0-11020 GCA_035546955.1 Bryobacteraceae bacterium
TGCCGACCGGATTTCGATCTGGTTCCCGCGCATGGCCACTGTGGCGGTCGGATACCGCATTTCCGTGCCGGGGTAGATAGCTGCCAGATCGAAGGCGCGCTTTGTCCCGGTGCTTTGGGCGAAGGCCGTAACAGGCAGACACACTGCGAGCGTCATGTATAACGAGATGCGCATGATTGCGATCTCCTTTCGTTTACGAGAAAATTGCCAGTGACTCGAGAGGCGATTCTTCGCGCCGGAATCTTCGGCTCCAGCGGCTTTCCACCAATACGCCGTGTCCATGCGCGCAAATCGACTCGGTCACGGCGGGATGGAGGATCATGCTGCCCTCAACCCCTTCCGTCAGCGGCAGAACCATCGGCTTGAGGCAGAGCGGGCAACGCGAACGCAAACCGATCCACCAGTAGCGGCACTGGAGCGCTGCAAGCCCGAGCCAGACGATAACGAGGATGGCCAGGACTGGCGTGCAGGCAATAACGAATATCTGTGGCGTGAATGCTGCGAGGGCGAGCGATGCCGCTGCGTGCAACGCCGCTGTGCCAATGCCATAAAGCAACCACCGCCAGAGAAACGGCGGCGCGGAGCAGAGCAGAAGGAATGCACCGTAACACGCGATCACGAGCCATACGCTCTGAGCGGGATTCGCGAGGAGTTCCCAATGCGGAGGAACAAATTCCGCGACAAGTCTCGGATTTCCGGTCGCACGAAGGGCTTCCGATACGATTGCGTCCAGCGTGACGCCGGGCGCCACCTGTCCCCATGCGTAGGATCCGCGATAGCGTTCGACGTGGGTGAGGGTGGTGAGAGATTGAAGCGCATCGAATTCCTGGCCCGTGATATTTCCGGCCCGCCAGATGCTTCCCACGTCAGGAGTCAGGATTACCCTGCGCGTTTCCACCCGATGCAGACGAATCACAATATTGCCCGCCAGTTCACGGGGGCGAGGAGCGCTGAGAAAAAGTAACGCAATGGCGCAGAGCAAGCCGGCGGGGGCGAGCCATGGGGAAGCGAGTACGCGGCCCGTCCGAATCAGATACGCCAGCCCCGCGAGGTCACAACCGAGTTCGCGCGCGGCGAGCTTTCGGGTTTTATGTCCATAGCGCAGACGCGCGGCTCGCTTCGCTTCACGCGCCGTCAATCCGGAATCGCGCAGCTCGGCCGCGGCGCAATCGAGATGAAACCGACGTTCCTCGCGCAACCGTGCACGTAGTTGCAGCCATTCGATAATCGCGCTACCCAGATTGCGCATCCGTCAGGCCCTCCTCAGGACGCGTCCCATCGCCGTTTGGAAGTTTTTCCAGCCTTTTTCTTCGCTCTCCAGTTGAGTGGAGCCCGCCTCAGTGAGTGAATAGAATCTGGCGCGCCGGTTGTTCTCCGAGCGGCCGGTCTCCGAGCGAATCCACGCCTTTTTTTCCATGCGGTAAAGGCAGGGATAGAGGGAGCCTTCGTCGACGGAAAACCAGCCATCCGAGAGCTCCGAGAGACGGCGGGCAATTGCATAGCCGTGGAGCGGACCGGCGGTAAGAACACGCAATACGAGCAGATCGAGAGTTCCCTGCAGGAGACTGAGACAGGAGCCGGTTTTTTCCTCAGACATTCTAAGGGAATGTTACCCGCGGCTTCATTAGAATGTCAAGGGGAAAGTTCGGGGTTTTCGAATTGGATTTTCGAGTCGACATCTGCGTGCCGGAAGTCCGAATTCACCAGTCCCATCGAAATGGTGCGCGAATAGAGGAAGAGCGCGCGCAGTTTGAACTCGCCGCTGTAGCTGGCCGGGAACCAGACGCTGTTGTCGAATTTCTGGTAGGTGATTTTGAAGCCGAGCTGCCGAAGGTTCGTTCCGAGCAGCGTCTTCACCGCCAGCGGAACGCCGCGGGACTGGTGGGTGGTGATGAGGACGGGAGCGAAATCAGTTTTGTCGATCAGAACTTCGCCGGCCCAGATCGGCCCGCCGTCCTCGTCCTTGTTCTTCAGGGGCTCGAATGTTATTCGGAAGACGTTACGCCCGCGCCAGATTTCCGTGCCCTTGAGTTTGAAGACGTAATGTTTTTGCTTTTCGGCGGATAGAGGAAAGAAGTCGTAGCTGACGCCGTCGCGGGCATCGTTGTCGCCCCCGATGGAATCGCCAAGCGCTTCGGCGATGCTCGCGTCGAGATCGATTTCTCTGTGCTCCTCGCCCGGTTTGGAGACTGCGAACTCCTGGCCGCGATCACTGTATTTGCCCGCGAAGCGCACCATGTCGCGGTCGAATCCGTCAGCGCTCGGGGTGACGATGTACTGGCGGTCTTCCTCCCTCGCGAGTTTTCCTCCGGAGCGAAGAAGGCGGACGAGGACGTCCTGCCGATAGACCCATGCGGAACGGGCGGCTTCGGACCTGGTTTGGTTCTCCGCCACCCTGAACATGATCTCGCCGGCGGTTTGGGCGGAGGCCGGAAGACAGGCCACAAGAAGGAGAATAGAAGGCCTCACGCCGGGGATTACGTTCGAGGCGGGATTCCGGTGGCAAAATCTACTTACGCGGCAGTTCGCGGCGGACGGCGTCCAGCACGCCGTTGACGAACTGAACCGATTCCTCGCCTGCGAACCGGCGTGCCAGTTCTAGGGCCTCGTCGATGACAATTGCGGCGGGGGTGTCCGTCCGCAGCATTTCGTAAACGGCCACGCGCAGGATGTTGCGGTCGACCGCCGGCATGCGCTCGATGCGCCAGTTCGCCGCGTGCTTCGAAATCAGATCGTCAATTGCCGGCAGATCCTGTGTGACTCCGGCGAGCAGGTTCTGGGCGAACGCGTCCGGGCGGGGCTTAACGGGAGAATCCTCGCTGACGAGAAGCGAGCCGTAGTAATCACGCGCAATTTCTTCCACCGGACGACGGCGAAGGTCCCATTCAAACAGCATTTGCAGCGTCTGCTGCCGCGATTTGTGGCGAGCCATTACTTTTGCGACCGCCGCCGCCGCGGTTTGGTGCGCTGAGGCCGGATCTTCCGCAGCGTCAGCGCCATCTCAATCGCCGTCATGGCGGCTTCGAAACCTTTGTTGCCGAGTCTCCCGCCCGCGCGATCCGTCGCCTGTTCCACCGTATTCGTCGTCAGCACGCCGAAGGCAATCGGGACGCCGCTCTCGGCCGAGGCGTCCGCTATGCCGCGCGCCGCTTCGCCCGCTACATAATCGAAATGCGGTGTATCGCCGCGGATTACCGCGCCGACGCACACGATTGCGTCATAACCGCGATGCGTGAGAGCCCGCACGATCACCGGAAACTCCCAGGCGCCTGGAATTTCGACGATGTCATCGGGATCGATTGAGCCACCCGCTTTCTGTATCGCTTCGATCGCGCCATCGCGTAGTTTGTGCGTTACGAAGTGGTTGAAGCGGCTTACCACGACTGCCAGACGCAGGCCAGCCGCGCTGAGCGTGCCGCCGTCAATTCCGCCCGCCGGGGGGCTGTACGTTTCCGTGCTCATGGATGAGGTCTAAAGGCCCAATTTCATCAATAATCGCAGGGGTTTGAAGCCTATGGGATAATTGAGGTTTCAGCCCCATCTTACCGCATGGACCCCGCTTTCATCCGCAATTTCTCCATCATCGCGCACATTGACCACGGCAAGAGCACGCTGGCCGACCGCCTGCTCGAAACCACCGGGGCTCTTTCGCAGCGCGAAATGATGGAGCAGGTGCTCGATTCAATGGATCTCGAGCGCGAACGCGGCATCACGATCAAAGCGCATGCAGTGCGCCTCGATTATCGGGCCGATGACGGCAATTTGTATCAGCTCAACCTGATCGACACGCCGGGGCATGTGGATTTTTCGTACGAAGTCTCGCGCAGCCTGCAGGCGTGCGAGGGGGCGCTGCTGGTAGTGGATGCTTCGCAGGGCGTGGAGGCGCAGACGCTAGCGAACACATACCTGGCGATCAGGCACGATCTCGAAATCATCCCGGTGATCAACAAGATCGATCTGCCGGCGGCCGAGCCGGAGCGTGTGCGCGAGCAGATTGAGGAAGTGATCGGGATCGACGCGAGCGATGCGATTCTGTGCAGCGCGAAGCAGGGAATCGGGATCAAGGAAATTCTGGAAGCCGTGGTGAAGCGCATTCCGCCGCCGAAGGGCGATGCGGCGAAACCGCTGCGCGCGCTGATTTTCGATTCCTGGTTCGATCCCTACCGCGGTGTGATTGTGCTGGTGCGTGTTGTGGACGGAAAACTCCGGATGGGGCAGCGCATCCGGCTTTGGTCGAATGGGCAGGAGTTCGATGTGGAAGGGCTCGGCTACCAGTCGCCGCGCGCGATTCCTTCGCAGAACCTGGCGGCGGGTGAAGTCGGATTCATTTACGCGAACATCAAAAACGTCGCGGATGCGCAGGTGGGCGACACGGTAACGGACGCGGAGAATCCGGCGTCGGAGCCGGTTCCCGGTTTCGAAGCAATCAAGCCGATGGTGTTTGCGGGGCTGTATCCGGTGGAATCGCACGAGCACGGGCTGCTGCGCGATGCGCTTGAAAAGCTGCGCCTGAATGACAGCGCGCTGAGCTTCGAGCCCGAGAATTCGGTAGCGCTCGGTTTCGGGTTTCGCTGCGGATTTCTCGGCCTTCTGCATCTGGAAATTGTGCAGGAGCGGCTGGAACGCGAATTCAATATCGATCTGATCACGACCGCGCCCGGCGTGCGGTATCGCATCACGACCACGAAGGGCGAAATTCTGGAAGTGGATAACCCGACGCGCTTCCCGCAGCCGACCGAGATCGACAAGATCGAAGAGCCGATTATCGATGCGTCGGTCATCACGCGCGAGGAGTTTCTGGGTGGCATCCTGGCGCTGCTCGAAGACAAGCGCGGCGTGCAGAAGAAGTTCGAATACATCGGTTCCGGCCGCGTGATGCTGACGTACGAGCTGCCGCTGAACGAAGTCGTGATGGATTTTTACGACAAGCTGAAGAGCGTGTCACGCGGGTATGCGTCGCTCGATTACCACCTGGCGGGCTATCGAGTTTCGCCGATGGTGCGCCTCGATGTGCTGGTTGCCGGCGAGCCGGTGGATGCGCTCTCGATGATCGTGCATCGCGATCACGCGTATGAGCGCGGGAAAACGCTGATTGAACGTATGCGCAAGCTGATTCCGCGGCAGATGTTCGAGATTGCGTTACAGGCGGCGATTGGGGCGAAGATCATCGCGCGCGAAACGATCTCGGCCATGCGCAAGAACGTTCTCGCGAAGTGCTACGGCGGCGACATCACGCGCAAACGCAAGCTGCTCGAAAAGCAGAAGGAAGGGAAGAAGCGGATGAAGCGCGTGGGCCGCGTGGAAATTCCGCAGGAAGCTTTTCTTGCCGTGCTGAAGGTCGGGGATACCGACTCGGAAGATTAGTTCTCGCTACAGGAACAGGCGGCTGACCGACGTTTCTTCGTGGATCGACTGAATTGCGGAGCCGAGCAGCGGAGCAACCGAAAGTTGTTTGACTCGCCCGCACTTCCGCGCTTCTTCACGCAGCGGAATCGAATTCGAGACCACAACCTGCTGAATCGGTGAGTTCATGATGCGCTCGATAGCCGGGCCCGAAAGAACCGCGTGCGTGGCGCATGCGCTGACGCTGGCCGCGCCCTGGCTTATCAGCGCCTCCGCGCCCTTTACCAGAGTCCCCGCGGTGTCGATGAGATCGTCGATCAGCAGGCAATGCTGGCCTTCCACATCGCCGATGACATTCATGACTTCCGCGACATTCGCTTCTTCGCGCCGTTTGTCGATAATCGCCAGCGGCGCGTTCAGACGTTTCGCCACCGAGCGAGCGCGCTCCACGCCGCCCGCATCCGGCGAAACCACGGTCAGGTTCTCCATTTTCTGCGATTTCAGATAATCCACCGCGACCGGGCGGAAGAACAGATGGTCGACGGGTACGTCGAAAAAGCCCTGAATCTGCGCGGCGTGCAGATCGAGCGCCATGATGCGGTCCGCGCCCGCGCGTTCGAGCAGTGATGCCACCAGTTTGGCCGAAATCGGCACACGCGGTTTGTCCTTGCGATCCTGACGGCCGTAGCCGTAATAGGGAAGCACCGCGGTGACGCGTTCGGCGGAAGCGCGCTTCAGCGCATCCATGGTGAGCAGGAGTTCCATGATGTGGAACTCGACAGGCGCGCAGGTTGGCTGAACAACGAAACAATCCGCCCCGCGCACGTTTTCGAGAATCTGGAGGTGAATTTCGCCGTCGGCGAACTGGCGCATGCTCATGTCGCCGAGCTCCAGTCCGAGATGACGGCAAATCTCTTCCGCGAGTTCCGGGTTCGCACTCCCGGTGAAGACCTTGATCCGGTCCGGATTCATCGCGCGTGCCGGCTTTGGGGCGGCCATAAGTCGTTACCCTTCCTGTCCTGATCGAGCGCCCGCCGCCATGCGGCACGATACCGCGCGCGGCTCACAAATGACACCGGAAATGCCTGCTCGCCCGGTCTCTTCCATGCGAGCAATGCCCGCTCCAGCTTGCCGGGATTGTCGAAAATCCCGAAGATTGCCGACCCGGAACCGGTCATTGCTACACATGCCGCACCGGCCCGAATGAGCCTCTCCCGAACCTCCCGCAATACTGGATACCGGGCGAGTACAACGTCTTCAAAATCATTGATTATGCTAGACTTGCCGTAACCAGACACGTCCCCCCAGACGCCGCGCTGGAAACTACCTAGTTTATTTTGTAACGCAACATTTGTCAATGAATTGCCGCCGAGGGTTGCGGAGAGATCACGGTACGCGTCCGCCGTGGAGGAGTGGACGTCCGAAGTCACCAGCAGAGCCTGCCGTGCGGAAGAATCCGGGATGGGGTAAAGCTCTTCGCCGCGTCCTAGCCCGAGTGCCGCTCCGCCATAAAGGAAAAAAGGCACATCGCTGCCAAGCTGGGCCGCAAGGGCGAGAAGCCGGTCGAGCGGAAGGGTAAATCCTGCCAGAACGGGAAGCGCCAGAAGCACGGCCGCGGCATCCGAGGAGCCGCCGCCGAGCCCGGCGCCGGAGGGAATCCGTTTGCGGAGCTGCAGCCGCACGGCGCCCGTTTTCCCGGCGGCTTCCATGACGAGCCGGGCGGCGCGCTCGGCGAGATTATCCGGAATGTCCGGTGTTCCTTCCATCGCGATGGAGAGCGACCGCGCGGGGTCGAACGAAATATTGAGGCTGTCAGCCAGAGAAATCGTCTGGAAAACGGTGCGCAGCTCGTGATAATTGTCGGGCCGGCGATAGAGAATCCGGAGTCCGAGATTGAGTTTAGCGAAGGCCCGGACGCGGGCGGTGCGAGCCATTTACTTGTCGTATTGGAGGAGCGAAAACACGTCGTATCCGCCCAGCTTGCCGCGGCCGTTCAGGAAAGTCAGCTCGACCACGAATGCCAGTCCGGCGACTATTCCGCCGAGGCCCTCCACGAGCTGCGTCACGGCCTTCGCGGTGCCGCCGGTCGCCAGCAGGTCGTCGACAATGAGGACCCGTGAGCCTTTCGGAATGGCGTCGGTGTGGACTTCGAGAATGTCGCTGCCGTATTCGAGATCGTAGGAAACCGAAGAGGTGACATGGGGCAGCTTCTTCGGTTTGCGCACCGGTACGAATCCCGCGCCGAGAGCGTACGCCAGGGCAGGGGCAAAGATGAAGCCGCGCGATTCGATGCCGATGACGACATCGGCGTGCGCGCCGTCGTAATGTTTGCGGAGCGCGTCAATGGTGCCGCGCAGCCCGCCGGGGTCTTTCAGGAGTGTGGTGATGTCGTAAAAAAGAATTCCCGGCCGGGGGAAATCGGGGACTTCGCGAATCAGCTTCTTCAGTGTGTCCAAGTGCGGGTTAGCTCCAAAAGAGTTACTTTGTGAGGAAGGAACTCAATTGTTGCATTTCCGCCTCAATCTGTTCAAGTCCACGCACTTCGGAGAGCTGCGGCCCCTGATAGAGCAGGGCGGCCAGATCGTCCAGTTGCTCGTGGGTGCCAACGGCGTAGGCTTCCACACGTCCGTCATCGAGATTGCGAACCCAGCCGGTGACACCGATATCCCGCGCGCCGCGCTCCACAAATGCGCGGAACCCGACGCCCTGCACGCGGCCGGAGATCAGCCATCGGCGCGCCGACTTCGAATGCCCCGATTTCAGTGGATTTGCTCCACGATGCCGGCGCCGGTGGAAGCCGGAGTCGGCGTCGATTCTATAGCCTTTTTCACCGCGGCGCAGAGATTGTGAAGCTGAAAAGGCTTGGTGATGAGGGTGAATCCTTTTTCCACAACGTAACGCTGCACCACCTGTCGTTCGTCAAACCCGGACATGAACAATACACGCGCGCCGGGGAATTTCGCCAGGAGTTGGTCGGCCAGCATGGGGCCGCTCATGCCCGGCATCACGACATCGGTGAGCAGAAGGTCGGGCGGGGTATCCATCTTGTCGATCAGGGCGACTGCTTTGGCGCCGCTTGACGCAGTGGCGACTTTGTATCCGTATTCGCTGAGTACATTGGCGACCAGGCTGCGGAGATCCTGCTCATCGTCTACGACCAGTACAGTCTGGCGTTTTGCTTCGTTCTGACTCTTGGTTTCGGACGGCTGTGACATAAGCTAACCGACAATAACATAAAAGATAACCACGCCGAACGCAATACCACGAGGTTGCAGAAGACGCCTGGACAGTGAGGATGTGTACCGTTATCAGTATGAAAAATAAAGAAATTGGTGGCGAATATCCCAAAACGAGTTATATGAAAGGGGTAATATCCCGGCGCAACCTGATTTGCGTGGGGGCGGCGGTTCTCTCGATCCGCGCCTCCTTTGCCGCTTCGGCATTCTGGAAAGACAAGCCTGCATCGCGCTGGACGCCGGACGAAACCACAGATATGATTACGCGCTCTCCGTGGGCGAAGCAGGTTATTGCGCAGTATCGCGTACCGATCGATGACATTCGGATTCAGCCTGGAACGCCGCTCGTCCAGCGGCCCGGCGAGCCGATTGCCGGGGAATGCGGGCTCATGCCATGTTCGAACATTATGCCGGGAAGGGTGATCGTGATCTGGGAAAGCGCGCAGCCGATTCAGGAAGCCATCCATCCGGTGGAACCTCCGGAATTCAACGGTCGCTACATCATCAGCATTCGCGGGCTGGAGGGAGACTATACGGCGTCGCGCCTGAAGGCCGGCGCCGAACTCACGGTGAAGGGGCGGCCGCCGCTTCAGGCGGGACTGGTGGCGCGCCGCAATAATACCTGGCTGTTTGGTTTTTCACGCGAGATGCTGCCGCTGACAACGAACGATCACGATGTGCAATTCAGTGTACGGGTGGGCCAGAATTTCTCAGACACGCTGGTGCGCGCAACGTTCAACCCGAAAGAGATGGTTTATCGCGATGAGCTCGCGCTGTAGGCGAGCGGCGAATCGTCCGGTGCGATATCCGCAAAGACGAAACCATCGCGCTGTACGATTGTGCCTTTTCTGACGCGGATGGGCGCGGAGAAAACGGGCGTCTCGTATACAAAGGAATGAAACTCGCCGTTTTCGCCGCTGGGATCGATGCCGGGCGGCAGCGCGTCGAGGAATTTCGCATCGAAATCGCGGCCAGCCCAGGTTGAGCTCAGCTTTGCGGGGTCCACGCAGGTGATTTTTGCTTTCACGCCGGCGGCGATCATATCGCGCGCGAGCTGGTCAGTCGGAATCGCCCATACGGGGAACATGGGTTCGAGGCCTGTGCCCGCGAGTTGCCGTTCGCGATATGCCCGCACATCTTCCAGGAAGAGATCGCCGAACGCGACAGCCGCGATGCCTTCCGCCTTGGCGCGCTCCCAGACGGTTCGCATGCGCGATTCGTAATCTTCGTTCGAGCACGGCCAGGGGAGATCGACTGCCCAGAGCGGAAGGCCCGTGCGCTCAGCCTGCGCTTCGAGCAGTTCGCGTCGTACGGCATGCATGGCGACACGGTTGGCCGCGCCATTGAGCGTGGTCACGAGCGCCACTACTTCCACAGACGGCATTTGCCTGAGCAGATGCAGGCTCCAGGCGCAGTCTTTGCCGCTGCTCCAGGAGAGGAGGACTTTCTTCATGCCATGTCTCCAATCCATCGATAGTAAACGTCTTTGGCCGGTTCCGGGAATGTGACGCCGTGCAGGATTTCAGCGACGATTTCACAGGTCCGCGCGATGGTCATGCCGGAGCGGTTGAAGAACCGGTTGCCGTCGGCAAATGCGACTTTGCCTTCGCGCGCGGCGCGAAGCTCGTGCCACCAGGGGTTCTTTTCCAGCGCCGCGCGCTCTTCCATCGCGCGGGCGAGTGTGAATCCACACGGCGCGATGATGAGGAATTCCGGATCCGACGCAATGAGCAATTCCGGTTCGAGCGTCGCGGAGTATGCGCCTTTTTCGCCGATCTGCAAATCTCCCCCTGCGGTTTCTACCAACTCCGGTCCCCAGTTCCCCATCGCGAACAGCGGATCGGTCCACTCGAGCATCACGACTGACGGCCGTCTGAGCGATCTTGTCTTCTCTCTGACGGCGTTTATCCGGGCGCGCTCTGCTTCGATAATTTTCACGCCGCGGTCCGTGAGTCCGAGCCGCTTCGCTACTTCTCCGATGCTCGCGAAAATCTCCTGCAGGGTGAACGCCGAAAGGCGCAACACGGGAACTGTGGCGCCGGCTCGCCGAATGCCTTCCGGAGTGACCGCGCATACATCGCAATGCGTTTGTGCGATGATCAGTTCCGGCCGCAATTCGGCGATCTTCTCCGCATCGATTCGATAGAGCTCTTCGCCGGCCGCGAGACGCCGCCGTACTTCGGCGTCGATCGATGCGCTCGAACCGGCGACATCGAAGGCGGGCTCGCTGCATGGAGGCAGAGCCCGTACCCACTCCGGGTTGTCGCATTCATGCGAACGCCCCACCAGCATGCCGCCCGCGCCCAACGCGCAGACGATCTCCGTCGCGCTCGCGAGAAGTGAAACGATTCGCAATCTCTCAGTCTCCCACGCGGCGCTACACTGATGCTTGAAATGGCCTCGCCGCCGCAGCCGGAACAGTTCTCGCTGAGCTTTCTACC
>DASZVV010000266.1:0-25132 GCA_035546955.1 Bryobacteraceae bacterium
AATATGCGGGATTTCCAAACTCCGAGGGCATATCGCCGAGCACCGACTGCGGGATCTGGCTGTCCGATCCGGACGTGCTGAGTTTGCCCATGTTGTCGCGGTCAAGAAGATAGATTCGTCCTTCCTTGCCGGCGCCGGTCATCAGATGCGGATGGGCGGCGCTGCCCGCCTCATCGCCGATCAGGGCGACACCCGCCGAGCCGGTATCGAGATCGGCTCCATTGAGGGAGGCGTAATTGAACGGCGTGAAGTAATCGGCGACGCCCAGTCCGCCCGCGCTTGAGAGCTTGATGTAACTCTCTCCCAAATTCTGCGCGCCATCGAATGAACCATTCCCCGACACGAGGAAAATATTGCCGTTCGAGTCCGCCGCCGGAGCGGCGCCGCCGTCCCAGAACGAGCCCTGATTGCCGTTCGGGGTGTTGTTGTAGACCGACACCTGCTGGAGCGTCCCGCCGTCATAGCCGATGAGCCAGCCATGATACGCGCCGATGTCACAGTGCGAGGACCAGGAGGTGTAGACCACGCCGTTGAGCAGGAGTAGTCCGGGGCGCTGCTTATAATTCCGCGGATCGAAGACCAGAGTTGAGCCGCCCTCGCCGGTGCCCGGATAGGTCGCCTGGATTTCCACCGGGCTGTTGGTTTTTTCTGCGCCGGTGGCAAGATCGAGCGCGTGCAGGCGCTGCACGTAATTCCCGTTTTCGAGCGTCATCGCCACAACGTAGATGGAGCCGCGCGACAGGTCGATTACAGGCGTACTCGTGATGCCGATTTCAGGGTCGATTTGCTGGCAACTCACGTCACTCGAGGGAACTGGCATCACGCCGCTGCTGGCGAACGTATCCTGCCACAGCGGGCCGCCGTCAGCGCCGGAATCTGCATCGAAAGCGTAGACCGAATCGTTCTCGGTTGCGACATAGACGACGTTGTGGGTACCCTTGCCGGGAATGTTCACATTTGCGACATAAAGTGGTTGTCCGTAGATGGTTCCGTCTACCGGGTAGGTATAGAGAAGGCCAAAAGCGTTCGGGTTGACATTCGCTTTATTCAGAATGACTTCGTTCGTATTCGCACCGGTTCGCGCCAGATCGTATTGATAAGTCAAGACGTTGATTTGCGCAGGGAGGAGAGTTGACGCTGCGAAAAAATACCAAAAAATACGTCCTGTAAGAGACATCAAGCCCTTTGTTGCACGACAAGTGCCAACTATCCCTTTATATTCACTAACGTCATAATGGGAAGTGCTCTGCTGCGCGAATTCATGATCCGGCCGGTTCTCTTTGCGCTTCTGCTCGCGTTGCCGCTGGCTGCCGCCAGCGATCCGGACACGGACCAGGCGAGCGCGATGAAACGGCTGGCGGATGTCCTCTCGATCGTGCAGGACAATGCCGTGGATCCGGTCGATCTCGACCGGGCGTTTTATGGGGGGGCCATTCCGGGGCTGCTGCGCAATCTCGATCCGCATTCTTCGTTTTTCGATCCCGATCAGTTCGAGCAGCTCAGCCAGATGCAGCGCTCGACAAGCAAAGGATTCGGGACGGTGGTCTCCGTGCTGCCGGGGCGCGTGCTGGTTCTGCAGACGCTGCCCGATACGCCGGCGGCGCGGGCGGGCATTATCCCGGGAGATGAGATTCGCGGGGTGAATAATTATCCGCTCGACCGGTTGGAGCCGGAGCAGATTATCGAGCTTTTAAAAGAATCGCGCCAGAAGCCGGTTGCGCTGGCGGTGCGGCATCCGGGCGCACTGCGGCTGGTGGAGTTGCGGTTGGTGCCGCAGGAGATGCAGTCGCCCAGCGTGGAACGGGTATTTGAACTGCAGCCCGGCGTTGGTTATATCCGGGTGAATGCATTCGAGGGCAGTACGGGGCGCGATATTCGCGCAGCAATTGAAAAGCTGGGCGGGCAGAAGCTGAAGGGCCTGGTTCTGGATCTTCGCAACAATCCCGGCGGGCTGGTGACCTCGGCGATCGAAACCGCGAGATTGTTCCTGAACCCGGGGCAGGTGATTCTTTCGGTGAAAGGCCGCAATGTTCCGGAATCGACGGAGCGCGTGCCGGCGGACAATGTTCCGTATACGTTTCCGGTGTCGGTGCTGGTGAACAGCAAGACGGCGAGCGCGGCAGAAATTGTGACGGCCGCGCTGCAGGATCACGACCGCGCGACGATTCTTGGGGAGCCGACCTTCGGCAAGGGTCTGGTGCAGAGCGTCTATCCTCTCGACGAAAAAACGGGACTTGCGCTCACTACGGCGCTTTATTACACGGCGAGCGGAAGATCGATTCAGAAGCCATTTCGCGAAGAAGGCTTCGCGCTGGGAGCGACGGCGGCGCATCCGAACGACAAAAAGGATTTCAAGACGGACAACGGCCGGGCGATTCCCGGCGGGGGCGGCATCGTGCCGGACATTCCCGTGGATGAGCCGGCCCTGACGCAGTTTCAGGCGGCGCTCGAAGCCTCCGGGTCATTCACCCGGTTTGCGCTCGAGTATCTGAAAGACCACAAGGTGGCGGCGGGATGGGAAACGCCGCAGGCCGCGATCGATCAGTTTCAACTGTGGCTGGGCGAGCGGCAGATTCAGCCGGCGCTTTCCGAGTGGCTGGAGGAGCGGGATTATATTGCGTCGCGGCTGAAGGAGGAAGTCTACAACCTGGCGCTGGGCGTGGAGAAGGGCGATGAGGTGGAGGCGGAACGCGATCCGGAAGTGAAGCAGGCTGTTGCGTGTGTGCTGAATCCTCCCGCATTTCTGGCAAAGCGATAATACCCGTATGCCCGCAAGCGTCGCTCCCGATCAGGAAAAGAATCCATGGCTGGCCGCGGAAGCCCGCTTCAATCATGCCGCCGATAAGCTGGGTCTCGATGAAGGTATCCGCAAGGTTCTGGGTAACCCGACGCGCGAGCTGACGGTCAACATTCCGGTTCAGCTGGATGACGGCCGGATCGAGCTGTTTACGGGGTATCGCGTGCAGCATTCGATTGCGCGCGGGCCGGGCAAAGGCGGGATTCGTTATGCGCCGGACGTGAGTCTGGACGAAGTGCGCGCGTTGGCTTCATGGATGACGTGGAAGTGCGCGGTGGTGAACATTCCGTTCGGCGGGGCGAAGGGCGGAGTGATTTGCAATCCGGCGATGCTTTCCGACGGTGAGCTGGAGCGAATCACGCGGCGGTATACGGCGGAAATTCTCGACATCATTGGGCCCGACCGCGACGTGCCGGCGCCGGACGTGAATACGAACGACCGCGTGATGGCGTGGATCATGGACACCTATTCGATGCACATCCGGCATGCGACGACGGCGGTGGTGACCGGCAAGCCGATGGAACTGGGGGGATCGCGCGGGCGTGCTGAGGCGACGGGCCGCGGGTGCATGATCGTGACGCTGGAAGCGCTGAAGAAATTCGGGATTCGTCCGGAAGACACGCGCGTGGTGATCCAGGGATTCGGCAATGTGGGCGGGATGGCGGCGCGGCTAATGGCGGCGCGCGGATTCCGGATTGTGAGCATTGTCGAATACTACGGCGCGGTGTATAACGCGAACGGGCTGGATATTGCGGCGCTGATGAATCACCGGAGGGAAACCGGGTCGATCACCAATTTCCCCGGCGGCGAAAACATGGATAAGGAGCAGGCGCTCTTTCTGGAGTGCGATGTTCTGATTCCCGCGGCGACGGAGAACGTGATTACGTCTGTCAATGCCGACCGGCTGCGGTGCAGGATCCTGTGCGAAGGGGCGAATGGGCCTACCACGCCGCTGGCGGATGAGATCCTCGCGAAAAACAAAGTGTTCGTGATTCCCGATATTCTGGCGAATGCGGGAGGGGTGACGGTCTCCTATTTCGAGTGGGTGCAGGACCGACAGGGCTTCTTCTGGAATGAAGAGCTGGTGAATTCCCGGCTGGAAGAAATCATGGTGAACAGCTTTCAGGCCGTGACCGAATACGGGGAGAAGCACAAGGTGGATAACCGAACGGCGGCTTACATGCTGGCGCTGGATCGTGTGGCGAGCGCTATGAAGCTGCGCGGCATTTACGCCTGAGTCATCTACGGCCCTCGATTTGCTCAGTTCTTCAGGTATCATCAGGGTGTCCGCAGGAGCTGAATTTCGATTTTCCCCCCGGCAATGGCGTCCACCCATGAGAACAACCCGTCCACCGGCCATTCCCCTGCCGCGATGAATCCCCCGCCGGCTGCGGCGGGCATGGCAGGGCGTCTGGCAACGCACAACTGGGCGGCTACTCCGCTGGGGGCGCGGGAGCGATGGCCGGAAGCCCTGAATACGGCGGTTCAGATCGTGATGAGTTCACGGTTCCCGATGTTCATCTGGTGGGGACCGGATCTGATCAACATCTACAACGACGCCTACATTCCGATGCTGGGCGAGAAGCATCCCAACGGCTTCGGGCGGCCCGCGTCGGAAGCCTGGTACGACATCTGGGATGTCGTTGGCGCGCAGGCGGAGCTGGTGATCCATCACCATCAGGCCACCTGGAACGAAGAGGTGCTCCTGCTGATGGAGCGTCACGGTTACACGGAAGAGACGTACTTCACCTGGTCCTACAGCCCGATGGGCGATGGGGTGCAAGCCGCGCAAGGGCTCTTCTGCGCGGTCACCGAAGACACGTCCAAAGTATTCGATCGCAGACGCCTCCGCACCCTGCGTGAGGTGGCCAGCGAGACGGCGGATCTGCGAACGCGATCTGAGGTGTTCCGGTGCGCTGCGGACGTGATGGCGCGCAATCCACACGATATTCCTTTCGCGCTGCTGTACGAAGCGGATGCCGACGCGAAGACGGTCGCGCTGGCGGCAACGGTGGGGGTCTCCGATCCTCCGGCGTCCGGGATCAGTGGGAATCCCTGGGGACTCGATCTGAATTCGAATGCGATCCGGGTCGTCGATCATCTCGAGCGTTATTTCGATGAAGTTCCCGCGGGACCGTGGCCTGTGCGGCCGAGCCAGGCGATCATCGTGCCGTTTGCGCACAGCGGGGAGACGCGGCCGGCGGGCTTCATGATTGCGGGAATCAGCAGCTATCTCAGGCTGAACGACGAGTACCGTGGATTCCTGACGCTGATTGCGAGTCATATTGCGGCGGCGGTGGCGAATTCCCGTGCGTACGAAGCGGAGCGCCAGCGCGCGGAAGCGCTGGCGGAAATCGACCGCGCGAAGACCACTTTCTTTTCGAACGTGAGCCACGAATTCCGGACGCCGCTCACGCTGATGATCGGGCCACTCGAGGACGTGCTCGCAAGGCCGGCGGACCGCGCACCGGAAGACCGCGAACAGATTGAGCTCGCGTACCGCAATTCGCTGCGGCTGCTGAAGCTGGTGAATGCGCTGCTCGATTTTGCGCGGATCGAGGCAGGCCGCATTCAGGCTGCTTATGAGCCGACGGACGTTGCCCGGCTGACGGCGGAGCTGGCCGCGGTGTTCCGGTCGGCTATCGAGCGGGCGGGAATGAGGCTGGTGATCGATTGCCCGGCGCTGCGCGAGCCGTATTACGTCGATCGCGAGATGTGGGAGAAGATCGTTCTGAATCTGCTCTCCAATGCATTCAAGTTCACCTTCGAAGGTGAAATCGCGGTTCGGGTCCGGGAATCGGGTGGCAATCTGGAACTGAAGGTCAGCGATACGGGGACGGGAGTGCCGCCGGAGGAACTGCCCCAGTTGTTCGACCGGTTTCATCGCGTCAAGGGCGCGCTGGGGCGCTCGTATGAAGGAAGTGGAATCGGGCTGGCGCTGGTGCAGGAACTGGCGCGGCTGCATGGCGGTTCGGTCTCGGTTGAGAGCGAGATGGGCCGGGGCAGCACGTTCACAGTATTGATTCCCGGCGGAGACGCGCATCTGCCGGGGGACCGGGTCAGCCTCCAGCCGGCCGTGGAATGGCAGAGCCTGCAGACAGGCGCTTATCTCGACGAAATTCTCCGGTGGCTGCCCGGCAACGCCGCAAGAAAACCGCTGATCGACGGCGGCGTGCGTGAAAGCGTTCCACAGACGCAGACCAGACGCCAGCAGCGAATTCTGCTGGCGGACGACAACAGCGATATGCGGGAGTACGTGGGGCGGCTCCTCGAGCAGGCGGGTTACAGCGTGGAGGCGGTTGCAGATGGGATCGCCGCTTTTGAGGCGGCGCGGACGAACCGGCCAGATCTGATCCTGGCTGACGTGATGATGCCCGGCGCTGACGGCTTCGAACTGCTGAGCCGGATTCGCGCCGATGGGAATCTGGTGTCCGTGCCGCTCATTCTGCTCTCGGCGCGCGCCGGCGAAGAGGCGCTCATTGAGGGCATGGGGGCGGGCGCGGACGATTACCTCACGAAACCTTTCAGCGCGCGCGAGCTGCTGGCGCGGGTGGAGGCGCATCTGAAGATGGCGCAGCTGCGGCAGGAATCGGCCGCGGCGCTGCGGGCGCGCACCGAACAGTTCGAGACGCTGATCAACCGTGCGCCCATGGGCATCTACCTGCTCGATTCGGAGTTTCGGATCCGTCAGGTCAACCCTGCCGCCATACCGGTCTTCGGCGATTTTCCGGGCGGGATCGAGGGCCGCAGCTTCGACGAAGTCATGCATGTCCTCTGGGAAAAGGACTATGCGGATGAAGTCCTGCGAATCTGCCGGCACACGCAGAGCACCGGCGAACCCTATTACACTCCGGAGCGCGCGGAGTATCGCGCGGACCGCGGGGTGGTTGAATTCTACGAATGGCGGGTGGAGCGCATCCCGCTCCCGGATGGCGGGTTTGGCGTAGTTTGTTATTTCCGGGATGTTTCCACGCAGGTGGCGGCGCGCCTCGAAATCGGGCGCTCGGAAGAGCGGTTTCGCGCTCTGGTCACCGCGACTTCCGACATTGTTTACCGAATGAGCCCCGACTGGCGCGAGATGCATTTTCTCGAAGGCCGCGACTTCATTCCCGACACGACGGACCCGAGCCGCAGCTGGGTGCAGAATTATATTCATCCGGACGATCAGCCGCGGGTGCTTGAGGCCCTTGAGGAGGCGATCCGGACGAACTCGATGTTTCACCTCGAGCACCGGGTGATTCGTCCGGACGGCTCGCTGGGCTGGACGCTGTCCCGCGCGGTGCCGGTTCGCGATGCGAAGGGCGAAATCGTGGAGTGGTTTGGCGCGGCCGCAGACATTACGGAGAGAAAGCGTGCGGAAGGGGCAATCGCCCACATCACCGCCGAATCGGAGCGGCAACGGCGGCTTTATCAGGCAATCCTTTCGACCACGCCCGACCTCGCTTACGTCTTCGACCTGAACCACCGGTTCACCTACGCGAACGAAGCGCTGCTGACGATGTGGGGGAAGACCGCGGCGGAAGCGATCGGCAAGAACTGTCTGGAACTTGGATATGAGCCGTGGCACGCGGCCATGCACGACCGTGAAATCGAGCAGGTGATCGCAACAAAAAAACCGATTCGGGGCGATGTTCCGTTTTCCGGCACGTCGGGACGGCGCATTTACGATTACATCTTCGTGCCAGTGCTTGATGCTGCGGGAAATGTGGAAGCGATCGCGGGAACCACGCGGGATGTGACGGACCGGACCATCGCGGAAGAGCGAATCCGGGACAGCGAGGCGCGGCTGCGTTTCATGGCGGAATCGATGCCGCAGATGATTTTTACGGCGCAGCCGGATGGCGAAATGAATTACTTCAATCGCCAGTGGCTGGAGTTCGCCGGGATGACGTATGACGACCTGCAGGGGTGGCGCTGGACAGGAATTCTTCACCCGGAGGACGAAAGCGAGACTCTGCGGCTTTGGCGGCATTCGATCGGTTCAGGCGAGCCTTTCCAGTTCACGCATCGTCTGAGGCGGACCGACGGAAGTTATCGCTGGCATCTGAGCCGGGCGCATGCGATGCGCGGCGCCGACAACGGAATCATGATGTGGATCGGGTCCAGCACCGAGATTCATGAGCAAAAAAATACGGAAGAGGAACTCCGCCGCGCCAACAAGGATCTCGAGCAGTTTGCATACGCGGCGAGCCACGATCTTCAGGAGCCGCTGCGCGGCATCCGCATCTACAGCGAACTGCTCGAGAACCGGTATAAGGACAGACTGGACGCCCGTGGACTTCAGTTCCTGGAATTTCTGAACAGCGGAGCCAGCAGGATGGAGATGCTGGTGCGCGATCTGCTGGCATACACGCAGATCGCACGCTTTGCCGATTCCGATGAGCCCATGGACGCGGGAAAGGCTTTGCAGATTGCTCTGGACAACCTGAGCGAAGCGATCCGTGAGAGCGGCGCGGCGGTGACTTCCTCGACGCTGCCGCCGGTGCTCATCCCGCTGAGCCATTTGCAGCAGTTGTTCCAGAATCTGATCGGGAACGCGATTAAGTATCGGCGTGAGAATGTTCCGCCCATGATTCATGTCGACGCCAGGCGACAAGGCACGCACTGGATTTTCACCGTGACCGATAATGGTATCGGGATCGAGCCGGAATATAAGGAGCAAATCTTTGGACTGTTTAAACGCCTGCACAACGGCGACATCTATTCCGGTACCGGCATTGGACTGGCCCTGTGTCAACGAATCGTGGAACGGAATCATGGCCGCATCTGGGTCGAATCCGAGCCGGGCGCCGGATCGAAGTTCCACTTCACCATCCCCGGGTGAGAACCGGCAAGCGCGCCCGTACCGAATTCTGGTTGTTGAGGACAATGCGGCGGATCTGTTCCTGATTCAGGATGCGATCCGCGGAGCCGGGATCACAGGCGAAGTGCACGTCGCGCGGGATGGCCGTAAGGCTGTGGAATTTCTCGATGGCGTTCATACGGGCGCCTCCGCGGCGTGTCCCGATCTGCTGCTGCTCGATCTGAATCTTCCGCTGCGGAACGGCGTGGAGGTTTTGAAACATCTGCGCGGCACGCATCGTTGCCGCCATATTCCAGTCATTATTGTTACGTCGTCGAATTCCGAGCCGGATCGCGAAGCGGCACGCGCGCTCGGTGCGACGCGCTACTTCAGGAAGCCTTCGAATTACGAAGAGTTTATGAAACTCGGCTCGATTGTGCGTGGGCTTCTCGCCGACGCAACTGAGGAACCGCCCCGCGAACAGTAAGGCCGGGCTCCAGAAGTTGCTGTCAGGCAGGAGTTCCGGGTCTCGAGTCGGGGAGCACCTGGCATTACTTAGTCTTGGGTGACGGACGCCGCCTCCGGGCTAATCCCTTGTAACAGGCTGCATAGCGCTCGATCGAAATTCACCGCCAATTTCCTGAACAACGACACGTTCGCCCGCCGCGTTCAGCAGCCGTTCGATCGGCTCAAAATACGGCTCGCTGCTGAGCTTGAAAGTCTGATGATGAACGGGAAAAATGAGATCCGCCCCGGCGTCGTTGGCCATCTGAAACGCCTGCTCCGGATTGCAGTGGGCGTTGATCCACGGATCGTAAGCGCCGATCGGCATGATCGCCAGATCGAAGTCCTTCGAAGAGCTGAGGCTCCTGAATGACGTTGTGAAGGCTGTGTCGCCTCCGAACAGAACGCCATGCCGTCCCACCTCGATTACATAGCCGTTATATCCGCGGTGTACGTCGGTATGGGTTCGGGCTCCCCAGTGCCTGACTTCGAAAGCGCGAATCGAAGCTGAAGCGATACGCACGGATTCATTCCATTTCAGCTCGTGCACCTTCCCGTAGCGCTTCACCCGCAGAAGATCGCTGGTACCAGCGGCAGTCACGACAGCGGTTCCTCGATTTTCCAGCGCGCGCAGACTGGGCCGGTCGAAATGGTCCATGTGCGCATGCGAGAGCAGAATCACGTCCGGAACCGGAAGGTCTGCAGGCAAAACCGCGGGAGCCACGAGCCGCTTCATGCCGATGGTAAAGGGCCCCACGCCAACTCCGATCCTTGTGCTGAACACGGGATCGGTAAGGATTGTTAATCCGTCGATTCGAAGGAGGACGGTGCTGTGCCCGATCCAGGCAGCGTGGATACCCTCGCCGCTCCAGGAAGAAAAATCCGGCGTCCGTGGCGAAGGCTGAACGGAGCGTGCCCGGTCCTCCGACATCCTTTGCCAAAGGAGCGGCCCTGCTTTCCGGGCGAATCCCGCCAGTGCCCGGACGTCTCGTATTTTGCTCATCCAATCTATTAGACGTGAACCGCGCGCAGCGGGTTCAACAAACGCACTGCGTGCGAAGTGCGGGCGTCCGTGCTGAAAATTAACGGCTGATGAAATTCGAATACGGGTTTCGATTCGTTCCGTCTCCGGAGACAGGAGGCTGGAGACATGAAATCAAAACTGCTCGCTTTGGCATTATTTGCCGGGGGCTCTGTGTTTGGCGCGGTGCGCATTGGGGTGGAGATTGGTGCGCCGCCGCCACCGCCGCGGGTTCATTACGTTCGCCCGGTTGCGCCGGGGCCGAATTTCGTGTGGATCAACGGATATTACGACGTAGTGGGGAGCCGGTATCAGTGGCGTGAGGGATATTGGGCGCCGCGTCCGCACCCGAGGGCGGTTTGGGTGGCGCCGCGATATCGCGGGCACCGGTATTATCCAGGCTATTGGAGATAACGGCTGCGGGCCGATGTCGGCGGCCTTGCAGATGCCACGTATTGCGGTTGATCCCAGTCAGCGGCGGCCCTAATAACGCTTCTCTACTTTCGGATCGCAGCCCCGGGTGGGAGCCTTTACTGGACGTCGCCGCCGAGGCCAGCGTATTCGTCTTTAACGGCGATCACTTTGTTGTTGGCGAGAGTCACGAAGGTGATCTTGCCCGGGGGCCTGCCGAACTGCATCCAGTCGGTTTCGACGCCGTCTTTGAGATCGCGGCCGTGGTTCTCGGACTGGCCGAGAATCATTTTGACCTGATCGCGCGTCATGCCGACGGTGACGCGCTTATCGGCGATCGCTTTCTTCATTTCCGGTGAAATCACATCGCTGTAAAGCGAAGCTGCCGAGTGGAGATCGAAGTCCATGATGGGGGCCAGCATCTTCTTGACCTCGGCCGAGGTGAGGTTCTCCATCGGTTTCCCGAATACGACGACGATATATGTGCCGGAAGTCGGGGTACCGGAAGTGGGCAGCATGCCGCCATTCATTCCGGGATCGTCGACTGGCGTCGTCCCTCCCATGCCCCCCTGGATGTGGTCATACCACCTGCGCCCGCTCGTGAGACCGCCGTTGATATCGAACAGGAGCTTATCGCCCTCGAACGTGATTTTGGTGATCTGGATCTTGTCGCCGGGCCGGGCTGCGGGGCCTAACTGCCGATAGGTGTCCTGCCAGTATTTGACGTTGAACGTGCCATTGGGGAAGAATTCGAGAGGCTTCTTCGATTTCGCCAGCGGGACTTTCATGGTGGCGTATTCCGACATGAGGCCGCGCAGCAGCTCGATCTTTTCGTCGTCAGTGAGTTTGTCGCTGGGCCCGATGACGCGGGCCTGCACGGCCGCGGAGAGGAGCAGAGTCAGGATGGCGGCGCAGACGGTTGCGACTCCGGCACCAGGTAAGAGGCGCCTCGAGTGACGGGCACCTTCCAGATCGCGGCCAACAGCAGCACGACGATTACGGAGGTGACGCCGCTTGCCTCCGGTCCGTATTTTCCGCCGCTCCAGAAAATTCCCGCGTTCCATACCACCTCGTATGCGGTCACCTTTATTGTAAGACCGCTGAGGCCCACCCCGAGGAACGGCAGGACCGTATTCCAGGCGAAGTGAATGCCGGCGGGCAGCCAGAGATCGCGTGACCGCAGAACCGCGGCTGCAAACACGATTCCAAAGCCGACGGTGTTGATGGTGCTGAGAGTTGTGGCGTCGGGGTTGCCGGCATGGAGCAAACCGAACAGCGCGGAGGTGCAAAGAATGGCTGCCCAGCGGCCATATCCGCGCATCAGGTACTGCAGAGGGAAACCGCGGAAGGCGATTTCTTCACCGAGCGATCCGCAGAAAAGCAGGATGGGGGTGAAGAGCGCGCCGCTCAGGGAAATATCCGGATTGGGGGAGCGCTCGAAGTGCGCGAAACCCAGGGCAACCGCCGGAAGAACGGAGAGCGACGCAGCGACGACGCCGAGGCAGATGCCGGTGAGGAAGTTCCGGGAGGTGCCGTTGACCCACGCGAGTCCGATATCGCCCAGACGGCGCGATTCGAAGATTGCCATGGCGAGCGCCGCGGAAACGGCGGCGGCGACGAGCGGCGGGACGGTGAGGGCGATCATGCGGCCGCCGAGGGCCTCACCGATGGGAACAAGGAAATAGAGCAGGATGCGATAGAGAATGAAGCAGGTGAGAGCGCCGAGAAGTGGGCGCAGGGGATCGCGTCCGCGCTCTTCGCTCACCTCGGCCGGGCCTCTTTGGCTCTTCCCGGGCCGGCCGCCGCGGCTGTCTGGATCTGTACGCCCCGCGGGGCAACGGCCGTATCCAGCACGTCAGCGCCTTCGGCACGGAGGGTGTCTGCAACCTTCCCCTTCTCCTCCGGCTCCACCAGGAAAACGACGCAGCCTCCGCCGCCCGCGCCGCAGACTTTGGCGCCCATGCCACCCGCCTTGCGAGCAGCGGCGACCAGACGGTCGATGAGAGGCGTGGTGATGCCGGGGATGTTTTTGCGGCGGTAGCTCCACTCTTCGCGCATGAGGCGGCCGGCGCTTTCCCAATCGTGCGCTTCGAGCGCGTGACACATGCGGTTGGCGATGGCGGCAATGCGATCGAAGTTGCGGTGGATCGCGCGGTTACCGTCGATGTGACCTTTCATGACTTCCCAGTTGTTGATGCCGGAGTTGCGCGGGGCGCCGGTATACACGAGTACGAAGCGCCGGTTGAGTTCGTTCGCCTCGACCGGCAGCGGCTTCCGGACGATGCCTGCGGGGGTGAGCGCAATGGAGGACACGCCGCCGTACATGGCTGGGTAATAATCCTGCGCGCCGGTGGGGACGCGAATGACCTGGGCCTCGACGTTCTGGGCGATCTCGCGAATTTTTTCGAGCTTGTGGCCAGCGCCTGTCAGGCGGTTGAGCGCGGTCGCGGTGGAGATCATCAGGGCGGAGGAGCCGGAGATGCCTGCGCCGGCGGGCGCTTCGGAGAAGCACTCCATAACGAAACCGGTATCGGGCGAGAAGTGCCGGATGAGGCGTGCGAGGATGGGGAGCTTGTAGCGTCCGGCGGCTTTCAGGTGCTCAAGCGATTCAAAACTTTCGCTGGTGTTCTGGTCTTTAGAGCGCAGGACGATCTTCGGGCTTTTGTGCGTCGTGATGGCACAGCCTGTATAGCGGTTGACCGCAAAGTTGATGGTGACCGGGCTCTCATGGAAGAGATAGAGCGGCCAGATATCCAGCGTTGCGCCCGCAAGATCGACACGGCAGGGCGCTTTGGAAGTAATGTGCATGAGCGTTCGACCGAACATATCACGACGGTGACACTATCCTGAAACATGGCGCCCCCGAGCCCACGCATCCGACGGATTTCATTGATTTGCCTGCTGGCAGCACTTGGCGTGCTGTATGCAATCGGCTGGTTCTCGCCCGCAATCGGCCTGGAATATCGCGAGGGGGCGAACCTGTTGCAGGCGGTAACGGGGCATGTTGAGACCAATCCACCGCTTTTTCCGTGGCTGCTCGGATTGTTTGCGCTGGTATCGCGGCAACCGCAGTGGCTGAAGCTGCTGCCGCTATTGTGCGCGGCCGGCTGGCTGGCGCTGACGTGGCGGCTGCTCGCGAAGATGGGTGCATCGCGGGCGTGCTGCTGGATGATGATCGCGATCGCGGCGGCGTCGCCCGCAGTGGAACATCTGGCGACCGGTTTGTATCCGGAAATGTTGTTCGGACTGCTGGCGATCGGGTCTCTGATCGCGCTGCTGGATGAGCGGCCGATTCTTTCGGGAGTAGCGGCGGGGCTGGCGACGGTCACGATGACATCCGGCGCGGTCCTGATCGTGGCGTGCCTGCTGACGCTCGTGACCTACCGCCGGCTGCGCGCGGCTGTGATGTTTCTGGTTCCCGCGATGCTGTTTGCTTCGCCGTGGCTGGGGTGGTGGATGGCGCATAGCGGGATGCCAAACACAAATCTCGACCTGAGTGAATGGAGCGTGCTGCTCTGGAAGAACGCGATTTGGCTGGCGGCCGCGCCGTTCACGGCGATGAGCGGGTATGCGAATAACTATCCGGGATTATTGACCGCGGTGGCGCTGCTGATCGTACTGATCCGGCGGCGGCAGTTTGTGCCGGACCTTTTTTTCGGGCTTTACTGCGTGGCGCTGGTCTGCCGGCCCGAACCGCCGCTTTACGCGTTCGCGCCGGTGCTGCCGCTGTTCCTGTGGATGTTGTGGCGCGTGGTGCGGCGCGGACGGTTTGCGCTGATTTCGCAGGTCACCGCGATCGGCCTGATCGCTTCCGCACTTTGGTTCGGGTTGGGGCAGGCGCTGCGGCCGGCCGGATGGCCGGATTATCAAAAACTGTTCGCCGTGATTCGCGCCAACACGCCGCAGAATGCGGTGCTGATGACGGATCTCGATCCGCTGTACTACCTGAACACGGGCCGCACGTCGATTCGCGGCTTCACGCCGGACGGCTACCGGACGTGGTATGCACCGCCGCGGCCGCTGGTCACGCCGGACGAGCTGTATGCGACGATTCCGGCGCGGCGGGTCGATTTCGTGGTGATGGCGCCCGATCGCGAGGTTCCGGAATCGGTTTCTTACAACAACTCGATTGACGCGCTGGAACGCGGCGATTTTGTGGAGCCGGTGGAATTGCCGGGGTTGCCCGCCGGCTACCGGCTCCTGCGAGTGGTTAAGCGGCCGCGCCTTCCGCGTTCCGGTGCTGGAACTTCACACTGACCAGCTTGGAGACGCCAGCCTCCTGCATCGTAACGCCGTACATGGCCTGTGCGGACTCCATGGTTTTCTTGGAGTGCGTGATGATGACGAACTGCGTATCGGTCGACATTTCGACCAGCAGGCGCATGAGGCGGCCGATGTTGGCTTCATCGAGAGGCGCATCCACTTCGTCCAGCACGCAGAACGGGCTGGGCTGATATTTGAAGATCGCCATGAGGAGAGCGAGCGCGGTGAGCGCTTTTTCGCCGCCCGAAAGCAGCAGGACGTTCTGCAGTTTCTTGCCGGGAGGCGAGGCGATCATGTCGATGCCGCTCTCGTTGACGTTTTCTTCGTCAGTGAGACGCATTTCGCCAGCGCCGCCGCCAAAGAGCGTCTGGAAACACTGACGGAAATTGTCGTTGATGACCCGGAAGGCGTCTGAGAAGCGGGCCTTCGAGATTTCGTCGATTTCCTTGATGGCGGTTTCGGTGTCGCGGATAGAGTCGAGCAGATCCTGGCGCTGGGCGGTGAGGAAGTCCTGCCGAAGCTGGGCTTCCTGATGCTCTTCCCAGGCGCTCGGGTTGACGGCACCGAGGTTTTCGATCTTCTTGCGGGTTTCCTGATAAAGCTCTTCGGTCGCCTGGAGAACTTCGGGAGTGCAGTCAGCCGGGGGTTCAAGCTCGGCGACAGGAAGGCTGAGCTCCTTGCGGCTGGTCTCATCGAGGAACTGTAGCTCAGACTGTTTGCGGGTGAGTTCGACTTCGATCTCACCGCGGCGGGTGTGCGCGGTTTCGATGCGGGCGCGCAGGACGCGCAGCGATTCATCGGAGGTGGCCAGCATTTCGCGATGCTTCACTTCCTGTTCGGCCAGTTCGAGAACGGTGCGGTCGCCAACGCCGATCTGTTCGGTGAGCGAGGTGAGCTTACGGTCGAGCTCGATATTTTCGTTCAGAATGCGGGCGCGATTTTCGCCCCAGCGCTGCACATCTTCGCCTAGCGACTTGCGACGGTTCGAGATCTGCTCGAACTGCTGGACCAGACGGGCGAGCGCGCTGCGTTCACCGCGATGGCGCTCTTCGACCCCTGCCAGCGTGGCGCGATGCGCGGCATGCTCTTCGCCGACACGCTGAGCATCGGCCTGGGCAGCATCGAGTTGTTCGCGGAGGGATTCGAGGGCGAGTTCACGCTCGGCGCGCTCGGCTTCCTTCTGCTCGGCGAGCGCGATGTTGCGTGCGCGGGATTCGTGGGTGCGATCTTCTTCGCGCTTCAGGCGTTCGAGCTCAAGGCGAGCGACGGAAACGCGGGAGTTGGCGCGGTGGATTTCTTCCGATGTGCGGCGAAGGTCATGATCGAGCGAGACCGCTTCCTTCTCGCGCGCCTGCTGGAGCTGACGGAGGCGTTCGAGCTCGCTCTGAAGCGCGGCCATCTCGGCTTCGAGAGTTTCGAGCGCGGCGGTGCGCGACATCAGCTCGGCTTCCTTCACGCCGAGCTGTTCGGCGTATTCGCGGAGTTCGCGTTTCAGAACGAGCGGGCCGCTGGACTTTTTGCGCCCGCCAGTGAGCATGCGGCCGTGGTAAGACTCGCCATCCGCCAGCAGAAAGTATGCTTCGGGATTGGCCTCCGCCATGTTGCGGGCCTGATCGCGATCATTTGCGAGATAGCACTGGGCGAGGCGCGGCAGATTGTGCATCTGGCCGGCGAGACCGTTGGTGAGATTGACGTGCGCGGCGAGCGACGGGAGTCCGATTTCAACCGTCTGCGGCTGGCGGGGCTCGCCTTCGACGAGGAACGTGGCGCGGCCTTCCATGCCGCCGCGCAGGAGTCCCATGCCGCTTTCGGCTTCGTTCCAGTTCTGGACGACGACGTATTCGAGCTCGTCATGCAGGAATTCTTCCGCGGCGCGCTCCCAGGCGGGATCGACTTCGAGGAAATCGGCAAGCACGCCCTGGGGACGGAAGTCGCCGGCCTTGCCGGTTTCGAGCGCGGTCAGGAGCTGGCGGGTGGATTCCGTGGTGTAGGTATGGTGCGAGAGAACGTTTTCGAGCGATTCGCGCTGAGCGCGCAGGCGGGAGACTTCGGCGCGGAGGGCGTCGATCTGCTTCCGCAGGTCGGCGGATGACGCGCGGCGGGCGGCGAGCTCTTCCTCAGCGCTGCGGCGGTCTGTGGTGACGCTCTGGATCTCCATCTGGCGCTGTGCGGCGTGCTCGGAAAGCTGGAGCTTCACGGCGTCGAGGCGCTCGATTTCGGTCTGGGCGGCTGTTTCTTCCTTCTGGAGGCGGGCGCGTTCGCGCTCGATGCCGCTGATGTAGGTGTCGGCCTGCGCCACCTGATTGCGAATGCCGGAGGCTTCGCCGAGAAGGCGAAGAATCTGGCTGCGGGCGCCTTCGATCACCTGCTCGGACTGACGGATGCGGCCCTGGATCTCGTCGCGGCGGCGATTCATTTCCAGAACGCCGGCGCGGAGGGTCTGGGTTTCGTTTTCGAGCTGTTCGACAACGACCTGAAGGGAGGCACGCTCGGCCGTGTTCTGCTCCGACTGCGTTTCGAGGTTCAGGCTTTCCTGCTCAGCGCCGGTCATGCGCTGCTCGATGTTGGCCGCTTCGCGCACCTGCGATTCCAGGCGAGTGCGAGTCCTGGCAGCGTCCACATTCATGGCCGCGAGCTGACGGCGGCATTCCGTGAGCTGCGCTTCGAGCGAGTAGAAGACTTCCTGCGCCTTCTGTCGCGCGGCGTCCTGATCGGTGGCTTCGGCGGTGGCGTCGCGCAGTTCGGTAGACGCCGCTTCGAGGGCGGCGGCGGCGCGTTCGGCTTCATCTTTGAGGGTGACGAAGCGACCGGCGAGCACCGTGCGGAGCTGGGATTCGAGCTCGGCCTTGAGTTCCTGATAGCGCCTGGCCTTGCCGGCCTGCCGCTTAAGGGAGTTGACCTGGCGGGTAACCTCTTCGAGGATGTCAAAGACGCGGGCGAGGTTCTGGCGGGCGCTTTCGAGCTTGGCTTCGGCGAGGCGTCGGCGGGACTTGTATTTAGTGATGCCGGCGGCTTCTTCGATGACGGCGCGGCGGTCGTAGGGCCTGGAGGAGAGAATCTGGCCGATGCGGCCCTGCTCGATGATGGCGTAGCTCTCCGGGCCGAGACCGCTGCCCATAAAGATGTCCTGGATGTCGCGCAGACGGGCCTGGCGGCCGTCGATCAGGTATTCGCTCTCGCCAGAGCGGAAAAGGCGGCGGGTGATGGTGATTTCGCCTTGTTTGGCAGCACCATTCTGGATTTCGTGGACTTTGGGAGCGGCGGCTTCGGCGGACCCTTCGGGCGCGGTTTCGGATGTGGCCTCGGAGGCGGCTTCAGCGTTCGTTTCCGGCGCGGCTTCGGTACCCTCGGGGGCTTCCGCGACTTCCGCCACTTCGACGGGCTGTTCGGTCTTCGGCTGGCTGGCTGGATCGATCAGCGGAAGCTGTCTGGCCGCAGGATCGACGAGGACCATGGTGACCGAGGCCATGCCCAGCGCTTTGCGCGACTTGGTGCCGGCGAAGATCACGTCCTCCATACGGGCGCCGCGCAGGGATTTGGCAGATTGCTCGCCGAGAACCCAGCTAATGGCGTCGCTCAGGTTGGACTTTCCGCACCCGTTCGGGCCAACGACGGCGGCAATGCCTCCCCCGTTGAACTTGAGCTCCGTGCGGTCGCAGAAGGATTTGAAACCCTGCAGTTCGACCTTTTTCAGCTTCAGCATGGATGATGCCCTCTCATGTTACTGGACGCTCGGGGGAGCGTCACCATACTAACCGTGTTCGAGGCAAAAGTAAAGTAGCAGGTACACAGCATATCGGGATATTGACAGGATATGCACAATATGTTGTGGTTCGCGTGAAGTGGTGGTGTCGAGGGGCGGGCGCTTTCCTTTGTTTTGTTTGTCTTGCCGGGACGATTAATTCTTACCTGTATTTATGCCGATTGTGAGGGAGCGGACCTGGAGAGGCCGGAGAGTCGCGGACGCTGTCTGATGCCTGTTGCGGTCCTTTATTTTGTGGCAGTTGGCAACGCCATAAAATCAAGTCCTCCGGGGAGGTTCGGTTTGCGACTCGGCCGCCGATCCGGGTAGCTGCTTGTTCCTGATCCGGACAACGGGCGGCGGTGGATGAACCGACTCCGCGTTCTATCGTTATAATCGGTTCTACTTCTCATGGAGCAATCCCCTGCGGCGGGGCGGTTCGATTGGCGGATACTGGCGGCGCTGGTGCTGCTCGCGCCGACGGTCTTCTTTACGTGGCGCGTGTGGAATGACCTGGCGGTGCGAAGGGATCTGCGGACGAATCTCGCGGAGATCAGCCATGCGCGGTACGGACTTTTCAACGCCAGCAGGTGGGTGGAACAGATTCTGCCGATCATCGATCAGCAGATCGACGCGATCGATCTGACTTCGGGGAATCAGGCGAGCCTGCGTCCGATGGCGGAGCGTGCTCTCAACCGGCTGCTCGATCAATTGAAAGACCAGTTTGCTCCGAAGCCGGGCGCGGACGGCGGGTTCGCGGCGCAGGCGATGAGCGCGATGATCAATTCGATGATTACGAGCCTGCGGCCGCAGGTGCCGAAATTCGCCGATACCGTGCTCAAAGAGCTGGGTAGCAAGGAAAACAAAGAGGCGATCAGGAAGTACATCGCGGGGATTGTCGCGGACGGGGCGAAGAATACGTTCAGTCCGGTCGATATGACCGAGTACAACCGGATTCTCAAACAATACGGCTGCGCGGATGCGGACGCCTGCCACGGAGTGATCGGACAACATATTGAGGAGGCGAACCACCGCATCTCCGGCGAATATCTGGCCGCGCTGGTTTCGGCGGCGATCGCGACGATTCTGCTGCTCGGGAAACGGAAACGGCTGAGCCGCGGGGGCGTGGCGCTCGCGATTCTCTTTTGTCTGACGCTGCTGGCGGGCGGCGTGCTGTCACCGATGCTCGAAGTGGAAGCGAAAATTTCGAGCATCCACCTCACGTTTTTCGGACAGCCGATTTCTTTCGGCGAGCAGGTTCTCTATTACCAGAGCAAGACGGTGCTGGAGGTGTTTCACACGCTGATCGAGATCGGGCAGCCGGAGATGTATGTTGTTGCGGTGCTGCTGCTGACGTTCAGCGTGGTTTTTCCGGCGCTGAAAATTCTCACGCTCGGCGCGTGTCTGATGCGTCCGGAATGGCTGACGCGGAATCGTATCGCGCGGTTCTTTGCCCTGGAATCTTCGAAATGGTCGATGGCGGATGTGATGGCGATTGCGATTTTTATGTCGTTCGTCGCGTTCAACGGAGTGATATCGGGGGCGCTCGGCGGCCTGAAGGCCCCGGGAACGCAGATCGTGATTCCGACCGACAGCTCGCAGGTGCTCGCGGGGTTTTATCTGTTTATCGGATTCGTGCTCTCAAGCCTGTTCCTCTCGCGAAAGCTGGAGAAAGATCTCAGAGAGACACGGCAGCCGCTGACCTTTTCTCCGAGCGATAGCGCCCTGGAGGCAAACCGAACTCCCGGCGGAATGCGCGGTTGAAGGCCGCTTCCGATTCATAGCCGACACCCGCGGCGATCTCCGCAACGCCGCGAGATGTCTTTTCAAGGGACCGCGCCGCAAGCTGGAGACGCCATCGGGTGAGGTATGTCATGGGCGGTTCCGAAAGATAGCGGGTGAAGCGTTCGACGAGCGCGGAGCGGGAGATGCCGACTTCGCCGGCAAGGCTCGCAATGGTCCAGGCGTGGGCCACTCGATTGTGGAGCAAGGCGAGGCTTTTGCCGACAATCGGGTCGCGGGTAGCGGCAAGCCAGCCGGTCTGGCGATCCGAGAGGCCGCTGACATAGCGCCGGAGAGTATCGACGAACAGCGCTTCGGAGAGCTTCGCCAGCATGGCTTCGCTGCCGGCGCGGCCGGAGGCGGCTTCTTCGACGAGGTGAAGGATGGAGCTTTCGAGCCAGTTTCCGGAGCGATCGGTCCGGATGTTGACCTTGAGGACGGCGGGAAGACCGCTCAGGATGGGGCGGCAGAGATTCGGGTCACAGCTCAGGTAGCCGCAGGCGAGGCGTGAAACGGCGCCTCCGCCACCGGCCTGCAACGGACTCAGATTACGGGCACGGACGCGGGCGGTGATTCCGTAATCGGGAAACGGGCGCTTCACTTCGCGGCCGCTGCTCATGTGGTGAGCATCGCCGTGAGGACAGATGACAACGTCTCCGGGATCGAGCTGCATGGTTTGGCCATCCGGCATCTCGATGAGCACGCCCCCATCGATCAGGAGGTGGTAGATCACCAGGTGGTCGGCGCCCGGGGCGAGGATGTCCGCCATCTTTTGGGAAGGCGGTGCGGAATAGCCCCAGGGAGCGGAGAATTCCGCCGTGAAAAACAGCGCGCCGGTCATGCGGACGCCGCTCAGGATTTCGGAAATCGCATCCATTTCACCGACGCTCTGCAAAGTTCGGGGGCCGCCGGGCAAAGAGTTCTCGCCTTCTGGCCGTTCGGGCAAGAACCGGAGACGCACGGGCATGGAGCCTGCGACGCATCCACAGCACAATTGTATTCCGTAAGGCGAGTGAGCCTGCGAAAGGGAGAGAGAAAATGAGTCCAACGACAGCAGCGAATCCGGCCAGAGCATTGTGGGAAAAGGGAGACTTTGCTGAGATAGCGGCGTTCATGCGCCAATCCGGTGAAGCGATCGCTGAATCGCTCGGCGTTACACCGGCGCACCGGGTGATGGATCTCGGCTGCGGTGACGGCACGACCGCGCTGCCGATCGCGCGGCTGGGGGCGGATGTGACCGGAATCGACATTGCGGCACATATGGTGGCAGCGGGAAATCGCCGCGCCGCGGAGGCGGGGTTGACGAAACTGCGGTTTCAGGAAGGAGATGCGTGCCATCTGGAAGGCGTCGCCGACCGTTCGTTCGATATTTCGATTTCCATCTTCGGCGCGATGTTCGGGCCGAGGCCGCTCGATGTGGCGCGGGAAATGGTGCGGGTGACGAAACCGGGCGGGCGAATCGTGATGGGCAACTGGATTCCGAACGATCCGACGTTCGTTTCGCAACTGCTGAAAGTGAGCTCCGCGTTTACTCCACCGCCGCCGGAGGGTTTCATCAGTCCAATGTTGTGGGGCGTGGAGAGCCATATCGTGGAGCGCTTCGGGCTGGCGGGAGTATCTTCGGAAAGAATCGAGATGAGACCCGATACCTATTACTTTGCGCATTCGGAGAAGACGCCGGAGAATTTCATCGAGCTGTTCGAGGCGTATTACGGGCCGACGATGAACGCGGTGGAGGGGGCGCGGAAAAATGGGCGGGAGCGGGAATTCCACGAGCAACTGGTCGAGCTCGCGAATGCGCACAACAAGAGCGACGCGGGGACGCTGATCCCGGCGACGTTCCTGCGGGTAACGGTGAGGGTTTGACGTTCGGCGCTACTGGCCTTTTGGTTCGGTCAGGCTGAACCAGTTGCCGGACGGGTCGCTGAACACGGCTTCCACACCGTAGAACTGCTCTTTCGGTTCGCCGCGGAATTCGACACCTTTAGCTTTCAATTCCGCATAGGTCTTGCGGCAGTCGGCGGTCTGCATGACGCCGGTAGGCATGGAGCCCGATTTCATCAGGCGGCGGAGATCGGCGCGGCCGGCATCGTCGAGCTTCGGATAGGCGTCGATCGGCATCAGGACGATCTGAAGATCGGGCTGGCCTTTGGGGGAGACGGTCACCCAGCGCCATTGGCCCATATCGTGATCCGTGCGGAGATCGAAGCCGAGCTTGTTGACGTAGAAATCTTTCGCGATGTTCTGGTCGTCCACCATCAGGGTAGTGTGGGAAAGGCGTTGAATCATGAATCGACGTTAGCAGGAACCGCGAAGGTATTACTTCTCGGATTTTGCGCTCTTATATCCAGAACGCAGAGAAGCAGTGGGGGACGGAGAAGAGAAGTGCGGCGCCGGGGAATGACCAGAGGCGGCGGTAATCCCGCGGGGAGACGCCGGCGAAGCGGTGGAAAGAGCTGCTGAAGCTGCCAGGGCCTTCGTAGCCGACCTCAAAGCAGACTTCGGTGACAGACAGGGAGCCGCCGCGCAGCAGGCGCTGGGCGTGTTCGAGGCGGCGCCGCGACATGAATTCGTGCGGCGTTTCGCCAAACGCGCGGGTGTAGAGACGGGTGAAGTGCCAGGGAGAGATGCCGGCGATCTTCGCGGCCTGCGGAATGAGGATGCGCCCGCTGGAGTGCGCGGCGAGGAAGTCCCTCGAGCGGACAAGACGCACGAAGCGATCGTGATCGAGAAGAGGGGAGCGCATCAGAATTTATAGCTGAAGCCGAGGGAAACGACCGGATAATAGCGGAACGCGTTGATGTCGTTATTGATCTTGTTCTGCTCGGCAACGAGGTTTGACTGAACCGTGGGGTCCGAGGTCGCGAGGCAAGCCGTCTGCGCGCTGTTCACGCAGGCTGTTCCGGCCAGATTGAGTTTTGCACTCGGAGAGCCCTGGAAAACGACGCCGAAGTCGACATTCACACCGAAATGGCGGGAGCGCGGGACCAGGTTTCCGAAGCCAATGAGGATCATCGGGGCTGCCTTATTGAAGGTAATGTCGCCGGTTCCATTGACTGGACTGGCGTTGCTGCTGTAGTACGTGACGTTTCCCAGGGTGAAGGAGTTGCCCGCCGGGACCTGGGCGGTGGCGTGCCCGGAATTGCCGTCATAGATCAGAGCGCCGGGGCTGATGTGGAATCCGCCGAGATGGGGAAAATATTGATCCCAGGTGAGCTGGGCGGAGCGAAGTTTCAGGGTACCGCCGTAGCGGAGGCCGTCTTTGGTGAAAGTGTCGTCATAGCTGAAGAAATTCGCGCCCACGCGAATGTTGGAAAGCTTCGTAATCGAGACCGCGCCCTGCGGGCCGATGCCGAGGGTCCCGGCGCTGATGCCCACACCGACCTGCGGCTGCGCCGGAAGGCAGGCGGGCAGCAGGGCGGCCAGAAGAAGTGCAGAGACAGCGCCCCGGAGAGACATCGCTCTCTCATCATAATGAATAAATGGGTTTGTCGCGGCTGTTTTTGTTGATTACGTGCGCTGGAGTGGCTTGTGCGCAATCGATTCCGTGGCCGTCCATTTCGCCCGAGGCGGCAGGGTTCGATGCCGCGAAGCTGGCGGCCTGGCGGAGCAGCCTTGAGGCGCACAATACGACGGGGCTGCTGGTGGTGCGGCGTGGAAAGATTGCGCTCGAGTGGTATTCGCCCGAGTGGAACGCAGAGAAGCCGCATGGCACGGCGTCCATGGCGAAGGCGCTGGTGGGTGGGATGTCGCTCGCAATGGCGATGAGCGAAGGGCGGATTTCGCCGGACGATCTGGCCTCGAAATACATTCCCGAATGGAAGAGCGATCCGCTGAAATCGAAGATCACGATTCGGGAACTGGCGACGCACACTTCCGGAATTTCGGATGCAGAGCAGGACGACATTCCGCACGAGAAGCTCACCGGATGGAAAGGCGATTTCTGGAAGCGGACGCCGGATCCGTTTTCGATCGCGCTGCGGCTGGCGCCGGTATTGTTTGAGCCGGGGACCGGGAATGAGTACAGCAATCCCGGTATGGCGGATCTGGCGTATGCGGTGACGGCATCGCTGCCGGAGGGTGGCGAGATCCGGACGCTGCTGCGCACGCGGGTGATGGAGCCGCTGGGTGTGCCGGACAGCAATTGGTCGATCGGCTACAACCAGGCATATGAAGTGAACGGACTGAAGCTGTATGCGAACTGGGGCGGAGCGACGTTCACCCCGCGGGCGGCGGCGCGCATCGGTGAGCTGATGATGCGGGGCGGCGAGTGGAATGGACGGCAACTGATTCGGCGCGATGTGGTGAAGACGGTGCTGACGGATCAGAAGATGCCGAAACCGGAGCGCAGTGCGACCGATCCGGCGCCGGCTTCCGGGCTGGCATGGTACGTGAACCAGGATGGGGTGTGGCCTGCCGCGCCGCGCGACATGTTTGCGGGCGCGGGGGCGTCGCATGAGCTGATCATTGTGGTGCCGAGTCTCGATTTGGTTGTGGTGCGGAATGGACGCGACCTGGCCGATACGAAGGCGGGCTATTGGGGGCCGGTCTACGATTTCGTGATTCGTCCGCTGATGGAGGCGGTGGCGGAAGAGGCGCCGTATCCCCAGAGTCCAGTGATCCGGGGCGCAACATTCGGGAAGGAGATTCACCGCGCGGCGATTGACAGCGACAACTGGCCGATCACGTGGGGAGATGACGATGCGCTGTATACGTCCTACGGCGATGGCTACGGATTCGAGCCGCATGTGGAGAAGAAGCTGGGAATGGGTTTCGCGCGCATCACCGGTGGGCCTTCGGATTTTCACGGAGAGAACTTGCGGTCAGACG
>DASZVV010000267.1:0-34965 GCA_035546955.1 Bryobacteraceae bacterium
GACACTAACATTCTGGTCTATTCTTTTTCGATCGGAGATCCGCGCCGGGAACTGGCGATCGAACTGACCAGCGTTTCGGGCTATCGCATCTACGATTCCCTCATGCTTGCCGCGGCGCTCGAAGCCAACTGCACCGTTTTCTACACCGAAGACCTGCATCACGGCCACAAACTGGGCGATCTCACTATCCGCAACCCCTTTCCGGCAGCGCCGCTGATCAGTTCCCCGAAGCCCGCTCCACCCCATCCACCACAATCATCTCCACCGGCCCCTTCCCCGGCACCAGGCGCAGCCCGACCTCCTGCAATGCCGTAAACACCGACGGCCCCGTCGTATCGATCCCCGCCCGATCCGTCGACCACTTCAGCTCCACGTCATACTTCCCTGCCAGCCCCGTATGATCTTCCACCGAGCGTCCCACCTGCCGCTGCATTACCGCCGCCAGATCCACCATCGACGCCCGCTTTGCCGATAACGTCACCGTAGCTCCGTTCGAATTCACCATCATCGCGGGCCGCTCCTCCTCCGGACTCTCCTTCAGTTTCACCCCATCCTTCCCTGTCTCGAGCCGGTAAATCCCCTTCTCGCGCTGCTCCCGGTGAAATTGAAACTGAAACCGGCCTTCCAGCACAGACCGCACCAGCTCCGAAATATTCTTCTCATTCACCTCGACGCCGCCGGCCGTCTTCGCGTCGATATCGTAGCTCGCGGTCTCCGTCCATCCCGGCGCGTTGAGTATCTGCGAATCCTCCGCCACGAATGCCATCCGGATCAGCTTTTTCACCGAAACGTTCCGGCATACCAGCCGCCCGCCCGGCTGCACATTGGTGCTCGAGCCATCGTTTGCCGGATCCACAATGTGGGGCCGAATCGAAACCACCTCAAACTGAGCCGCATTCTGCGCCGGAGCCATGGATGCCGCGCACACCACTGCGATCGCAATTCGCACCATCATGCCGATACAAACGCAGCGCCCCCCGCCCAGGTTCGCACTAAAAAGAAAAAGCCCGCCGGGAGGTGGGGGTCCGGCGGGCTCTTCAAACGGACAGCGGCAATTACTGAGTCGATTCGACTTTCCGCCGTCCGGTCCCCTGGCACTGAGGACATTGCCCCGTGCCTGCACAATTAAAGCACTGGCCTCCGTTTCCAGTGCCTTTACACGTGGTGCACTGCCCCGTGCCTCCGCACACATTGCATTTCTCCAGCGTCATCGATTTTCCTCGTAATCATTGTGATAATGATGTCCGTCCCGATCGTATCCGTCATCCCGCTCGCCCACCACGAGCGGCCGGTCGATCCGGAACGTTACGAGCGACTCCGCCGGTACGTGCACTTCACGCCCGCTGGTTGCAATCTCCGCACTCGCGCCCGCTCCCGCGCCGAGACCCGCGCCAATCGCCGCGCCCTTCCCGCCGCCGACCGCCGCGCCGAGAATTGCCCCCAGAATCGCGCCCCCGCCAACGTATTTACCAGTCCGCGAATTATTCCCCACCGTGTCGCGATTGCCCGCCTCGATCCGGTTCGCATCGGCGTTCACCGCATATCGCTGACCGTCCACCGTCACCGACTCCAGGTCCAGTATCAGATCGTTATCGCGCGCCACCCGCACAATCAGTTCCACGTTCGAACCCCGCGGAATTGCGAGTTGCCCGTTCGAGCCCATCACATCCTGATCTACACTCCCGGTGAAAATCCGCCCATCCGCCCTTTCCTCGCTGATCGGCTCATTCGTCCGCACCGTCAGGATCGTCCCCGGTTCTATGCGCGCATGAATCGGAGGAGGTGGTGGTGGTGGCGGCGCAACCATGAACTCCGCGCGGCAGCCGCGATCCACCCAAACGCCTCCATTATCGATACCCCATGTCTGCCCTTCCGTGCACCGCACGTCGCCCAACTGCCGCGTCATCTGGATCGGCCCTGGCGCATTCGCACGGCAGAATTGCCTCTGTCCATCGAGCGACTGGCACGAAAAAGTCTCAGCTCCCGGCGGCGGACCCTGCGCCCTCATCACCACAGGCGCTGCCAGCGGCACAATCCACAGCGCCGCCCCCACGGCATATCTCCGCATGTGAAGCATAAAACGCCTCCTCAACTTCTCCCCTGCAAGCGCCGTGCCACACACCGGAACGCTGATACCATGACTGCGTGCGAGCTGCCCTGATCCTCTTTCTTCTCAGCGCAATTCTCCCCGCGGCCGATAACCCCGATCCCTCCACCCTCCTCAACAAAGTCCTGCTCGGATACCAGGGATGGTTCACCTGCCCGGCGGACGGCTCCAACCGCTGGACCCACTGGTCTCGCGGCGTTCCCACACCCGACACTCTCACCGTGGACCTTTTCCCCGATGTTTCCGAACTCGACGCGGACGAGCGCTGCGAAATCCCCAGCATGACCATCAACGGTCAGCCCGCATATGTCTTCTCCTCGCGCAACCCGAAAACCGTGCTCCGCCACTTCCAGTGGATGAAGCAATATGGACTGGACGGCGTCCTCGTTCAACGCTTCGTCGGCGAGATTCCCCGCAAGCATCAGGACGGCGACGTCGTCCTCCACAACATCATGCGCGCCGCCGCCCAAACCGGCCGCACCTTCGCGATCGAATACGATATTTCCGGCGCCAATCCCCAGACCTTCGCGCAAACCATTGAAGAAGACTGGCGCTATCTGGTGGACCAGCTCCACATCACTTCACAGCCCGGTTACCAGCACCACAACGGGAAACCGCTGCTCTCCGTCTGGGGCATGGGCCTGAACGACGGCAACAATCATCCGCCGGATGATCCTGCCGCCGCCCTGGCCATCATCCGCTGGTTCAAATCGGACGCGCCCGAAAAATATCGCGTCACTTATATGGGCGGCGTCCCCGCCCACTGGTCATCGCTCACCGCCGATTCCCGCACCGATCCCGCCTGGGCCAAAGTCTACGCCGCTATGGATGTCGTACAACCCTGGAACGTCGGCCGCTACGGCACTCTTGCCGCTGTCGACAAATGGAAGACGGACGTCATCGCCGCGGACGTGAAAACCGCCGCCGATCATCAGCTCTACATGCCCGTCGCTTTCCCCGGCTTCTCCTGGCACAATCTCAAACACACCGCGAAGGAAAACCAGATCCCGCGCCTCGCCGGTGACTTTCTCTGGCGTCAGGCATACGACGCAAAAACAGCCGGCGTCACCATGCTCAAGATTGCGATGTTCGACGAGGTCGACGAAGGCACCGCCATCCTGAAAGCCGCCGCCCATCGCAACCAGGCCCCCAGCCAGGGATACTGGCTCACCCTTGACGCCGACGGTGACAATCTCCCCAGCGACTGGTACCTCCGCCTCGCCGGCCAGATCACAAAAATGTTCCACGGCGAAATCCAGGCGACCGCAAAACCACCCATAAAACCGGCAAATTAGCGCCGCACAACCAACGCCATCACCGCGCCAGTAACCCGAACCCAGCCGCCCCGTGACCGAATTCGCGCCCCAATTCCCGTGCACGCCGCGACATTCGCGCCAGCACCTCACCCTGAAAGGCCGGGTCCAGCCACTCACTCCACCCATGCCGCTCACAAATCCGCATCGCCGCCTCGCGCGTCGTCGCGCCTGCCCGCTTCACCGCCCGCGAATGAAACGGATCCGCAATCAACACTCCCGTCGATACCGCCGCCGCCCGTTCCACGAGCTTCTCCGGATCACAGGGCAAAATCGGAGCCATCGCAATCGATACCGCGATTCCCGCATCCCCCAGCGCTTCCACCGTCCGCCATCGCTCATCGACGCTGGCGCAATGTGGCTCGAAGACCCGGCGGACATCGTCCCGGTCAGTCGTTATCGAAAAGCTCACGCGCAACCACGCCCGCATCTCCCGAAGCAACTCCAGATCCCGCAAAATCAGCGGCCCGCGCGTCTGAATCACAAACACACGAGGAGGGGACGCAATCAATGCCTGCAAAATTTCCGGCATCATCACACGCGGCTGCTCCGCCGGCTGATACGGATCCGTCAGCGGCGAGCAATAAATCACCTGCTCCGGCCGCAGCGCCCGCCGCAGCAACGCCGGCGCATTGCTCTTGAACGTAGTGAATTCGCCCCAATGCCGCCAGTCCTCCGGACGCAATCCGCCCTGCACCCGCATCGTCGGCACATAGCAATACGAACATCCAAACGTGCAATTCCGCGCCGGCGTCAGCGAATGAGTAAACCCCGCCTCCGCCAGAAACCCGGAAACCGGTGTCAGAATCGATCGCGCTTCCGCTTCGAATATCTGAAAGGGCACTACGAACCGCCTGAATATTAGCAGATCACTCGCACGCGATCCCGCAAGACCCTGTGGACGGCCCACTTGCAGAACGGCAAACGCTCAACCGACAGAGTCGCGGCCTGTGCTGTGATCCATAACGCGAAAACCCTCTACGCTGACGAGAAGGCCGTAATTGAAACGCTGCTCGGAAGGCGCGTGCTCGACGATGAAGAGATCAGCGCCCGCGTGATTCAGCCGCCTCCTCTTTCTGCTGAACGCCGTGCAGAAATCGTTTCCGATCGCAATGCGCATTTCAGAAAATTCACATCCAGCGCCAACCGGTGTCGCAGCATGAAGGCGACGCGATCATTGATGAGGCGCTTCGGTCCACCCGTCAGAATTTGCGTCTCTGATGGTGCTGGAGGAGGGGGTCGTTCCAGCAAGGCCAAAATCATATCAGTAACTTACGGATTTCAGGTTGCCGGGATTGCCGTGAGTGCCATGGCTGCCGCCGCACGTGACCCGATATGGCCCGACGGGATCCTGGAGTGGTCCGACGATACAACGATTTTGGCCGTAGCATTCATCGGCGCATCGACGATCTTCGGGGGTCTAACGAAGGTGGGCTATGGTGGAAACCGGCGGCCATGGCATTAACCTGGTAGTCGAATCGGTCATAATGTAATTTAAGGACTTTTCTATGATCTGCAATGCCGAGGATCTCTCTCCCGACCAGATGGCCGCTGTCGAAACCCTATTGGGACGCCGCGTGCAGGCGGGAGAAGCGGTCAGCGTCCGTACTTTCGAGCCGGTCAGCATTTCGCATCAGCGGAGACTGGAAATCGCAGACGAGTTGAGGAAGTATTTTGCCGAGGTAGACGCGAGCCGCAAGCCAGTCTCGGAGGAAGAAGCCGAAGAGATTATCACTGAGGCGATGCGAAGCGTTCGGCCCGGCTATCGCAGCAATCGGTGAGAATTCTCCTTGACACCGCCATTCTCGTTCGAGGACATGGCAGTTCCAAAGGATTGGCCCGCGATCTCCTGATCGGCATCGTCGAGTCAGACCATATTCTGCTTCTGTCCAACGAGATGCTTTTCGAGTTGGCCAAGGTTCTGCGTTACCCGCACATGCTGGAACTGCACGGCCTTTCGGAGGAACGCATTTACGATTACGTTGGCTTCCTGCGTGAGGCCGCTGAAATCGTGTCGCCGAATCCCTTGTTGATAGCGCCGATTCGCGATGTAAACGATACCGTCGTTATGCAGACGGCGCTGATCGGCGAAGCTGATATTCTCTGCACGCGGGATCGGGATTTCTTTGAACCCCCGGCAGAGGCGTTTCTCCGCAAGGCCGGGATAGCAGTCATGGATGACATCGCTCTGATCCAGCGCTTGCGCTCTTGAGCGAGGTGTCGGAATACCCGATTCGATTCGGTGTTGACCGATCCCCGGTAGAGCAGGCCATAACGCAGTCGCCCTCGAAGCCCTGGGCTCAATAGAGAACGTCGATTGAGCCTAATGCGGAATTCGCAACGAACAAACGTCCGGATGAATCCATGGCTATACCCGAGGCACCGGGGAATTTGTGGGCCAACTGCTCGTGCTGCCATCCTCCCTGGCGGCGACTAAGCTTCGAAACAACACCAGAGTGGTAGCTGGGCAGGAAAATCGAACCATCGCGTCCAATGCAAACGTCATGCGCCATGTCCTGCCCGACACCCGGAATCTGGTCAATCAGCTCTAAATCGGAATTGAAGATCAGCAGAACCGGAGCCGATGTCACCGGCACGTAGATGTTGCCATCAGGGCCTGCTCCGATAAAAAACGGGGTGGCATTGAGTGCGATCGATTTCTCTTCCCCGCTCGGCCTGATCCTCACGATCCAGCCCGTTCCCGGCACTGGTCCCACAACTGCGACGAACGCGTCGCCCTGGCTCGTTACCGCAATTCCCTTTTTCGCGCTCTTAACGGACGTTGCAATTTCAGTGGGATTGCCGAAATGCGTCCCATCCCATGTGCACTTGTAGGCCGCTTGTTTGCTCACATCGTTGATGTAAAGGTTGTTGGCGGCGTCGATAGCGAGACAGTCGATCCCGGCAGCGGCCAACGGATTCTGAGAAATTCTGAAGACCTCGCTGAACTCGCCCGATTTACTCAACCGAAAGACCGAAGGCCCTGCGTTGCAAAGGTAGAGATTGTCCTGGGAATCGAACCGGATGTGCTGGACATCCCGAAGACCCTGGAAGAATACGACTCGATGACCGCGAACCATATGTTCAACTGAAACCTCCACAGTCGAAATAAACTTTTCCAGTTCGCACTCGACGCGAACACGACCGAGCTTTTTGGAAATCAGCGTCCCGCGGTTTACAAACGCGATCGAGGGATCAAGACTTGTCCATTTGACCTTTGCGGTTACGTCACGCTCCCGTGGAACATCACCGTCTCGTCCAGAACCGAGAACCGTGAGGTACCGGTTCTCGCCCAATTGAGTCTCCACGGACGGCGGGGCAATACTGATCCCGCCGAGCCGAAATGCACCGCTTGGGCCGATGACTACGGGGCTTGCAATTGCGGCGCTGGTCCACGCGTAGTTAATCTTTCGCGTGGCCGGATCCAGATACCATGTTTCGCCAACGGCGTTGTAGTCAAAGGATCCGTAAGTTACATAGTTCCCTGCCATGTACTTATGAGAAAGTGTGGGCATGATTTGGGTCTGGGTTCGCGCGGAATGGCCGCTCTGCACCAACAGACCCACAACGTCAGTTCGGCGGTTGTGCCCTTCTGCATCCGAGTACAGTGGTACGTCCGCTGCGACAACCTCGAAAATCAGCGCTGGCTTATTCGCCAGGAAACTGGCGTCACAAAATGCCGGGGCGCTAACCCGCCCACTAACGTCTACAGCAATATCCCCAAAGAACTTGGCGGGCAAGATAACCTCGATGGCGCCCGGTTCCTTGCGAACGATTGTGACCGGTGAGGTGCCAGCAGTAACCCTTACGTCGCTGCCCGCAAAATTAGCGCCCCGAAGTTCAGCCCGGGGTTCGGACTCTGACCCGAAGACGTTCATGGCATCGATACGCGGGAAAATCCCTCGGTCCTGATTGAGCAGATGCAGGAGGAACGTCGCGAAGCTCAAATACAACGCGCACACGCCAGCATCTTTGCAAGGCGTCAAAGGCGATTCCCTGTGCCCCCGGTCGTTCCGAACGTTGGCCATTGCGCCCGAAAATATCTGTCTTATTCCGGCCTGATCTCTCTGGTCCGGCGATATATAGATGCGTGGCGGAACTCCGTCGAACGCCTCAGCGATCAAAGATTCGCCGATTCTTGTGCTCTGAATTCGCTTTTGTATTTTTGCTTCCACCAAGCGGAAGGCCGCGAAGATTGCATCGTCATATTTTCCGGCCTCAGCGATGGCCTTCGACGCTTCAATGATTTCTGGATCGATTTGGTCCCACATCGGGTGTCCAAGTTTACCGCGTCAATTAGCATCTGCCATCACGGTTAGCCCGAACAAAAGCCAACGGCAATGACAATCAGCACAACAATCTTGACATCCGAGGTTCAGAAGCATGGCCCGACGGCAGTTTTTTTGGGCGCATTTCGAGGACACCTGACCCGAAAGAACTTCCATGAGCAGTTAACTTATTGAAAACACAATGGTGCTGGAGGAGGGGGTCGAACCCTCATACCCACTGAAGGATGCGGGATTTTGAGTCCCGTGCGTCTGCCAGTTCCGCCACTCCAGCGCGAGAGAAGCTTCTTCAATCTTACACAACAGTGCGGCCCACGCTATCGAAACCCGGAACAACGCAAGCGCGCGGGCCGTCCTCACGAGCAGGAGCAGCAATCGTCGGATGAAATCCTGCCTCTGATTCGAAATCCGGCGGAGCTGAAGGATTGTCCGCCGGATTATCCGCTCCCGCCCCGCCTATAATTGATGGCAATGCTCAGGGGTTCTGAACCAAGCGCCACGCCGCGCCGCATCCTCATCCTCCTCGCCCTCGCCATCATCGCCTATCTCCCCTCCCTCAACATCCCGTTCATCGTCGACGACTACGGCCAGATCCCCCTCGCCCGCACCTTCGCTGCTCAGGGCTGGACGCCGCTCTTCGCCAACCACGAACTCCGCGCCCGCGCCACTTATATGTTCCTCAGCGCCGCGCTCGACCGCGCTTTCGGCTTTTCGCCACTCATCTTCCACGCCGCGAGCATCGTCCTGCACGCGCTCTGCGTCCTCCTCGTCTACGCCACCGCCATCTGGATCGAAATCGGCGAGCCCACCGCGTTTTTCGCCGCCGCGTTCTTCGCTATCCAGGAAGGACATCAGGAAGCCATCGTCTGGCCCGCGGCCGCCGCCGATCTCTTTGTCTTCCTCTTCGGCATGGCCGCCTGGCTCTGCTGGCTTCAATGGCTGCGCTCGAAATCGTGGAAGTGGTACATCGCCGCCATCGTCACGTTCCTCCTCGCCATTGCCTCAAAAGAATCCGCCTGGATCTTCCCCGCTCTGATGCTCCTGCCCATCGCCTTCGATCGCACGCACCGCCGCTTCTCTGTCTTCGCCGCTCTCACCCCGTTCCTCGCTCTCTCCGCCGCCTACATCTTCTGGACCTGGTCCACCCGCATCACCGCCCCTGGCTTTCACGACACGCGCTTCGCCCTCTCCGCCCCGTGGCTCCTCATCCTCCTGAACAGCTGGTGGCGTCTGCTCTTCGTCTGGGGACTTATCGCCCTCGCCGTGCTCCTCTGGCTGCGCAAACGCGCCGGCTGGCGCCTCATCGCGATCTCCTCCATCTGGATCGCCGCCACTTTGTTCCCCTACTGCTTTCTCACATACCAGATGCAGGTCCCGAGCCGCCTCACCTACACCGCCACCGCAGGACTCGCATGGCTCATCGGCGCCGCCGCTGTCCGCTTGCGCGACACCAACCGCCAGACGCTTTTCGCGGTGCTTTGCATCGCCACCCTCGCGATCAATCTCGAAATCCTCTGGGTAAAGAAGATGTCGCAATTCCGCGAACGCGCCCTTCCCTCCGAGCTGATGAAAGACGCCGGTCTCCACTCCGATGGCACCGTTCGCATCTCCTGCGATCCCCTCCCGAACTTCATCGCCGTCGACGTTCTGCAGAGCGTCAATACCAAAACCGCTTTTGAACCCGGCGAGCGCGAAGACCAATCCTGCTTCGCCGTCGACTACCGCACTCCAGCTGGCCAGCTCATCCACGAGTCCCGGCGCATCCTCCCCGTCAAACACGGCACGTTTTATTGAAATATTTCGGAGAAGAATTCCGCCGCGCCCTACTACCTCTTACTAGCGGAATTCCCGATGCCCCTCTTCAAAACCCGCAGCGCCGCCGTTTACGGCATCGATGCCCACCCCGTCGATGTCGAAGTCGACCTTTACCGCGGCGGCATGGCCAAAGACTTCATGCTCGTGGGCATGCCGGACACCGCCGTCCGCGAAAGCCGCGAGCGCATCAAATCCGCCCTCATGAATTCCGGCTTCGGCTATCCGAACCAGGCCGTCACTGTCAACCTGGCGCCCGCTCACGTCCGCAAAGAGGGCTCCGGCTTCGATCTCCCCATGGCACTCGCGATCCTGGGGGCTATGGGTACATTCAAAGGGCTCGATCATCATCTCTGCGCCGGAGAGCTCTCACTCGATGGCGCGGTTCGCCCCGTCCGCGGCGCGCTCTCCATGGCTGTCTGCGCCCGCGAGCATGGCATTCAGAACCTCATCCTCCCCGCCGATAATGCAGCTGAGGCCGCGGTGGTTGAAGGCGTCCGCACCTTCGGCGTTCGCCATCTCGCCGAAGTCGTCGCGTTGCTGAAGACACCCGAAGAATTTTCGCCCGTGCGCTCGGCCGCCACGCCTCCGCCCGAATCAGCCGCTTCCGCCGCGCCGGACTTTCGCGATGTCCGCGGCCAGGCCACCGCGCGCCGCGCCTTGCTGGTCGCAGCCGCCGGCGGACACAACGTCCTCATGATCGGGCCGCCCGGCTCCGGCAAAACCATGCTCGCGAAGCGCCTCCCCGGCATCCTTCCGCTGCTTGCGTTCGAAGAGGCCATCGAATCCACCCGCATCCACAGCATCGCCGGCACTCTCCAGCCAGGCAGCGGACTCCTCTGGTCCCGCCCCTTCCGCGCCCCGCACCACACCATTTCGGACGCCGGCATGATCGGCGGCGGCGCGGGCATGCCGCGGCCCGGCGAAGTCAGCCTCGCCCACAACGGCATTCTTTTTCTCGATGAATTTCCCGAATTCCCGCGCAACGTCCTCGAAATCCTGCGGCAGCCGCTCGAAGACTCGCTCGTGAGCATCGCCCGTGCGAACATGACGCTCAATTTCCCCGCCAGCTTCATGCTCGTCGCCGCAATGAACCCCTGCCCGTGCGGCTTCTACGGCGACCCCACCCGCGAATGCCGCTGCACCCCCGCCATCATCCAGCGCTATCTCGGAAAAATCAGCGGCCCTCTCCTCGACCGCATCGATATCCAGGTCGAAGTCCCCGCCGTTCCCTACAAAGAACTCCGGGCCAGCGAGGAGACCGAGACCTCCGCAGCCATGCGCACCCGCGTCAATCAGGCCCGCCAGACTCAGCAATCGCGCGGCTGCGTGAACTCCCGAATGCCCACCCGCACCATCCGCCAGCAATGCGCTCTCGACGCCACAGGCGAACGCACTCTCGAAATGGCCATGAAGCGCATGAGCCTCTCCGCCCGGGCCCACGACCGCATCCTCAAGGTCGCCCGCACCATCGCTGACCTCGACGCCGCTCCCTCCATCGCCGCCAAACACATCGCCGAAGCAATTCAGTACCGCAGTCTGGACCGGAATTACTGGAGTTGACGGCCCCTGTTGCCGCTCACCGGGGCGCTCTCACCGCTTCGCCACGCGGCCACGCGGCAGCATGGTGTTCTTTCTCCATCAGGCCTGCGTGCTCATCCACCCGGCAATCCGCCCCCGCTGCCTGCCGATCCATTTCCGCGGGACACAACGCGGCGGCGATCGACGCAACCGGGAGCGGAATTACCGGGCTGGACGCCCCTATTTCGGACAATTGTTGCGTAGCTGCGGCTGTCCCGTAACCACGGTGTCGATGCATGGAATCGCGCTCAGATATTCATACATCGCCCTCAGATCCCCGGTCGTCATATCCTTGAATGCCGGCCAGGGCATGATCTGCAGCAAATCTCCATCGAACGGGTATGGCACGCACGTCGCTGTCTGCGCGGTTCCTGCCGGACACGTTGGATGGATGTGATCGAAGTCTTTGCCCGTTCTCATAATGACCAGGAAATCGGAAAACGAGTGTCCGCCCTCCGGCTTGCCGGTAATGTCCGGGGTCAGATTCCGCGTGTAGATATGTAATGGACTGTCAGGCGACGGATACGCTCCGAAGTCCTGGCCACCCCCCAGATACGTCGCCGGATTCACCTGCTTCGGCATGTGCATGGTCTGGCTCGGAGGCGCAAAAAGATAGGGGTTGCCGGTTGCCGTGTATTCCGTCGAAGGATCTGCCGTGTGGCAGCCATTGCAGTCTGCCACCGCATTGACGAGGTAACTGCCCATACCCACCAGATTTCGATCTTTGTGCGTCATGTTCAAAGGCACCGGCGCGATTCTCAAACCGATCAAAATTTTTTCCGGATCGCTGTTGCCGTCCCCGCGGTCGTTGTCCGCACGGCCAGCGGACGAGACGAGAGTCATAGCCCCGGCGATCATCAAAGTGGCGGCGGCTGCGGCCGCCGTTCTTTTCACGTAGTATGCCGCTGACATCGTTATCCCTCCTTTTTGGGATCGTTCATGGATGCTGAGAACGTTCACCCCGGCCATGTACAACCCGTGGCACAGCCGGGAACTTGTGGGGATTGTATGCGATTCCCGCCTTGCGGGCACAATACGCAAAACGACCAGTAGCTATCGGGTGTTTACGAACATTTCGCGACAGATAATTCGCGGCTGAAAGGGTAAATTCCGGCACCATTAACGGGTGCATTGCCTCGGAAATTAAGGGGACGCGCGCTTCGCGTCGGCGGCGGGGGCTTCTCTTGGCGTTTGGCGGCGGTCCGCTGTACGCAGCGTCCGGCCGCATCGCACGCACATATACTTCCGCTTTCGCGTCACCCAGAAGAAAAGAATCTCGATGCCGTTCAGATTTCTGATCGCGAAATGTTCCGATTGACAATCAGGGCAACGCACAACGTCATCTCGGCCTTATTCCCGCTGAATTCTAGTTTTTTTCTTCCGGACGAATGAATCCGCGAGCACCGGCTTACTGCGGCGCGGAAGAGACGTGCAACCCCAGTACCTTCCGGTCGGCCAGAGAGATATCCTCTGCGCCGCATCGTTTCAGAAGATTCTGAGCGCGGTCCCGCCATTCCGGATTATCGGAATGAACCACCAGCAGGATTCCGCCTGCTTTCACGCGCTCGTGGTAACGCGTAGCCTCATATTCCGAAACTCCCATACCGGCCAGCGCGCCGATAATTCCGCCGCTCACCCCTCCAATGCCGGCCCCCATCAGGGTCGCCAGAATCGGACCCGCGGCGATGAATGCTCCCAGCCCAGGAATGCCCAGTGCGCCGAAGCCGGCAAGCAATCCGATCCCGCCGCCGATTTCAATGCCGAGCGTGGCGCCCACCTCCGCGTCTGCCGCGGGATGCGCCGGGTCATGCGTATGTTTTTCGGCCGTGAGTTCTTTCGCGAGGCGGTGATCGGCAGCGAGAACCGAAATATCATCGCTCCGGAAACCCGCCTTCCACAGCGAGTCGATGCAAGTTTCTGCGTGTGCGCGGTTCCTCACGGTTCCGAGCACCGCCGTTTCCACCTCTGCCATGTGTTGCCTCCCGCGTCAGGAACAGCACATGAAGCGCCACCGTGCGATTTTGGCTTTCCTGTGAGTCTTCAGCCTTGCCGGCGAATTCCTGCCCGGCGCCAACCGCGCGAGAGCGCCAACCCCAGCACTCCCAGCGCACCCGCGGCCAATCCGAAACCACCTGGTTCCGGCACCGAGGCTCCCGCATCCTCCGTCGTGAATAGTGCCGAAAGCGTCGTGCCCGCGCTCGCAACAGGAACCACTCTGCTCGAATCATAGTTCACCAGACACCCCAGCGTCTGCGTACTGGGATTCGGCCCCACCATCACTTCCAGCACTGAAATACTGTTCACTGCCAGTTCATGGCGGATATTCGCCGCCTCCGGGTACTGCCCGGATGTATCGCATGGATTTTGAGCATTGCCTGGATTCGGAATGCCGTTGGTCAGCAGAACCATCAGCTTGTTATCGCTCGCGGGACCCGCATTGACCAGCTCATCGATACCGTCCTGGACACCATCCGAAACATATGTGTTCTGATCCCAGAAGGTCAGACCCGACACCAGCGAGTCAATCGTCGGCTGCGAGGCCGTCGTGAGCTCTCTCGATGAAAGCTCCACCAGCGACGTCGATGAGAATTCGACAACCCCCACCCTCGAGTCATTGAATGGCAGTATGTTGTCAACGGCATTGGTAACGAAATTCTGTTCACTCGCCCAGCCTGACGCGGTGACCGCGCCATCCGAAGCCATTACGAATTCAACATCGGTGATCGAAGAAGCATGCGCAGGCAATACAACGCCAGCCACAATCAACCCTGCGGCGAACAGCATGCGCGACTTGCCTGTCAGTGAAGTCATAAGCTGCTATTCTGCCGCGAGAAAATGAACAAAACAACACAATCGCAGCCAATCAGGTACTACCGCGTACGTAATCTCACGATCCCGCCGCTAATTTCCCACCCCAGTCTTCTCGGCCCCATCGATCACGTAGTAATCGACCGCCGTCTTCTCCGATCGCACTTCCAACCCGATCTGCCCCCGCAGCGCATCCAGAAACATACTCTGCATCCCCATGGGATTCCCGCCATGCTCCTCCGGCGTCAGATCCAGCGTGAAATCGAACTCGCCATCCATGCCTGTCCGATTCACAACCACCCGGTCCATCCGCCGCGCGAACACATCCGCCAGTTCCGCCAGCGCAAATCTCGTTGCGATCACCCGGAACGACGCCATTTTCTGATCTGCCCCCGGCGTCATCGAAAACGCCATCCCATGCGTTTCACCGTCCTTCGGCGGAAACAGCTTCGGCTCATTCTTCCCCACCGAGATCACATACGCCGGCATCTCCTTCGGCGCGCGATGCATCTTGAGCCCGAACCGCTCCGCCAGCAGCGTTCGCGCCATCAGTTTCATCTCGTTTTCTGTCGCATCGTGATCGGCTTTCGCGATGATGTCGAACCGCTCGCTTCCAATCCATCCCGGACCGTCCGAATGCTGCCACGGCTGAATTCCGTAAGCCCACTCCGTCAGAAACACCACGGTGGTCGCCCGCGCCGTAAACCGCCCGCCCGGCGAAGCGAAATTCACGACACCCGTGTGCTCCATCTCCGGTGCGGGCGTCCCAGGTTTGCACGGAGTAATCGACGCCACCTCGAATGCCGACTCCGCACTCCACACACAATGCACCGTAAGCACGGTGAAAATCGTGGCACACAAAATTCTCTTCATGAACAGAATTACCGCCGCGGCCCCAAAGGAATCGGTAATTTTCAGCAGCTATGCTGGAGGCGATGTCTTCGCTCTACGACACGATTGGCCTCGGCTATTCCACCGGCCGCCAGCCGGACCCGCGCGTCGCCGCGGCGATTCTCGGCGCCATAGGCGATGCCCGTTCCATCGTCAACGTCGGTGCCGGCTCGGGATCGTATGAGCCGGAGAACAAGCGCGTCGTTTCGGTGGAACCATCCGTCACGATGATCCGGCAGCGCCCAAAGCAATCGCCCCTCACGGTTCAGGCCAAAGCGGAACATCTGCCCTTTCCCGATGATGCATTCGATTGCGCTCTCGCCGTTCTCACCATTCACCACTGGTCGCCGGTGCGGGAAGGCTTGTCGGAAATGCGGCGGGTTGCGCGCAAAATTGTGATCCTGCTGTGGGACCAGGAAGTCTGGGATCTCTTCTGGCTCTTCGATTATTGCCCGGATCTTCGCCGGCACGATCGGCAGCGCGCCGTCGCAATATCAACCATTGCCGAAGCGTTGGGTTCCTGCAGGGTGATCGCCGTGCCCGTCCCGCATGACTGTCTGGATGGTTTTCACGGCGCTTTCTGGAGACGGCCGGCCGCCTACCTGGATCCGGAAGTGCGGTCGCGCATGTCCGGCTTCGCGCAGATGCCTCGACACAGCTACGAACCGGGCCTGGCCCGCCTCGCATCCGACCTCGCGGACGGAACCTGGCAGCGTAAGCATGCAGTCCTGATGGAACGCGAGACCCTGGACCTGGGCTATCGCCTGGTCATTGCAGATCGATCGCAAGACTAGCCGGGCGGGATGCCAGCCGGCCTCGTCACCCGCCGCATCACTGTTGAGGAGCAGCTCCCGGCGCCTGCTTCGAGTGTTTCTCGTTCAGATCGCGAGACAGCATGAGCTTGAACGTCAGCCGGTCAGACCCTGCGGTGTAGCCGACCCCGACTCCGGCTTCAATATTCACAAACTTCGTGCTGTGATCCATCGTTGCCCACACCTCATGGAATTGGTCGCTCACCGGAACAAAATCGTGGAGCGGTCCAAAGCCCGAATACTCCTCCGCCGCAATCGCCCATCGGTCGTTCAGGTTGTATGCCACTCGCGTGGACGGATTGAATTGCAGGTTCCGCACTCCACCTGTATAGTCGGTGTCAACGATCGGATTAAAAATGAAATCCCACGGTTTGAGATGCAGGCCCACAATCGGACGTAGTTCCGAGGTGATCATACGCGGCTCCCAGTAATGATGGTTGACGCTGAACTCGAAATTGAGGCCGTAAAAAAATTTGTGTTCGTCGGCATGCGGACGCACGAACAGCTCCCGTATTTTGAAACCGTCCAGCGTCGCTCCATGGTTGGTCGAATGCGGACTACTGACAGGCAGGTAAAGACCCTGCTCAAACCAGGGTGTCACGCCATAGGCCCATTCGGCGGTGGTCTGAAACGAATCGTTCGCGATGATCGCACCCGGATACTCCGGGCTCTTCCGGCCGATCGGCGTCGTATTCATGTGGACCATCAGATTGAAAACGCCGGGCTCGGCGATATTGGCGTCATAGACCTGGATTTCATCGGTCTGCCCCGGCAGCATCGCCGGCGCTGCGAAGATCGCTATGGCAACCAGAAAGCGGGCGAGATGTGGCCGGAGTGCGAAGCCTGAACAGCTGCGCGGCATAGTTGTTTTGGAAATCATGTATATTCGGTTCGGCTTCGCGATCTTCAGAGTATCGTACCGTCCCTCAACTGCCGCCTCAGGCGCGGCCCGCTTTCGGGCCGTACTGAATCGCAACTTCGTCGAAGTAGCCCGTTCGTTTGACCATGGCTTCCGCAGGAGTTGCGCCACACTCAATCGTCCCGAACTGCCGGTAATAGGACCCGTGTTCCATCGCGCACTCCACAAACACGCGGTAAGGACCCTGCGGCGCCGGTTTGCCCGATTCATCGATTCCGTCCCAGACGAATGAGTACTTGCCCGGCCCGCGCGTAGGACGCGCCACACTTCGCCAGTTCGTGTTGGCCGTGGCATTCACGCTGTACCACTCGCGCAGTTCGTTCAGGTATCGCGGCTTGTTTGCGAAAAGCCCAACATTCCGGACGAGGCGGCCTTTTGTATCCTCCACCCACACCGCCAGATAAGGGCGCTTCCACCCGCTCGCGGTCAGCGGCACCTCGATCGTCACTTCATAACCGGACGGCCACTGCGAAGCAGCCTGCGTCAGGATCGTCAGAGGTTTCTCCAGCTGCGCGAACCCGCTGCTGCGAAGCTGCCTCCCGGCATCGGTCACCAGCAGACCTTCCGCTCCGGCGGTTTCTTCAATCAGTCGCAGCCCATCCTGCGAGCCCAAAACACACGCGGCCGTCGAGAGTGCATTTGCTGTGATCGCGTTGTCGGCAACCACCGTCGCCGAGGCGATCTCCGTCGCCGGCAAGCCGCTGCGTGGGTCCACGATGTGCCGCCCGCGCATCGAAGTCCCGCTCGTAGCCACCGATCCCCGGCTCACACGAATACGGGTAAGCGGACGCGCGTTCTCCCACGGGTTCAGCGGGTCGGCTACATCGATCTCGGCGCTTTCTCCACTGCGCGACTCGACCACGATATCGCCGCCAATGTCGAGCAACACCGCGGAAGCAGACCGGCGGCCCGCCCGGCTCGCGCTCTCGAGGATCCACGCCTTGCCGAGAGCATCGATATTCAATTGCCCTTTGCCGGTTCTTCGCGCCACCCCTCTTGTTGGGTCCAGCTCGAAATCGGCTCCGCAGGTAAGGGCCCCGCCCGTCTTCCGTCCCCACAGTTCGTAAGCGGCAAGTACTGACAACAACTCCGCGGAAACCGGAAACGTTCCCTCCGCTCGATTCAGCCGGCTGGCCTCGCCCGCTTCTGTATAAGTGCTCAGCACGCGGCTGAGCCGGGTGATCTCCGCGAGAACCTCCCGCTCCGCGTCTTCCGCCCGCGCCAAAGAAGACGCTTCGACGACAAGATCGAAAGAGGTGCCCAGGATGTGATCGCGCCGGAATTCGTAATAAGACGCGGCGGGCGTCACGGCCGCCGGAAAAAGTCGCGGCAAAACTGCCGCACAGGGAAGTTGGAGAAACCGGCGGCGGTGAATGTTCAATCTCATGAAAATGTCGTTTACTGCTCCTCCCATGTCGTCTCCACGCGAATCGGGATCTCATTTTTCACCGGAATCGCGAGTAGCGACGGAGGCTCGATCCGGAAGTCGGAAAGTGTTGCCGGAATGGTTGCCGAGACGTGGACATCCTTCCCCTGCCGAACCTGCTTCAGCGATACCTGTTTATAAGTAGCCTTCTGACCCGCAAACTCGATCTCCAGATCGGCCTGAATCGTTGCCGAACCCGCCGCGGATTCCGGAAGACGCGTCCGAACGGTAACAATCGGAAATTCAGCGCCCCGCGTAACCTGGAGCATATGAAGATCGCGGTTGCTGTCGCCCGAATCGAACGATTTCACCGGCACTGCGATCAGAAAATCGCACTGGCCTTCATGGCAGACACCCTTCCCCCTGGCCGCGTGACTGATACCCTCGGTCTGATGCAGCGGATGCGACACGTGATAGGTCAGGGTGGATTGTTTGAGCGCCCATTGGCTGTCAGCGGCGAACCCGGAGAGGCTCAAAGCCAGCAACAGCAGCATCCCGGAACCGAGTGAGATCTTCACGGCTCCTCAGAATTTCACCGAGACCGAAACGATCGCCAGGCCGTATGCCGCGGCCGTGATGGCGGCGACAGCGCCGTGGGCACTCGCGATACCGTGTACTCTTTCGCCGTTGCTTTTCTGATTGAATGCCATTGACCCGAGAATTGGCGTGAGAATCATGCCGGGCCCGTGAATGAACGCGAGCGCCTTGTGAAGGCGAATCTGTCCCCTCGGTTTGGTACCGGAAATCCTCGGCGCGAAAATCGCAAAGCTGGCAGTGGTCAGATACAAGCCCGCCGTCACGGACCCCAGTGCTGCGTGAATATCACGCGTAGTGGAGTCGGTGCTTTTTCCTCCCGCCGTTGCGCCCATGAATACCGTCGCAACCAGTGGCGCTGTCGTGATGAGACCAAGCCTCTGGTGCGTCCGAAGCATGTGGGAACGCTTGTTGAGCCGCGCCTGTTCCTGCGGGTTCGCTTGCGTTTGACCCGGCGTGAAACCAAGATCTCCCAGAGACGGGGCGCCGGGATTCGAAGACGTTTCCGAATTTGCGGCAGGAACCTGCGGCTGAGATGTCGAATTGCCCTGCGGCGCGGCCTGAAAGAAGGCACTGTCCACAACGAGCGTTTGTGCTGTCGCTCGGCACGAAATCGCCATCGCCAGCACGATCAGCAGAGATCCGCTGAAAGCCGTTCGGGCGCACGGGCGTGATGGAAGACACGACGCGCGAGTCGAGAGGGACGACTTCCTCACAGCTCACATCACACCACCGTAACCTGAAAAATTGCCTAAAAAAATCCAGAAAAAAAGTGCAGCCGCAGTTGGGCAACGCGTCTTCTTTAAGGCACGAGAGCACTGACGATTTCTGACAATTTTTCGCCGGCGAAAATCGCTCCGGCCGCGACGGTTTTTGTGTAAGGTAATAACTTGGGCGCGAGTCGCATAGCGTTCATGACGAACACCAAACGGGCAGGCCCATTATTTGACCACTACAACCCCGCCACAGATCAGCGCGGCGGCCAGCGCCGCGATACCGCCGGTCCAGCACGTTCCGCTCTGTCGGCGCCGCCTCGCGCACTGGTCACGCTGGCTGCACACGTATCTCTCGATGGTGAGCTTCACCATTCTGTTATTTTTCGCGGTCACCGGACTCACCCTGAATCACCAGGCCGCGCTCACCGGCGAAGTGAAGCCGCATCGCTACACCGGCACATTCGAAATCTCCTGGATGAAAGCGCCGGATGCGAAGAAGGACGACATCGTCGCCGCATTTCGCTCGCGTCACCGCATCAAAGCCGATCTCAGCGACTTCCGCGTGGATGACGATCAGGTGCAGGTTTCATTTAAAGGCCCGGGTTATGCGGCCGATGCCTTCATCGACCGGGCTACCGGCAAGTATGAGCTCATGGAAAGCCGCCTCGGCTTCGTGGCGGTGATCAATGATCTCCACAAGGGCCGCGACACAGGCAAGGCCTGGGCTGGAGTCATCGACGTCTCCGCCGTTTTGATGACGCTGGTCTCTTTGAGCGGCTTAACTCTGATCTTCTTTCTGCACAAGAAACTGAGAACCGGCCTCATTGCGTTGGCCATCGGCACAGCGTTGTGCTATGTCGTCTATCTGATCTGGGTTCCCTGAGAAAAACTGCCGGTCATTCGCGTCTTGCGCTGCCGCTTTCGATCTCCGCGAGCTGCGCCTTCACCAGTTCAGCATCCGGAGCCCCCGGCGCCGCCTTCAGATATTCCCTGAGTTCCGCCGCCGCCCCCGCTCGATCGCCCTTCCGCGCCAGCACCATCCCCAGAACATATCCCGCGCGTGGATTTAGTCCTTTCGGATCGAGGCGCACCGCTTCGCGCGCGCTCTTCTCCGCAAAATCGTTTTCACCAAGGTAATAATGCGCGACCGCATCGCCGAACCATGCCTCGGGATAGTCCACCGGATCGAGCCGTAGCCCGCGGTCGAGATATTGCGTCGCCGTCTTCCAGTCGTGGCTCAATCCAGCGTCGATCCCGAGTTCCACATACGGTCCCGCCAGCCTCGGGTCGATCTCCGTCGCCTTTTTCCACGCCTCCCGCGCCGATGCTGCCGCACCGAGTTGCTGTCTCACCCGCCCCAGTTCGAGCCATGCGTTTGCATAGACCGGATACGCCGCAATCGCCCGCTCAAACTCTTTCGCCGCCGCATCCATCCGCCCCGAACGCATGGCCTTCAATCCGCTTTCGTATTCGTCCCGGGCTTTTTTCGGCGCGTTCAGCGATGTGCTGCTCACCGCCACTCCATCGATCGCGAAAACGCGATGCAGCATAATCGTGCCCACGTCAGAGCGGTCCGTGGCATGCCTCTCCGTCAGAGTCACCTCGTCTGACTCGTATCCCGGAAGAGTGGCGCGCAGGTCGCAATTCACAACCGTTCGCGGCGCTGTCGCTGCTTCTCCCGACGAAATCCCTAACCGGGGATTGGAACTCCGCTGGCCCCATTCCGACGCGTCCGAAACCGTATTCGCCTTCCCGCCATATTGAAAACTGAACTCACCCTTGCTGTCGGTCGATGCTACCGTTCGCCGAAGATTCGAGCACACCATCTCGATGGCGATTCCGCCCGGCGCAACCGACTCGTCTTCAACAGCCACGCGCCCGGAAAGACGCGTACCCGCTGAATTGTCGGTGCCGTTCGGTAACGGAGGCGTCGGCGCCGTTCCGCGCGGGACAGCCTGGGTGCTGTTCACCGCTCCCGAACTATTGTCCGTCTGTCCGAGCGCGGCCGCACCGCAGAGAAACGTGACTGTAAGAAGGTGTCGCGTGCCCTTCATATTACTCCGAATTTCGGCCGGCATCGCGGTACCCCATCTCCCGGCGCCCTTCGTCAGGTGTTTAATCGGACCTCACTTCCCACACCTGATTTCTCGTGAAAATCTGGCCTGAAATCGCTCAGGAACTTTGATAGCCCTCCGGGCTGCTGCCCGATAGTGGGAAGCTGCGAATCTGCAGAGTCGGTGAGGAAAAGTGCGGCCATCCCTGGACGGAGTTGCGGCTTCTGCATTCCACTGCTGCGCTAAATCCCCCGGGGTACACGCGTCCTTGTGGAACTTCCATCAGCCCTGTGGCCGAAGCGTCGCCGGAGGGATTGGGGTACTGCAGAGAGGTTACTATTAGAAACCGCATACCGGCCCCCGGTTAAGGAGGAAATCTTGAAAACAACAATCGGATTTGTACTTGCCCTCTGTGTTACTTCCGTCTTCGCGCAGCAACCGCCATCCGGCGCCGCTCCTGCCTCACCCTTCAAAGAATCGAGTATGGAAGTCCGGTTCCAGCTCGATTTGAAGGTGCCGGATGAAGTGATCAAGCCCTACCTTCCGGAGGGATTTACCTCTTCGGTCGCAACCCAGGGGGCGGCCAAAGATTGCAATGTCCGGCTCATTTTTGCGGACCGCTTCACGGTCAATGGAGCCGATGGAAAACCCGTTGGCAAAGGCAGCTCCAGAGTCATCTTCTTTGCCGCTCCGGTCAAAGATGCCTCCGGCGCAAACGCACAGTTGATCCTTGGCGGCCTCGTGGATGACGAAAATAATGCGCCGGGCCCTTTTGGCAATTATCTGTTCGCTTCTGCTCATGAGATGAAGCGGACATCCTCCACCACAAATGCCGGCGCAGTAGTGGACACACAGGACTGGGTCTTCGAGGCGAAAACCGGCGAGCATCTCGAGATGCACATCGTCTATGAGCGCGGCGCGGGAAACCGTTCCGGCCGTGCTCAGGATGCGAAGTATTATTCAGCCAAAACCCCAGCCTACAGCGAAGTTTCGCATCAGGAACAAATGCTCGAGATCCTGCGAAACACGACGACGAATCCGTCCGACAAAGTAAAGTTGTTTTCTCTGAAAATCGGTGGCGGAAGCTTCGAAAAGTTCGCTTCGGCCGCTGAGAAACCGCTCAGCTGGGATAACATCGTGTGGCTGAATCGTCAGATCTCCACACCGTAGCCGTCCGGTTTACTTCAGCTTCAGCGTCTTTTTCAGCCACGCCACCATATCGACTTTATAGTGCTGCTGGTCCGCATCCTTCCAGCCGCCCATGCCGTGGCCGCCCGCTTCCACCGTCACCACTTCGCACTGCGCACCCACCTGATGCATCGCAGCGCACATCAGCGTCGATTGTTCATACGGCACCTGATCGTCGCGCGTCCCGTGAATCTCCAGAAACGGCGGCATCCCCTTATGCACCGCATTGATCGGCGAGACCTCTTTCAGCTTCGCGTAACTGGCTTCGTCGTAACCCTCCACGCCGAAAAACCAGATCCCGCCGCCCTTCGCCTGGTGTGAACTACTCGACTTCATGTTGAACCGCGCCGGAGACGTCGCCCGCTGCCGCGCAATCTTTTCGTAATCGGTTGGCCCGTAGATATCGACAACCGCCGCCACCTTCGTCGCCGGCGTCTCGTGCGTCGCCGCGTAATTCACCAGATACCCGCCCGCCGATTCCCCGCTCAGCACGATCTTCGAAACATCCACCTTATAAGTCTTCGCGTTCGCCTTCACCCACCTGATCGCCGTGTCGATATCGTCCTTCGCCTGCGGGAATTTGAACTCCGGTCCCATCCGGTAGTCGATGCTGAACCATGCGAATCCCGCATCCGCCAGCGGCTGGAACGTCGGCGCCATATTCGTGGCGCGATTCCCCCCATCGAATCCGCCGCCGTGGACGAGAATCGCCGCCGGAAACGGACCCGGCCCGTCCGGCACATGCAGATCGAGCAGCAGCGCGTGCCCGTCCGGCTTCGCGAACTCCACCCCCTTCTGATCCATCGGAGCCGCGGCCAGCGCGGCGGCAAAAACAAGAGTGAGAACGGCGCTTTTCATCACCGCAAATTGTATCGCGCTTGCGGTACTCCGGCCGAAAACAAAAGGGGTATCATCTCTTAGTACATGCGAACCAAACTCCCCTCGCCGCGCACCGTGCGCGTCACTCTCGCTGCGGCCGCGGCTCTCGCCGGCGCTGTCATGATGACCGCCCAGAACCGCATGGCCTTCTCACCGCTCGCCAAGGACGGCCACGTCGAACTCGGCCTCGCCCTTCGCAAGCTGAGCGTCTCCGGCACGTTCATGCAGGCCCCCGCGCATCCGGATGACGAAACCAACGCGCTGTTCGCCTACTTCGGCTACGGCATGGGGCTGCGCGTGATCGATCTCCAGAACAACCGCGGCGACGGCGGCCAGAACGAAATTGGCCCTGAGCTTTTCCGCGATATCGCTATCCTGCGCACCTCCGAGCTCCTCGCCGCCCATCGCATCGACGGCGCCGAACAGTACTTCACGCGCGCCATCGACTACGGCTATTCTTTCGACCCCAACGAGGTCATCGATAAATGGGGCCGCAGCGAAATCGTCGGGGATTACGTTCGCCTTCTCCGCACTCTTCGTCCGGACGTCACCGTCACCATGGGCATTCAGGGCAGCGGCGGCGACCGCGCGCACGAAGCCACCAGCGTCCTCTTCCAGGAAGCTTATAAGGAGGCCGGCGACCCCACAAAGTATCCCGAGCAGATTCGCGAGGAAGGACTCCGCCCCTGGCAGCCAAAGAAGCTCTATCTTCCCGGCGGGCGCGGCGCGATTCCCGCCGGCGGCGGACGCGGCCCATCGGGAGCCTCGGGCGCAGTGCAAGCCGGAGGCCGCGGCGGTGGACGTGGCGCAGGGCGCGGTGCTGGCCGCGGAGCCGCAGGTGCTTCCGGCACGCCTGTAGCAGCAGGACGCGGCGGCGGGCGCGGCGCCCAGGGCGCTTCCGGACCTCCCGGACCGCCCATGACACCAGTCAACACCCAGGCTTATGATCCGCTCCTTGGCCGCACTTACTCCGATATCGGAGCCGATGCACGCAGCTATCACAAATGCCAGGGCATCGGCGGACTGCCGCCCATTCCCGGCGTTGCCGGTGGACGCGGCGGAGGATTCGGCGGAGGCGGCGGCTACATTCTTACCGGCAGCACTATTCCAGGCCAGATCGGCAAAAAAGAAACCTCTTTATATGACGGCGTCGATATCAGTCTGACTTCCATCGCCTCTTACGCTGGCAACCCCGCAGCAGCGGCAACCATTACCGGCGACCTCAACGCGGTCCTCGCCAATGCCAAAGAAGCACAGAAACTTTTCGCCGATGGCAACGACGCCGCAACCGCTGCGCCCGTCGAAGCCGGACTCCGCGGCATTCGCGCTCTGATGGCGAAAGTCCCATCGCTCGGCCTGAGCGCCGATGCGCAGTACGAAGTCAACTTCCGCCTCAAACTCAAGGAGCGCGATTACGAAGATGCCGTGCTCGCCGCCAACAACGTCACGTTCGACGCGCTCGCCGATGACGGCCTCGTTATCCCCGGCCAGCCGATTCGCCTTTCCATCGTCGCCATGAATCACGGCGCAGCGGACCTCGACGTGACCAGCGTCGACATCGCCGGCTTCGATTCCCCCGCCGCCTGCAAGCCCGCCGCCGCGAAGAAGGATGCGCCCTACGCCTGCACTTCAGAGGCCCACATCCCGAACAACGCGAAGCCGACCACGCCCTACTTCACCGACAACTATTGGAAGCATCCCGATAACCTCGCCGATCAGATCTTTGATCCTTCGGTGCCCTTTGGCCTCCCGTTCGCGCCATCCCCGTTCCGCGTCACGTTCCACGTCAATTACGGCGGCATGGACATCACGAAAGAACTGCCCATCGAGTACCGCTACATCAAGGACATTTACTTCGGCGACAAGCGAATGGAGCTGAACGTCGTCCCTGATTTCTCGGTGCGCGTCGATCCCACCCTGGCCGTTATCCCCGCGCCTGCCGGTCCGGCGCCCAGACCGCCGATGCGCGAGATCCACGTCACCGTAACCAACGGCACCAGGGGCGAGGCGAAAGCCAGCGTCGCGCTCGATCTGCCGCAGGGCTGGAAAGCCGCGCCCGCCAGTGTTCCCGTGAGCTTCACCCATGAAGACGAAGCGCTCACCGCACGTTTCGAAGTCACCGCTCCCGCCGGCGTGAAGATCGGCGCCTATACTCTTCGTGCGGTCGTGACTTCACCCGCTACGGGCGACACGAAATTCACCACCGGTTATAAGGAGATCGACTATCCCCACATCGAGCGCCGCCAGGTGATCGAGCCCGCCGAAACCAGCCTCAAGGTCGTCGATGTCAAAGTCACGCCGAACGTCAAGGTCGGCTACATCGTCGGCGTCGGCGATCAGGTTCCACCCGCGCTCCAGCAGCTTGGTGCGAAGGTATCGTTCATTGAGCCGGAAGAAATGGCATTCGGCGATCTTTCGAAATACGACGTCATCATCACCGGCGTTCGCGCTTACGAGCGCCGCGACGATCTCCGCGCTTACAACCGCCGCCTTCTCGATTACGTCGAGCGCGGCGGCACCGCGATCGTCCAGTACAACAAGATGGAGTTCAACCAGGCCGAGTACGGCCCGTATCACGCGCGCGTCAGCTCCAACCGGATCACCGATGAGAAAGCGCCGGTCAACCTCCTCGTCCCGAACGACCCGGTATTCAACTTCCCCAATAAGGTCGGGCCCGCGACCTGGGCCAACTGGACGCAGGAGCGCGGCCTTTACTTCCTCGGCGAGAAAGATCCGAAGTATGTCGATCTTGTCGCCATGACTGATCCTTTCAAGGACAACCCCGGCGAGAAATTGGGTTCGTTTGTCGAAGCGAAGTATGGAAAGGGCCGCTGGTTCTATCTCGGGCTCGGACTCTGGCGTCAGTTGCCGGCCGGCACCGATGGCGCGTATCAGCTGCTCGCCAACCTCATCAGTCCGGCGAAGAAGTAAGATCGCAATCGCGGTGTGCCGCCACCAGATCGGACAGTACGCGCTCCATCTGTGGCGTGTCGTAGAGGAAGTAGTGCCCGCGTCCCGCCAGTTCTGTCAGCGTGCTCGAAGGAATTCGCTCGCGGAGATCGCGCGCCACCGCGATCGGAACCACCTTATCTTCCGTCCCGTGATACATCAGAACGGCGCAGGCCGCCAGATGAGTGAGATCGATCTGTGGATCGGAGTAGAGCGCCTGCACCTCCTGGAGCAAACAGCCCGGACACTGCGAGTAGCCTTCGCGGCGGTCCTCGCGAAACAACTCTTCCACTTCGGGCTTCGAGAGTAACTGGCGGTCATCGTACGACAGGTCCTTTTTGATGTCGTCATAATAGTCCGGCCAGCTCGTCATCATGTGCTCGTACTGCTTCTTTTCGATCAGCAGGAAAGTGGCCGCCCGGAATGAGGCGAGCTTGGCGGAGAGCAGCACCTTCCACGCTTCCTCCGAATAGCGGCGCCAGCTCGAAATCAGATGCGGCAATCCCATGCAGCCGACGAGCGACATCGCGCGCAACGCAGGCAGTTGTCCGCAGGCGAGCGCGTACGTCGCGCCGGCCGAGAAACCTAAAATCGAGAACGGCTGGTTCGGGCCGAGTACCTGCTCCGTCAGTTGCCGCACGTCGCTCGCCCAGCCGACTATCGTGCGCGCGTGCGACGGCGTCGAAAGCCCGATGCCCGGCCGGTCCGGCGAGATCAGCCGCACGTTGATTTTTTCGAGAATGGCATCGAGTCCCGGGACGCGCTCGAGGCGCGATCCCTGGAAGCCATGGAAATAGAGAACCGGCGTGCCGTTCCGTGGACCGCGATCCATGTAAGCCAGCGTGCGCCCGTCTCGCAGGCTGATCTTGCCGAACGACGGATCGGATTCGCCCGGCGAGGGCCGCAGTCCCGGCACCTGCTGCATCAGTTCCGCAACGGCGTTATTCAGCCTTTCAAGATCGGCGTGCGCGTCGCCTGTGGGTTTGATTGGCTTTCCGATCCGCACATAAAAATGGAAAGGCGGCTCGTTGCCATGAGCTTCGAGCGCCGCGAAAATGACCGTCTCCGGACTCCAGTCGAGACGCAGGCCGCCGACCGCCAGCGGAACGATTGGACAGCCGCTCTTCTCCGCCGCGATGACGACGCCGGTGCTCCAGTTTTTCAGTTGCAGCGAAGGATCGGCGACGGCCCGCCCGGCCGGGAAGATGAGAACGGCGTGGCGGTTCGATTCGCGCAGATAATTCGCCACGATGTCCGACAGGCCTGCGCGTTTGCGGACGGGGCTCTCCGCCGCGTCCGGCACGAGCAGCGCGATGCCGTAGTGGTGGAGCACCCATCGCTCGAGTGCGACCATCCAGTTCCGGTGTTCGGCAGTCATCAGGATGCGCGGCACCCGCCGCGCCCGCGTGGCGAGCAGGTGGCCGAGGATGAATCCATCGACTCCGGATTTGTAGGCGTGATTCGCGGCGACGAGGTAGGAGCTATTGGGCAGGTTTTCGAGGCCCTCCACATCCAGCCACTGGTTTATGTATCTGGCGAAGATCACCTGGAGAAGCTGAATGGGCCAGCCGGAATTTTTAACGTCTTCCGACTCATCCTTCAGTTCGTAGCGAAGCAGGAAATGGAGCGGAATCGCGGTTGCTGCGAAGCCTGCAAGGGCAATTCCGGCTGTCTTAAAGAAACGGCGCGCGGCGTCTCCCATCCTTCAAAGAGTACATCGCGCGCCGTTTCGGCTTAGTGTTCTTCGCGGCCCCGGCCGCGCTCACCGGCGTTGGCGTTACCGCGCTGCGCGGGAGCCGGGTGCGGCGCTGCCTGTGGGGCGGGACGCGCCTGGGGAGCAGGACGCGCCTGCGGCGCCGGACGGGGCTGCTGCGGCCGTGGCGCGTTCACATGTGGAGCTGCTTGCGGTGCGGGGCGCTGCTGCTGGAGCTCCAGATGGTTCTGGAGATCCGGGCGGCGTTGCTGCTGCGCGGGAGCCACCGGCGCGGAATGCGGAGCCGGCTGCTGGAATTCGCGCAGACGCGGTTCCTGGGGCGCCGCCCGCGGAGCCTGCGGCGCGGGACGCGCATTGAAGCGGTTCTGCTGCGCCGTGGGACGCGCGGCGAAGTTCGTCCGGTTGTGCTGCTGCTGCGCCTGTTGCGCGATCTGCATCTGCGACGCCTGAGCCGGGGCGCGGCGTTCATGCGTCACGACGCGCTCCTGCGGAATCGGGCGGAGATTGATTCCGCCGCGTCCGCCATTGAAGCTGGCGCGGCTCGACTGGTAGCGCGGGACGTCGCGGCGATAGACGTTGTGGATCACATTCGTATTCACGTGTGTGACTGCCTGGTTATAGAAAAGATGTCCGCCATTCCAGTACGCGCCGTAATATCCGCGGCCCGGATAGCCGAAGCCGTAATCGATGCCGCCATAGAATCCAACGTGCGGCCCCCAATAACCGGCGTGAAATAAGTAGCGGCCGTTATAAAAGCCCCAATAGGGCGGCGTCCAGACCGCTCCAATCCACGGAGCTTCCACCCAGTCACCGGGAACCCAGTAATAGCCGCCCGGGCCCCATGCCCAGTAACCCGGCGTCCAGTAATAATCCGGCCCGGGGGCGGGCGGCTGATCGTATTCCGGGAGCGGCGGCGGCGCCTGAGCTGTCTCAATCTCCTCCGAATTGTCACCGGGGGGCGGCGGCGCCTGATCGTCGTACGCGTCCTGCTAATCCGGACCCTGTGCACCGTTATCGGGAGCGGCGGGCGGAAGATTGTCGTACGACGATGGCTGATCCGTACTCTGCGCCTGCACTGTCGGAACCTTGTTGCAGGCTCCGAGGCCGATCACGAGAAGTGCGGCAGCGAATGTCCTGAGCATATCCATGCCTCCATAAAGGAAACATGCAAACTCAGGACCATTCCCCTGCGATCAGTAACTTGAGATCAGTTTTCGAGAGACATCTTACGCGTGAGCTGCACGGCGGCTTCGGGCGTGGTGGTCGTTCCCATCTCGGTATCCACATAGCCTGACCACTTTAGCTCGCGAAGCACGCGCATCATGTACGCATAATCAATTTCGCCGGTGCCTGGTTCTTTTCGGCCAGGGACCTCGCCAATCTGCACCAGTCCGATGAGGTTTTTCGAAATGCCCTGCCGCAGATGAGCTGTAATATTTCCCTCCATGAGCTGCAAATGGTACATGTCAAAACAAACTTTGACATTGGGGTGCGCGACTTCTTCGACGACGGGGAATGCGGCTGCCGCGGTATCGAGCGCCATACGAACCTGACCGGGATTGGTGCTGAGCGGCTCGACGATGAACGTCATGCCTTGCTCTTTCGCGATCTCTCCGCACTGCTTCAGGCCGGCGACGATCTGGGCGCGCTGCGTTTCCCACGGGACATCCGGGTGCACCCTGCCGACAAAGATGATGGATTGCGCGCCGCCGAATTTCTTCGCCATCTTCGCGCGCGCGGCCATTTCATCGAGAAAGGTCTGCTGCGCGCCAGGCTTTGTGAGCCCGGTGGAACTGATGGAACTGCCGGGGCCGGTGATGCTGGCGCATTTGATGCCGGTCTCCTGCTGGACTTTGAGCATGGCGTCCTGCTCGTGCTCGTCGGTATTCCAGAAGCTGTAGGCCCTGAAGCCCTGGGCGGCGACGGCGCGAATGCGATCGGGACGCGGCATGGTTCGCGGGAACATGATTTCGATGTTGATGGAAAGCGTGTAGGGCGGATCGCCGGGCGCAGCGGCATGGAGCGGGGCGGGTGTATCCAGCGCAAGCGGAAGCGCCGCGCCCGACGCGATCATCTGACGGCGAGTGACTGCGGATTTCATAGCGGCTTGTATTTCAATGTATCTCTAAATCTGACGCCCGATTTTGCCGGCCTCGAACAAACGCGCATCGACACGCGCGAGATGGCGCTCATTGCCGTTCGCCAGAAGAGGCGTGTGAGGAATATCAACCAGATGCTCGCTGACCACCCAGAGGTCTTCTTCGGCCGTCATCCAGCCGAGACGATCGAAGCGTGAAAGGTTCACGGGGCGCGAGTATTGGCGCAGCGTTTTCTCGCGTCTCAGGTTGAAGTAGTGCTCGAAGTACGACATCGCGAGCTCGCGCAGCGAACGGTATACAGGCTCGCGGAAGCGCAGGCCGGAGTAGTTCGATTTCGCGATCGCGCCCCAGCGGTTGTGCTGCCGGAAGACGGCGAGGACGTGGTCGTCATCGCGAACGGCCGCAAGATCCAGCAGGAGCGGCGGATGGGCGTGCGCGCGGAGAGCGGCGGCGGCGAACAGGGCGCCTTCAAGGCAGTGCGCGACGCGATCGCGGAGCACACGGCGGGGCGAGCGAATGGTATCGCCATCCGGTTCCTTGTTGTAACCGATGTCCTCATCCAGATATCGCTGGATACGGTCCGGCGTTTTGAGCGCGCGCAGCGTTCGCCATTCGGCGCGCGAGAGCCCGTAAGGTGGATTCATGCGGCTGTTCTATTTTGACAGTTCGCGGGAAAGGGTGTAGCGGCTGGAGCAGGTTGCGGCGTCGCCAACCTTCATGATCTGCATCGGGCCCATGATTTCGAGCTCGACGTAGGGCTGGCCGCCACGGTCGGGATTGGTGTAAACATTGAGGCGCGAGCCTTTATCGGGCCATTCACCTTCAGCAGGGTTGGAGGCGATGCGCTCGATTTTGAGGTTGATTTTGCGGCCCTCGCCATCGGTACCGGTCCAGAGCAGCCATTCGCCATCCGTACCGATCTTGGTCGGGCGATTGGTATCGCGCCGCATGCGAACGCGGTCGCCTTCGCGCGTGATATCGGAAGCCGGTCCGCGGCCGAGGTTGATGTAGCCATTCTCGAAGACAGATTTTGCGGGTGAATCGGCGTAAACCGCTTCCGGCGAAGTGAGCTGCGTGATGGTCCAGATGCCGGATTTGACGGGGTCACCCTGGACTTTCTCAAAGCTCGTGATGATGGTCATGACCGGGCGATTGTGGTCGAGCCGGATGATGCGAATGGCGCGAATGCCGTAGGAGGCGTCGACGGGAGTGACCAGCGTGATTTCGCTGCCATCGATCTGGACGCTGTCGGACGCGGCATCAAAACCGGCAGGGGGAGGCCAGCCGCGCTTCTGGATCACAGGCCATTCGGCCTGGAGTTCCGGCCAGGTTTTGTCGCCGCCGAAGTTAGCCCATTGAGGGGAGTCGGGCCGGACCGGCTTGCCATCCAGCATGCGGTTGTTCCAGAACGGACCTTCGGTGGGCTGGTGGGCATTGTCGAGAAAACTGAAGTTCATGACGCGCCCGATGGACGGCACGATCACGACTGCGGCGACGTGATTTTTCAGGATGATAGCGTCGGGCCATCCATGCCAGTTGGTCTTTTCGACCTTGACCTGGGCCTGGAGGGACACGACGGCCAGCAACGCTGCGGCGATGAACTTCATCGTTACCGGTTTCATCATAACTTGATGGAGATTTGGCTACTGTGAATGTTTGTCACGGGTGTTGACCCTTTGTTTTCAACCACGATGGCGGGAGAGGCCGACGATTTTGTCATTCGCAAAAACGAACCCAATTCTGAGATGGCAAGCGCGTAATCTTCTTTCAATGGCTTAAATGCGTATCGGTGAAGTCGGGCTTTCGGCCTCCCACTGCCCCCGGGAGAACCTGGTTCGCGATGCAGGTCCCATTGGGTCAGGAGAGTAACACGGGTGGAGGGGCGAATCCGGCTCCGGATTGCGGAAGTGATTGATTTCGCGGCGAATAGAGCCTGAAGATCGAAGAACTGTGGCTGAAGGCTCCACTAACGGCGAGGTCGTCGCCATCGTCTAACCACCCATGTATTCAGCCCAGGTTTGTGTCGCGGTGATGGCCGCGGCCGGGAGCGCCGGGCTTTTTGCCGCCGGCAAGACGATGCCGGACTTCGAGGTTGCATCCATCCGGCTCCATACAGATATGATGTCTCCGTCCAGCACGACTGTTTTGCCGGGCGGCAGGCTCAGTGCCGTGAATCTGAGCGTTCGGAAGATGATCCGCAATGCGTTCGATGTGGAGGACTACCAGATTTCCGGCGCGCCACGCTGGATAGACACGACTAGTTACGACATCGCGGCAAAGATGCCAGCGGGAGTTGAACTGACAAGGGACGACATTCCGGAACTGCTGAAGAATCTGCTTCGGTCTCGTTTCCAATTGCGATACCGCCGCGAAACGGAGAAACTGACCGAATATGCGATCGAGACCGGGAAGGGCGGCGCGAAACTGACGCCGCATCAGGGCGACGACGAGAGTCATTCGAATACGAGTTCGCGCGCCGGGATAGTTTCGCTGTCCGCGAGAGGCGTTCCAATTGACGATCTCGCGTACAGCTTGCGACGGCAATTGGGCCGGCCGGTGACCGACAAGACTGGGTTGAACGGGACGTTCGACATCGACCTGACATGGGCAGCGGAGGAAGCGCCGGACAGCACGCTGCCGTCACTCTTTACCGCTTTGCAGAAACTCGGCTTACGATTGGTCTCGATGAAGGGTCCGGTCGAGGTGATTGAGGTGGAGGGGATTGAAAAGGCTTCGGAGAATTGAGTGGCGCGCTGAACGCCGATGACGTCAGCGCACTCGCAACAGACGAACTCAGATGAAAGCGGACGCACTGCGTCGACAGGCTTACATCACGCCGAATTTCTCAAATGCTTCGACGGTTGGCGTTCCCTGCTGGATCGCCCGCTTTACCAGATTTTCTTTGCCGGCTTTTTCCAGAGCCTTTGAGATGGCTTCGCCCTCGGCGTGTTTGGGAATGATCAGAACGCCGTCCTGATCGCCGAAAACGATATCCCCCGGCGCGATTTTTACGGACTCGATTTCGATGGTTACACGGAAGTCCACGACCTTGCCGCGATAGCCCTGGTCCTGTGCGTAGCGGCCCATCGAGAATGTAGGGAAGCCGAGTTCGAGAATTCCCTTTGTGTCCCTGGAGTATCCGTTCACTACCGCGCCCGCCGCGCGGAGATGCATGGCGCGGGTGCTCATCAGTTCGCCCCATTGCGCGTAACGTGGCGAACCCCCGGTTGCGATATAGACTTCGTGCCGCTTCAGATCGTCGAGCGCGTGGAGCATCAGGCCGAAGGGACGGCGGCTCAGTTCGGTTTGACCAGAATCGTCGGAGAGATCGAAGTAATCGGCTTCGAGTACCGGCATCGCTCTGCCTGCGAGCAGCATGCCGGAGTGTAACGGCTGAATGTGAGGCGGGAGAAACTGATGCCTTAAGCCCATTGCATCGAGAACGTCGCCAACGGCGGCGGTGAAGAGGCGGGCTTTCAGCAGGGCGAAGAGTTCGTCATCGTTCGTCCATTGCACAGAGATCATCCTAACAGCCGATGGCGGAGCCCGACGTCCAGGAGGCGCAATTTACTTCCCGAGCACTTCAGCCCGGCGGAGGGCGAGCCTGAGAATGGCCCGTGCCTCCGGCATGCCGGCGCGAAGAACTGTGGCTTTGGAAAGACTATCGGAAACCGAGCCGGTTTTTCTGGCGTTGCGATGGGACCGAGCGTTGTCCCGTAGATCCGTATAATACGACCGGCGGAGCAATAAGCTGAACGGCGGCACGAACCTGATTTTTGCCACCAGCGGTCTACCGAGAAATGGATCGTACGAGAACCGTTCCGATTTCGATCAGGAGGTCTTCCATCTCGAAGGGCTTGCGCAACGCGGGGCCGGTCATCAGAAGATCGTCGCCCGACATCAGGAGGGAACGGGTTTGAGGGCGCTCCCAGGCGAGAGTCTCCATCAATTCGCGACCGGTCAATCCGGGCATACGAAAGTCGGTGAGGAGGAGATCGATGTGATCACTATTGCTGCGGCTGACTTGCAGGGCCTCTTCGGCGCTGGCAGCCGCCAGAACCTGAAATCCCTGCTGAGTCAGGAACCGGCAAATGGCGTAACGAAGAACAAAGTCATCATCGACCACGAGTACAACCGGGCGCTTTGCGCCTGGGGTCCGCAGCCCTGAACAGAATCGTTCCGCCCGCTGCCTGCGAGATTTCCGAATTGTGTCGCTGAGGGACGCTCCGGCTGCATATACGTCTTCGCGCGCGATGCGGTGGCGCTCGAATGTGGAAGCCAGTTTCGTCCGACCGTCGCGGCTTTCCGCCAGCAAATCGCTCACGCGCTGCACGAGGCTGGAATCCGAATAGGGAGCGATGAGGACCGATACGGCAGGGTCAGGACTCTGTTTTCCCGGCGGGACGATGAGCATAACTGCCGTAGACCGGTAACTAAGGCGAATTTTGCCAATGAGAGCCGCGCCGGATTCCCCGCAGGGCAGCTTCAGGGCAGCGGTGACCAATTCAATCTGAGGTTCGAGCCGGAGTGTACTCAGCGCCTGTTCCGCAGATTGCGCGGTCAACACCGTGTAGCCATTTATATGGAGAATTCTGCTAGTGGATTGCGCGGCCGCATGGCCATCAACGACCAATATGTTCCCGGAAGACACTTAATCCCGTTCCCCCGATTGGTGCCGAAGCACCGATCCTTCGGGCCTATTGTCCCATCCAGTGCCCGAAAGGGCAAGATCGCGCCCTAGCAGGCCGCTGAAAAGCCCGCTTTGAATTTCCGGACAGATCTCCGGAAAGCTCATGGAGGGTAGTTTTTGATCCCGGCGTATGTCTGCGGTAGGCTGTACGTGTCATCCGAAGGCCCGTTTCCGGCCTTCGGACACA
>DASZVV010000268.1:0-22879 GCA_035546955.1 Bryobacteraceae bacterium
CGTCGCCTCGGCTTTGGGCGCTTTCACCGGGCGCGACCCCGGCAAAGCTGTGCGAACATACCATGTGGGTTTTTCAATAACCCTCTAAACCGGAACTTTCTACTTTGGCGAGAGTAGGAACTTTCTACTTTGGTCCGACAACCCAGCGCCTCTACGCCAAAGCCGCACCCATTCCGGCCACATTCCGGCCGCGATAGACTGATTCCGGAGGTTTTGCATGATCCGCCTCGCCCTGATACTGCTCGCCGCCCTGACGCTCTTCGGCGCCGACAATCCCTGGCTCAAGGTCCAGCAACTGCCCAACCGGTCCGAGCTCCGCGTCTACAGGAAAGGCGAGAAATCCCCGCTCAATGCGGTCCTGGCGGACACCTCGGGTGACGCGATTGTGGTCGTCGCTAAAGACAAGCAGCTCACGATTCACAAGGACGAAATCGACCGGCTCGATGCCCGGCCGCCGGCCCGGTCGGGAAAACCCGAAGTCACATCGACCTCCAAACAGAGCGATCCGGACTACACCCCTCAGCCCGGACCCGGCGAGCGCCCCGCCCTCCCGAGCACATCCGCCTCTTCCGGAATCAGCTTCGGCGGCAATAAGGGCGAGTTCAGGACGGTTTACACCCGAAAGTAGCCCCCCACGTAAACCTCTGTAAATGTACGACTCTCGAACTTTTTCACTTGTACCGGACCTCGCATTTTTTGCTGTAAACCGGCTCGTCGACGTTATATACTGTTCGGGTTAGCGGCAGGAATCCCCTCTGATATATCAACCGTGCCGCTGATGGAAAAGGGTCGACCCATGAATTTCACAAGACGCGATTTCAGTAAACTCGCACTCGCGGCAATCCCCGCATCTCAACTTCTCGCCAAGCCCAACTCGAAATGGGGTGGTGTGCAGGTGGGCATCAACGCTCCCTACAGCTTCACTCGCATGTCCGGCACTGCGGACAAGATCATCGAATACATGACGCAGCTCAATCTGAGCGCCTGCGAGCTTCGCCTTCAGCCGGTCGAAGCTTACCTCAACGCGCCGGGCGTCATTGCCTCCCCTAACGACGGTCCCGGCGGTCCTCCTCCCGCCCGCGGCGCCGCGTTTGCCGGTGCTGCGCGTGGCGGCAGCGGCCGCGGCGGTGGACGTGCCGGAAGCGGCGGCGGACGTGGCCGTGCGCCTCTCACCGCCGAGCAGAAGGCTGCTCAGGAAGCGAAGGCAGCGGAACTCACCAAGTGGCGGCTTTCTCTCTCCCAGGACAAGATGAAGGATTTCCGGAAGAAATACGAAGACGCCGGCATCCTGATCCAGATCGTGAAAGTCGATAACATCGATTCGTTCGAAGACGACGTGCTCGACTACTTCTTCGTGACCGCGAAAAACCTCGGCGCACATGCCGTCTCCACCGAAGGCGAACAGAGCCAGGTCGAGCGCCTCGGCAAATTCGCCGAGAAGCACAAGATGCTGATCGGCTATCACGGCCACACCAACGTGACCAGCACGGAAGCTTTCGGCAGCCCGCAGAGCTGGGAAAAAGCCATGGCTGTCAACAAGTGGAACGGCATCAATCTCGATATTGGCCACTTCGTGGCGGGCAACAAGACTTCCCCTGTTCCGTTTATCGAGAAGTATCACGATCACATCACCCACATCCACATCAAGGACAAGAAGTACGACGACACGAACGTTCCGTTCGGTCAGGGCGATACGCCGATCGTCGAAGTTCTTCAGCTCCTCAAGAAGAACAAGTGGCCCATCCAGGCCTGCATCGAATACGAATACCGGACACCGGAAGGATCCACCGTTCTGACCGAAATCGGGAAGTGCGTGGAGTACTGCCGGAAAGCCCTCGAAGCGTAACCCGCAGATCCCAGGACCGGATGCCGTCCCCACACCCTCGGGGCGCGTCCGGTCCTTCTGCATTTCAGGGTTATACTGGTCAGAATATTTTCATCGCATCTTTCTCTGGAGAGTTCCATGCGTTACCTGAGTAGCGCCCTGTGTGGCGTGTCCCTTACTGCGGCTTTGTTCGCCGGCATCGCCTCGGCCCAAACCGGCAGCGGCGAAAAAGCCACCATTTCAGCCACGCAGGCCGCCATCACAGCGTCGAAGGAAGACGCCGCGCAGGTCGCCCGCGGAGCCAAACTGTTTGCCGCCAATTGCGCGGGTTGTCACGGGGCTACCGCCAAGGGCATGACCGGCAAAGACAACACCGATCTGGTCCGCTCGCTCTATGTCCTCGATGACGAAAAGGGCATCCTGCTCACGCCCCCGATCAGAAACGGCCGCCCCGATAAGGGAATGCCCGCCTCCACTCTGACCGACGATGAAATCAAAGACGTGGCCGCGTGGCTGCGCGTCCAGTCCTACGGAGCGGGCCATCGCACCACCTACACGTTCCTCGATATTCTGACCGGCGATCCGCAAAAAGGCGAGGCTTACTTCAACGGCGCGGGCAAGTGCAACACGTGCCACTCGCCCTCGGGCGATCTGAAGGGAATCGGCGGCCGCTACTCCGCGCAACAACTGCAGGGGCGCTGGCTCTCGCCCGGCCCCGGCCGCGCTGGCCGGGGAGGCCGAGGCGCTTCCACCGCCTCCACGGCAGTCAGCCGCGCGACCCGCACCGTCACCGTCACACTGCCGAATGGCGAAACTGCTTCCGGACCCCTCGATCACATCGATGATTTCAACGTCGCGCTGCACGATTCCACCGGCGCCTACCGCTCCTTCGCGCGCAACGGCGACACGCCAAAGGTCGTAATCAACGATCCGCTCAAGGTCCACGTGGAGATGCTCAAAACCTACACGGATGCCGACATCCACAACGTGACGGCCTACCTCGTAACCCTGAAATAAATCCTTCGCTGGTGAACTGATATGAAAACGACAAGCCTCTGCCTGTCTCTGCTCCTCCTCTCGCTCCTTCCGGGTTCCGCGCCGGCGCAGGTCACGAAGGAGATGCTGCTGCACCCGCCCGCCGATTCCTGGCCCACGTTCTTCGGCGATTACTCCGGGCGCCGCTTCAGCCCGCTGAAGGAAATCAATTCGAAGAACGTGCAGAACCTGTCGCTCGAATGGGCCACGCGATTCACGCCGGGGCCCGCAGGCACCGCTGTCAGCATCAAGTCACCCGCGCTGCTCGTGAACGGCATCCTCTACTTCACGTCGCCCAACAACGGCTGGGCCGCGGACGCGCGCACGGGCCGCGAGCTCTGGCATTACGGCTATCCGCCAAACACCGGCAACACCAACGGCAATCGCGGCTTCGGTTACTACGGCAACTGGCTCTATATGGAAACGCCGGATGGCAATCTCGTTTGCCTGAACGCGGCCGACGGCAAGGAACGGTGGAAAGTCCGCATCACCGATCCAAAGCTTGACTACACCACCACCGCCGCGCCTATCGTGGTCGGCAATCACATCCTCGTCGGCGTGGGCGGCGACCACCTCGATAATCCTGGCTTCATCGAATCGGTCGATCCCGAAACCGGCGCCACCCAGTGGAAGACCAACACCACGCCGCGCAAAGGCGAACCCGGCATCGAAACCTGGCCCGATGAATACGCCGCCGCGCACGCCACCGGACAGACCTGGATTCCCGGCAGCTACGATCCCGACCTCAACCTCTACTACTTCGGCACCGGCAATCCGAATCCCGTGATGGCGGAACAAAGCCGCAAGGGCGACAATCTGTTCACCTGCAGCATCCTGGCCATCAATCCCGATACCGGCAAGATCGTCTGGTATTATCAGGCGACTCCGCATGACACGCACGATTGGGATTCCACCGAATCCGTGATCATGATCGATGGCGTGATCGACGGCAAACCGCGCAAGCTGGTGGCCCAGGGCAATCGCAACGGTTATTTCTACGTTCTCGACCGTACGAACGGCGAGCACATCCTGACGCAGCCGATGATTGAGGGCATGAACTGGAACCTCGGCCTCAACGCCAAAGGCCAGCCGATTCCCAATCCCGCGAAATATCCGAAACCTGATGGCGCGCTGGTGCTCCCGGCGTCCGGCGGTGCCACGAGCTGGGTCTCGGCCAGCTTCGATCCCGAAACAAACTTCTTCTACGTGGGCGTGAGCCGCACGTGGTCGATGTACTACCAGACCGATACGGACGATCATCCGGAAGGCTACGGCGGCGTTGACAGCGCGTCCGGCGCGGAAGGCGGATCGCTGCTTGCAATCGACTACCGCACCGGCAAGGTCGCCTGGAAACACGACTGGCCGGGCGGCGGCGGAGCCAGCCACATGCTGACCACGGCGGGCCACCTGCTCTTCACCGGCAATGGCAACAACATCATCGCCTTCGATCCCGCGAACGGCAAGATTCTCTGGCACTCCGGCCTGATGGGCTCGCCCAGCAATGGCATGACGACCTACATGCTCGACGGCCGCCAGCATCTGCTTGTCGGCGCCGGCGACAGCCTGTATTCGTTCGCCCTGAACAAGCCAGTGGAATGAACCCGGACTGGTTCAGAACGTTTTTCGATGGCCTCGCTCTGGAGATGTGGCGCGGGGCCATGTCGCCTCAGCAGACCGCCGTTGAAGCCGAATTCCTCGCCAGGCACCTGAATCTGAAAACGGGCGGCGCGGTTCTCGATGTTCCCTGCGGCAACGGACGCCACGCGATCGAGCTCGCGGCGCGTGGCATCCGGATGACCGGCGTTGACCTCTCGGCAGGCTTTCTCGCCGAAGCCCGCGCGAAAGCGCCCGGCTGCGAGTGGATCCTCGGCGATATGCGTGAGCTCTCCTGGGATTCGCGCTTCGATGCCGCATACTGTTGCGGCAACAGTTTCGGTTACTTCGATGCAGCGAACTGCGAGCGGTTCCTGAATGCGGTCGCTCGCGCCCTGAAGCCTGGCGCACGTTTTCTGCTCGAATGCGGCGCGGTGGCGGAAACTCTGCTTCCGGTCCTGCAGCCCGAGCGCCGGATGAAAATCGGCGATCTCGACTTCTACAGCATCAACGTCTACAACGCAGAAGAAAGCCGCATGGATATTACTTACACTTTCACGCTCGGCGAACGCAGCGAAACGAAAACCATCCACCACTGGATCTTCACCGCCGGAGAGATTCGCCGCATGTTCCGCCGCGCCGGACTCGAACCCGTCACCACGTTCGGCGATTTCGAAGGCACCCCGCTCGCGCTTCGATCACAGCGGTTCATCGGCCTTGCGGTCCGAACTTAAAGGACCGGCGAGTCGTTCCCCAGCATGGCCTTCCGCACGATTTTGATCGGCGGCATCCCCTGCTTCAGAAACGTATCGTGAAACTCCTCAAGGCTGAAGGCATTGCCTTTCATCTTCCGGTAATCTTCCCGCAGCTTGAGAATTTCCAGCTTGCCCAGCGTGTAATACAGATACGTCGGGTCTGACGTCCCGCGCCTGGTCTCGCGCTCACCCGTGATGTGCGTCTGGTAGCCTTCGTTGACAAAGAAATCAATCCCCTGCTGATAAGTCATCCTGCCGGTGTGGATTCCGATCCCCACAATGAACCGCGCGTCGCGCAGCAGTGCGTCCTGCAACTGTCCGAGCCGCAGCTTGAGATCGCCGTTACCGTACCCCTCGTCGATCATCATCTGCTCGCAGTAATGCGCCCAGCCCTCCACATTCGTGTTTGCGCCTATCAGCTTCCGGATTTTCGACGGTGCGGACGGCATCCACAGAAACTGCAGATAATGGCCCGGAAACGCCTCATGGATCGCGGTGCTGACAATCGTTCCGCGATTGAATGAGCGCAGCCAGTCCTCCGTCTCCGCCTTACTCCAGCTTTTGTCCGGCAGCGTGACGTTGAAATACGCCTCTTTCGCCACCTTCTCGTACGGCCCCGGAGTATCCATCGAAGCCGACGTGAGCGCCCGCGCGAACGGCGGCGTCTCTTCCACAATCGGCATCACCGGCGAGGGAACCGTCACGATCCGGTGCTGCACGATGTATGCCCGCAGTCCGGCCAGCGTGTTGCGGAACGCCGGCAGCAAACCGCCAGCCGTGGGATGATCCTTCTCCGCCTCCTCCAGAATCTGCTGCGGCGTTTTCTTCGGGTCGATCTTCTTCGCCGTATCGCGAAACGCCTGCTGATTCTTATGCAGATCGGCATAACCGATTTCGAGCAGCTTATCGAGCGGGATATCGACCATCTCGTCGTAGAGCAGCTTCAGACGGTAGTTCTCCGCACCGATGGCATAGTCGCCCTTCGAGCGCGGCAGCAGGTCTGACTTCATCCAGGCAAGCCACGAATTGAGCTCTTTGACAACGTTCGCGTTCGCCTGTTTGAATTCATTCCGCAGCGCCGGATCCTTCACATCCTGGAACGCCTCCGGCACATCGCTTTCGAAGAAGCTCACAATCCCCGGCACCTGCTCGATCGCGACTTCCGTATAAATCTTCGGCGGATTCTGCAGATTCACGCGGCCTTCGGCGAACAGCTTCGGCATCAGTTTCTCGCGCGCGACCAGCGACCGCAGCCGCGCCTCCTCCGGCGCGAATGAGCGGCTCATGATCGCGAACGCGGCGCTGCTGGCGGTCGAAGCATAGTCATCCGGATTCTTTTCCCACATCCGGATGGTATTCAGTTCCAGCAGCGTCGATTCGATATTGCTCAGCACGAGATCGCGGTCTGCCTGCTGTTCCGCGTTGAGCTGTGCCGCCGGGAACGCGCTGAACTGCCCTCTGTATTTCAGGAGCGCCGATACTTCCTTCTGCATCGTGGCCTTCGAGAAATCTTCCATCTGCGCATCGTATGCGTGAAAGCCATCCTCCACCGCAGTCGTGGGATTGAACGGAAACACTGCGTCATCGAAAAAATGATCTACCAGCGAATCCCACGTCTGCGCGTTCATCATCCCGGCTGCCATCACGAATACGATAGCGATGCGTCTCATTTCGTCTCCAGTTTGCTGAGTAACTGCTTCTGATCGATGACCTCGACCCCGAGTTCCTGAGCCTTCTTCAGTTTCGACCCGGCCTCTTCGCCGGCCAGCAGAAAGTTTGTTTTCTTGCTGACAGCGGCCGCCACTTTTCCGCCCGCAGCCTCGATTTTTTCTTTCGCTTCCTCGCGGCTCATGTCCGGCAGAGTTCCGGTGATCACGAACGTCAGCCCCGTGAGCACACCGCCCGCGCGCTTCTTTACTACATGTTTAAACTGCAGGCCCGCGGCGCGCAGCCGGTCCACCAGCTCGCAGTTGCGCTTCTCTTCGAAGAACTCCCGAATGGCCTCCGCCACTTTCGGGCCCACTTCTTCCGCTTCCTGCAGTTCCTCCACGCTCGCCGATGCGATCTTATCCAGATCGCCGAAATGATCCGCCAGCAGTTCCGCCGTTCGCTCGCCCACGAACCGGATTCCCAGCGCGCCCAGCACTCGCGGCATCGGCAGCGTCTTCGATCTCTCGATATTCCGAATCACGTTCGCGGCAGACTTCTTCCCCATGCGATCCAGATTCGCGAGCTGATCTTCGGTCAGTTGATAAAGATCCGCGACGCTCTTCACCAGCCCTTTATCCACCAATTGCTCGATCAGCACATCGCCCAGCCCGTCGATATTCAGCACGCCGCGCGACGCGAAATGCCCGATCGATTCCTTCAGCCTCGCCGGACAATTCGCATTGATACACCGGCTCGCCGCCTCGCCTTCCTCCCGCACGATATGGCCGCCGCAGACCGGGCACTTCGCTGGCATCCGGAACGGCGTGCGATCTTTCCCCTGGTGAGTCACGCGCACCACCTTCGGAATCACGTCGCCGCTCCGCTCGATCAGCACCGTATCGCCGATCTGCACGCCCAGCCGCTCGATTTCATCCTCGTTATGCAGCGTCGCCCGGGACACCGTCACCCCGCCCACACCAACCGGCTTCAAAAACGCGACCGGCGTTAGCGCGCCCGTGCGCCCCACCTGCACCCCGATGTCCTCGATCTGCGTTTCCTTCTGTTGCGCCGCATACTTAAACGCGATCGCCCAGCGCGGCGCTTTCGCCGTGAATCCGAGCTGCCGCTGCTGCGCCAGGCTGTCGACCTTCACCACCACGCCGTCGATTTCATACTGCAGGTTCTCGCGCTCAGCCTCCCATTGAGCGCAGAATTCCAGAACTTCCTCCACGTCTTTACAAAGCTTCCGCTTCGGATTCACCTTGAATCCCTGCTCCGCCAGCCAATCGAGCGACTCCCAATGGCTGTCGAAAAAAAACTGGCCGTTTTCATCGAACGCGAAATACGCGTAATAATCCAGCCGCCGCGACGCCGTGATCGCCGGCTCCAGCACGCGCAACGACCCCGCGGCCGCATTTCTCGGATTGGCAAACCGCGGCAGCCCTTCCTTCTCGCGCTCGGCATTTAACTTCTCGAAGGATTTGCGATTGAACACGACCTCGCCGCGCGCCTCGAACGGAGCCTTGCGCTTGATTCGCAATGGCAGCGAACGGATGGTCCGCGCGTTTTCCGTCACATCTTCGCCCACCGCGCCGTCGCCGCGCGTAATCGCCTGATCGAAGTAGCCATTGCGATATCGCGCCGCCATCGAAAGCCCGTCCATCTTGAGCTCCGCCACATAGCGGTATTCCGCGCCCGCGAGGAGATCGCGTACGCGCGCATCGAAAGCCCGCAGTTCATCCGGCGTGAGCGCGTTATCCAGGCTCAGCATCGGCGAGCTGTGCGCCACTTTCTGGAAACCTTCGCGCGGCTTACCGCCCACGCGCACCGTCGGTGAATCGGGCGTTGCCAGCTCAGGATGCTCTTTTTCGATCTCCTGCAGCTCGCGGATCAGCGCGTCGTACTCGGCATCACTGATCTCCGGCGCGTCCAGGACGTAATAAAGATGTTCGTGATGCCGAATCTTTTCCCGAAGCTTTTCGGCGCGTTCTCGAATTGACATATCGCTATAATCGTGGATTCGATTGGTCCTACGGATATCGCCCACTCACTACAGCGTATAGCTATCATCTTCAATCCCTTTGCGGGAGGGCTCATGGGCCCGAAGCGGGCCCGGCTTGATGCCGCCGTCGAATCCTTCCGCCGCGCGGGACGCGAAGTGGAGCTGATGCCCACCACTGGACCCAACATGGCCGGTGAACTTGCCCGTACCGCTATCGGACGCGGCTTTGACGTGATTCTCGCGGCGGGCGGCGATGGCACCATTAACGAAGTTCTGAACGGAATCGTCGGTTCCCAGATCGTCTTCGGCGCGCTGCCCGCAGGCACCGCAAACGTCCTGGCGAACGAGATCGGCCTTGCTAATCGTCCCGACCTCGCGGCCGCGCAGCTTCTCGATGCCGTCCCGGTCCGGATTGGCGTCGGCGCCTTCGAGCACCCCGGTTCGCCGCGGCGGCATTTTCTCATGATGGCCGGCGCGGGTCTTGACGCACGCATCGTCCACGAGCTCGATCTCGATCTCAAGCGGAAAATCGGCAAGCTCTCTTACTGGCACGGCGGCTTCAAACAGCTCGGCCGGGAGCTGCCGAAATTTCGCATCACCGTCGATGGCGTCGAGCGCCTCGCCGGATTCGCCCTGATGGCGCGGGTCCGAAACTATGGCGGCGATTTCGAAATCGCGAAGAAAGTCCGCCTTACGGACTCCGATTTCGAAATCGTGATCCTCGACCGCAACCGCTTCTTCGATTACCTGCGGTTCCTCTTCGCCGTAATCTTCAACCGCCTTGACCGCGCACCCGGCGTCAGCATTCTCCGCGCCTGCCGCGCCGAAATTTCGGCGATCAACGGTGAGACCGTCCACGTTCAGGCCGATGGCGAAGCGATAGGCGTCCTGCCGGCCACCATCTCGCTCGTGCCGGACGCCGTCACGCTCCTCGTTCCAAAGCGCTACGCTGAAGGGTAACCATCTATGCGAGTCCTGCTCGCCTTTCTGTTTGCCGCCACGGCCGCGTTCGCTCAGCCCGAATGCTCGGCCAGCGGCGTAGTGGTCAATTCGGTCAATGGAGAACCGCTTCCCCGCGCCACTGTCAACATGGGGCGAGCCCTTGTCGCCACCACGGATGAAATCGGAAAATGGATCGCGGGCCATCTCTCCTGCGGCAAACTCAATCTGACGGCGGCCAGGCAGACTTTCCTGCCCGGTCGATCCATGCAGGTGGAACTGACGGCGGGAACGGAAGCGCACAATATTCGTCTGGAGCTGACTCCGCAGGCCGCCATCACCGGCCGCATCGTGGATCAATACGGCGATCCCGTCGCGAATGCCCCGGTACTGGCAAAGCGATCGCAGATCGTCGATGGCGAACGCGAATACGGGCCGAGTGCGGGCGGTTCCACAAACGACATCGGCGAATACCGCATCGCAGCCCTCCCTGCCGGCAGCTATCTCATCTGCACGGGCGAACAGTGCGCCACACCGATGACGATTGCCGCTGGTTACAGCGGCGTAGCCGATTTCCGCCTCGGCCCCGTTACGTCGAGACACTTGACTGGTAAGGTTTCCGGCGTCCCGGACGGGATTCGAGTGCAACTGACCCTCACGAGCGATACAGCAACTCTCACTGCGCCAGTGGGACCGGACGGGGAGTTCGAACTGAGCGCTCCGCCTGGAACCTACACTCTCCTCGGAACCGCCTATTACGGCGCCGATCAACTGATCGGCCGCACCCAGCTTAGCGTCGCCGATCGGGATATCGATGGCCTCGCGCTTCATCTCGACGCTGGCTTCGAAATAGCCGGCACAGTTCGGATCATTTCCAGGCAGAAGTCGCCGATCGATGCTTCGAAGGTGGGCGTAACCCTCTTCCAGATCGTGCAGGGCCGCCCGAATGGCCCCCGTATCGCATGGAATAGCGATCGGACCTCCTTCACAGCGACAGATATGATGCCCGGCCTTTATCGCCTCAATGTCTCCACACCTCCCGGTTTGCACGTGGAACGAGTCACGGCGGGCGGTGCCGATATCACCGACACCGAAACCCAGATCACTTCCGGCTTCCCGGCAATCGAGATCGTGCTGAGTGACGGCGGCGGAACAATCGAAGGCACAGCGGCGCCCGAATCCGGCATCATCGTTCTGCAGGGGAATCGGCACTGGATCCTGCGCGCCGGTAAGGACGGACATTTTCGCTCCGACGGTTTTTCGGCGGGCGACTACAGGATCTCTGCCTGGGAGGATCTGACGAACGTGCCCTTCCGCGATGCCGCCTGGATGGAACTCCACGCGAAGTCGGTTACTGCGACCGTGAACGAATCTCAATCCACGTCCGTAACGCTCGAGCGGAGCGTGGCGCCGGATGAATAGAATCTTTCGGGTCCTGCTGCTCCTCGCGTGCACATCCGCCTTCGCGCAATCTGAAGAACCGAAGTCCTGTTCGGTCGGCGGCACCGTCACCAACTCCGTCACTCACGCTCCCATTCCGCGTGCGCAGGTTGAAGTCAGCGTCCTGGACAGGCTCCGCTCCACTCAGTCCGACGCAACCGGCAAGTGGCTCGTCGATGCGCTGCCCTGCGGCAGCATCGAAGTCACCGTATCGAGAATCGGCTATATCGAAAAGCAACCGCTCGTCATCACAACACCGGTGAGCAACTTGAAAGTGGAACTCACCCCACAGGTCGTCCTCGCCGGACGCGTGATCGACGATCAGGGCGACCCCATTCCCGCCGCGCACGTACGCCTGCTGACATCCGGAATTCTGGAGGGTATCCGCACCGTCCTCAGCGACTCGGGAGCTGACACCAACGATCTCGGCGAATACCGCTTCGCCGGGCTTGCGGCCGGTCATTACATCCTCTGCGCGACCGCGAACACCGGTATTCGCCGCTTCTACGCCGAACGCTGCCTGCCCGGGCCGCCGGAAGGAGGATTGAATACGATACAGGCATCTGCCGGATACGAGGGCCGCTTCGACTTTACACTCTCCCCGCTGCCCGCATATCGCGTCAGCGGCGTTGTCGCCGGTGCGGGCGGGGCCACGATCGACATTCGTGCCATAAAAGCAGAGAATGCATGGAGCCCGAATAACTTCGTCACACAAATACGGCGCGATGGAACCTTCGTGTTCCCCAATCTGCCGCTCGGGAGTTACACACTCATCGCGGAAACCGCGACAACCAGCGCAGTGGGTTCGGCAGCCGTCACAAATGCCGATGTGGAAAATATCCAATTAAGGTTTCAGCCGCGCATCACGCTGACCGCCAATCTGCACGTCATTTCCGCCAGCGGGAAGACAATTGGGCCGAAAGACTACGACGCCTTTCTCTGGGGAGACGGACCACGCGCAGCGGATCCGGCGCACGCGAACAACGAGAGTGGCGAATCTTTCACCATTCCCAACGTCATCCCCGGCGCCTACCACTTCAGCTTCGCTCCACCAAAAGGCTTCTACCTGAAAAGCGCCACTATCGCGGGGCAGGAGATCATCGCGCCCGGCATCACAGTCACCGCCGGAACGCCTCCGCTCGAAATCACCATCGCCGATGATGGCGGCACAATCGAAGGCGACGTCACCGCCGACGACGCTCCCTCCACCGCCTGGATCTATCTCGAACGCGACGGTCAGCCCGTCCGGAACGCCCAGGCCGACGCCAAAGGCCACTTCCGCTTCGACGCCGTCCCGCCCGGCGATTACAACATTTATGCCTGGGACGACAATTCCAACGTCGAATACGGGAATCCGGTCTGGATGCAGCGCTACGGCAAACCGGCCGCAGTCTCAGTCACCCCCAGCCAGTCCGCCCACGTCAATTTAGTTCGCCAGGTCGCGCCGGAGTAATACAGAACGCGATAGACTGAAGCCCATGAGCGCGGCGCGCAGCCATGCTGCTCGTCTTCTTCCCTGGCCGCTTGTGGCCGCGGGAATCATCTGCCTCTGGATTGCATTGCGCCGCTTTGACCGTCTGAGCCTGCTCGACGCTTATCAATTGCCGGAAAACCGTGGAATCCGCGCTCATCGAAGTGCGGGAGTGTTTCTGGCATTTGCTGCTGGTCTGTTGCTCCTGATCGCAGCCGTTGTCCTGATTCTGCAGGACCGCACGTACAAAACGACCACGCTGTTGGGCACGAATAACAGTCCGCCGTCAAGAGTGCTATTCTGAACACCAGATGTCGAAAGCCCGAATAGCATATCGAGGCTTCATGCGCATGCGCGCCGCTGCACCACGGTAATCGCCATCCCGGCGTTACCATAAAAATTCCCCTTTAGTCTTCTCGAAAACTATGGCTTTGCGTCTCTACAACACGCTGTCCCAATCCGTCGAACCGTTCGCGCCGCTGCATGACAACACGGTCCGCATGTACACCTGCGGGCCCACGGTCTATGACTTCGCGCACATCGGCAACTTCCGCACGTTCGTCTTCTACGATCTGCTGCGCCGCTGGCTGCGCGCCTCCGGATTCAAGCTCGACCACGTTATGAACATTACTGACGTGGACGACAAAATCATCCGCAACGCCGTCGCCCAGAACAAATCGCTCAGCGATTACACCGCCATCTACACCAAAGCCTTTCTCGACGACTGCGCGACCCTCCGTCTCGAACAGCCTGAGCGCCTTGTCCGCGCCACCGAGCACATCAAAGAAATGGCTCAGGCCATTCACAAGCTCGAGGACGGCAGCTACACGTATGAGAGCGACGGCTCGGTCTATTTCCGCATCGCCAAGTTCCACGATTACGGCAAGCTCTCCCATAACGACTTCTCCGGCATGCAGGCCGGTGCGCGCGTCGATGTCGATAACTATGACAAAGCCGACGCCCGCGATTTCGCCCTCTGGAAAGCCGCCAAGCCCGGCGAGCCCGCCTGGGATACCGAAGTCGGCCACGGCCGCCCCGGCTGGCACATCGAATGCTCAGTCATGGCGATCCAGTATCTTGGCGACACGTTAGACCTCCACGCCGGCGGTATCGACCTGATCTTTCCCCACCACGAAAACGAAATCGCGCAGTCCGAAGCCCTCACCGGCAAACAGTTCTCGCGCTTCTGGGTACACTCGGAATTTCTGCTCGTCGAAGGACAGAAGATGTCGAAGTCGCTCGGGAATTTCTACACCCTGCGCGATATTTTCGGCCGCGGTATCGCGCCGGAAACCGTGCGTTATCTTCTCGCATCGGTACCCTACCGCAAAGCGCTGAACTTCACTTTCGATGGGCTCAATTCGGCGAAAACCGCTATCGAGCGCCTCCGCAATTTCCAGTTCCGCCTGGAAAACGCGAAGAATTTACCCGAAGGCGTCAACCCGAAGCTCGACGAGCATGCCACCCGCGCCCAGGCGGAATTTCGCGAGGCGATGGATAATGACCTCAACACCGCCGAGGCCCTCGCCTCGGTTTTCGAATACCTGCGCGACGCCAACATCGCGCTCGATGCCGGTGAATTCCACGCCGGCAATCTGGCTGGCGCGAGGGCGCTGCTCGAACTGTTCGATTCCGTTTTCGAAGTCCTGAAGCCCTCCTCGGCAGCCGAAGGCGTGCCCGAAGACGAAATTGAAAAGCTCATCGCCGAGCGCACCGCCGCCAAAAAGTCTCGCAATTTCGCGCGCGCCGATGAAATCCGCAATCAGCTTCTTGACGCGGGCGTGATTCTCGAAGATACGAAAGATGGCGTGAGATGGAAAAGAAAATAAGTCTGCACACACGCGCGGTTCACGCGGGCGACCGCAAGCGCCCCTCGAAAGACATACCCGCGCCCGTTCCCGTCACCACCCCGATCTACACCGCGGCCAGCTATTTCTACGAAGACATCGAAACACTCGACCAGGTTTTCGAAAATCGCATCCCCGGCCAGAGCTACGCGCGCTACGGCAATCCGACCACCGGCGCTCTTGAAGAACTGGTGGCGAATCTCGAAGGCGGCGAGGGATCGCTCGCCTGCGCCAGCGGCATGGCCGCCATCCACATGGCGATCAGCACCGCCCTGCTCGACCGCCGGAAATCCATCGTCGCCGGCAATCTTCTCTACGGCGCCACGCTCGCCATGCTGATGAAAGTCTTCGAGCCCGCGGGCGTCGATGTCACCTTCGTCGATTTCTGTGACGAAGCCGCTGTTCGAAACGCAATCGAAGAAAAGAAGCCCGGCGCAATCGTCATGGAGACGATCTGCAATCCTTTGCTTCGCGTTCCGGCGCTTGACCGCATCGGCGAAATGGCTCGCGAGGCCGGCGCCGCGCTGATCGTCGACAATACGTTCGCCACCCCCCTGATCCTGCGGCCGCTCGAATACGGCGCAACCTTCGTCGTCCACAGCCTGACGAAATATCTCGCGGGTCATGGCGATATCATCGGCGGTATCGTCGTCGCAAATGGTGACGATCTCGCTGCCCTGCGCGCGTTTCAGCGCACGGTCGGTTTCGTCCTCAGCCCCTTCGATTCCTACCTCGCGATGCGCGGCGTCAAGACGTTCCCCCTCCGCATGGAACGCCAGTGCGCCAATGCGCAGCAGATCGCGGACTGGCTGATCAACCACCCGAATGTGGAGCGCGTCTACTTCCCGGCCGATCCGAACCATCCGGACGCGGCCGCCATCCATCGTCTGTTTCCGAAAGGTCTTCACGGCGGACTCGTCGCCTTCGAAATCAAAGGCGCCGACCGCCAGCGCGTTTTTGAAGTGATGAACGCGCTGCGCCTCGTCGTGCCCGCCACCTCGCTCGCGGACGTGCACAGCCTGCTGCTCTACCCTGCCATGGCCTCGCATCGCGATATCGCTCCGAAGCATCGCGCGCGCCTCGGCATCCACGACAATCTCGTGCGCCTGTCCGCAGGAATCGAAGCGCCCGAAGACATCATCGCCGATCTCGACCAGGCCCTGCGCTCCTAACAAACGTTTACGCGACCTTTACCGCGGCAAAGTGTTTAGCCGGATAGAGGTACTTATGAAACTTCGCTTCATTGCAATGTCTCTTTTCCTCGGCGCAGCGGTATTCGCGCAGACACCGCCGACCGCCGCCGCGCCGGCGAGACCCGGACCCATCGCACGATTCCGTGCCCGCAGAGCACGCCGGGCCGCGAAGGCCCTCAACCTGACCGACGCCCAGAAGTCGCAGATCAAATCGATCCGCCAGCAGGCCCGGTCCACCGCACAGCCCATCGCCTCGCAGCTCCGGCAGAACCGCCAGGCGCTGAACGCCGCCATCAAGTCGAATGACACGGCCCAGATCCAGTCTCTTTCAAAGACCCAGGGCGAACTTAGGGGACAGATCGCAACGATTCGTAGTCAGACCCGCGCCCAGATCTACGCAGGCCTGACGGACGATCAGCGCAGGATAATCGACAACCGGCAGGCGCGCATCGGCCAACGTTTCAACCAGCGTCCGAGAGCGAACTAATTCATTTATCCGGACATCCGGTCACCCCGGATGTCCGGTTTCAGGCCCGCCGGCCGGTAATATAATGGGCCTGCCATGGACAGAAGAACATTCATCATCAATTCGGCGGTAGCCGCTGCGTCCACCACCATTGCCCGTGCGGCGAAAAGTGCGAACGATACCATCCGGGTCGCCTCCGTCGGCCTCCACGGTCGCGGCAAGTCCCATATTGCCGCCTTCACTCAGATGCAGAACGTCGAACTCGTCGCCCTCTGCGACGTCGACCAATCCGTGCTCGATGGCGCCGTCAAGTCCGTGGAAACCAAAACCGGCAAGAAACCGGCCGCCTACCAGAATTTCCGCAAGCTTCTCGAAGACAAGTCCATTGACGCCGTTTCGATCGCCACGCCTAACCACCAGCACACTCTTCAGGCGATCTGGGCGATGCAGGCGGGCAAGGACGTTTACGTCGAAAAGCCCTGCTCCCACGACATGTGGGAAGCGAAGCAGATCATCGCCGCCGCCCGCAAGTACGACAAAATCGTCCAGCAGGGCAGCCAGAGCCGCTCCGACCTCGCCCTCATCGAAGGCGTCCAGAAAATGCGCGAAGGCCTGATCGGCGACCTCTACATGGCGCGCGGCCTCTGCTACAAGTGGCGCGACACCATCGGCAAAGCGAAGGTCGAGCCCGTTCCCGCCGGCGTCGATTATGACGCCTGGGTCGGCCCCGCCCCCATGAAGCCGTTCACCAAAAATCGCTTCCACTACAACTGGCACTGGCAGTGGGATTACGGCAATGGCGACCTCGGTAATCAGGGCATTCACGAAGTCGATATCGCCCGCTGGGGTCTTGGCGTACGCTATCCGACGAAGATTTCCGCCATCGGCGGCCACTTCATGTTCGAGGACGATCAGGAAACGCCCAACACTCTGACCTGCGCCTTCGAGTTCGAGGAAGCCGGCAAGCCGAAAAAGATGATGACCTTCGAAGTGCGCCACTGGATGACGCACCATGAAGCCGACATCCAGAACTTCGATAAGAGCGTGAAGAGCAACACCGTCGGCAACATCTTCTACGGCTCGAATGGCTACCTCGCGATCGACGGCTACGACCGCTACTATTCCGTGATCGGCAAGGAACAGTTCCCTGGACCTGCGCGCGAAGACAAGGGCGACCACTTCGCCAACTTCATCAACGCTGTGCGCAGCCACAATCGCGGCGAACTCACCGCAGAAATCGAAGAGGGCTCCATCTCGACGACGCTCGTCCACCTCGCGAATATTTCTTATCGCCTCGGCCGCACGATCGACTTCGATCCCGCGACCTACACAGCGAAGAACGACAAAGAAGCCAACGCGATGTTCCGGCGCCAGTACCGCGCCCCGTACGTCGTGCCCGAAATTGCGTAAAAATCAACTCGTCGAAATCGGCCCATCCGCGCGCGAGAGTTCCTGGAGCAGAGACTCTCGCCGCGCAATCGCCGTATGGACCGCCGAATCCAGCGCCACCCAGTAGAAAATCCCGCCCAGTATCGCCGCAATTGCCATAATCCCGGCAAAAACAATCTCGCTCTCAAATACTGCGCGCGCCCAGTACGCCAGCACCACCGGCAGCAGCACCACCGGCGCCGCCAGAATGGTGAGCGCCTGCAGTTTGTTTGACATCTGATTCATCTTGTCCGGATTCATCGCGCGCGGCATCCGCACCGACGATATATTCCCCAGTCCGAACCAGAACAGCGCGGCAATCCCCACCACCACGAACGCCTCCACAATCTTCCCTGCGGAAGACGGTACGTGAAAAGCGTGGGCCACCAGAATGATCAGCACAATCTGCGGAATCAGCATCACCATAACAGTCAGATTTTTCGCGATCAGCGCATCCCGAAACCGCACCGGCCAGCAGAAGTACCCCTGAGCCGCCGAACGATCGAACCCGAGCGAATTCCAGTACGTAATCTGCCCCAGCATCAGCAGCCCATACACCGCCATCACCGGCAGCGCGTACTCCAGGAACCCATGGCGATTCCCCCGCCGGATCGATGGCATCACCAGGAGAACCCCGAAGAAGCACGACATCCCGTATGCCATGCGGAATCGCGAGATCCGCGTCAGCGTCCGCAGCTCTTTTTCAACCAGCGCCGCCAGCGGGTCGGGCAGGAACCGCGACGGCAGCCGGAAAATTCGCTCTGTCAGACTATCCGGCGATGCCTGCTTTTCACGCCGCGCCGAAACCATACCGTCAAACGCCAGCATTCGCGCGAATTGCCAGCGGCTGAAAAACAGCGCCGCCGCGATCCACGCCGCGCCCATCAGCGCGCCCGCTGCAACGTTCTGCCGCAGCATCACCGCGCCCATCGCAGCCCACGGCCAGAACACCTGTGACGGAACCAGCCGCAGCAGACCGGAAGCTTTTGTATTCGTCAGGAAAAATAACTGCGGCGAGATCAACAGCAGCATGACAATCAGGAAAAAAACTTCCTTAAATCGCGCCCGCACGAAGAATCGTTCCATCCAGCTCTTTACACCGGCGGAAAACAGAACGTTCATCACCACGAACGCAGCCGCTCCACCGACCACGCATGGCGCGGCCCGCCAGCCAAACAGCGGATTCCGCAGCAGCCCGATCGTAATTCCCGCGAGCACCAGGCACATGTCGAAGCTGGTCATCGCCCGCAACAGCACTTCCACCAGAAACAGCTGGCGGCGCGGAATTGGATACGCCATCAGCTTGCGCAGGTCAATTGACGCTCCGAAGCTCGCCGTAATCACCGGCCCAACCTGCCAGTAGACCGTCATCAGCAGCAGTGTGCCGGAGATAATCTGCAGGAAGCGCCCCACCAGATCGGGACTCGAAAACACCAGCACCATGGAGAAGCCGAAGAACGCGAACATGCTGTAAAAAAGCAGCGTCGTGATGACGGAAAACACCGCGCTTCCGCGAACGGCTTGCCCGCGCCGCGGCCGCATGCTCCGCAATTGCGCGTATAAAATCGCTCGCAGCATCGTTGCCTTACCCAGCTCTAACCCAGCCAGTCGAGCTTTTCGTATTCCCGGTCCGCCCCCACGGTGCGTACGAAAACGTCTTCCAGCGTCTCCGACCCGCCGCGCAGTTCCGCCATGCTGCCTTCCGCCACGATCTTCCCGTCGTTGATGATCGCCGCGTGATCGCACAGCCGCTCCACCACTTCAAGCACATGCGACGTCAGAAAAATCGTCGCGCCGTGCTTCACCTGATCGAGCAGGATGTCTTTCATCAGCCGCGCGCCCACCGCATCCACGCCCTCGAACGGCTCATCCATCAGAAACAGCTCAGGCCGATGAATCAGCGAAGCCGCCATCGCCACACGTTTCCGCATTCCTTTCGAATATTCCCCGATGATCTTCCGTCCCTCACCCGCGAGTTCGAACAGCTCCAGCAATTCCGCCGCGCGCTGCCGTGCCAGCGGCCGCTCCAGCGAATACATCCGCCCCACGAATTCCAGAAATTCCAGCCCTGTAAGCCGGTCGAACAGCAGCGAATCGTCCGGCACCAGCCCGATGCGCTGCTTGATCAGGGTTTCCTCGGCCGGCATCGGCATTCCCAGAATTTCGATCGTGCCCGATGTCGGCGGAATCAGCCCCGTCAGCATCCGGATCGTCGTCGATTTCCCTGCTCCGTTGGGTCCCAGAAATCCAAAGAAAGACCCGCGCGGCACGTTCAGCGACAGCCCGTCCACCGCGGCTTTCGCTCCATACACCTTGCGCAGATCCGTGACCGCGATCGCGGGGGGCATCTCAATCTATTGTCCCGAATGCGTGGAGTACTTCTTCCACACAGCGTCGTCCGTCAGCATCTTGATGAACAGCCCGCCCACCACCGAACGCGCCTGGAAGCCCTGCTGCTTGCCCGTCACGGTGTCATACCAGTCCGTGAGCGGAACGCGCGTCGGCGTCTCATTCGCCCACAGATAAGCGGGCGCGACGATCTTCTCGAAGTCCGCCTGATTATCCGCCAGCGTCGCGGTCCAGACCAGCCAGTCGAGTTTCGTGTAGTCTTTGCGATTATCGAGCGGCAGGCCGTACTTGTTCTCCTTCGTCTCGTAGAACGCGATCTCCGTCTTCACCACGTCCGCCGGAAACAGATGGAACCCGAGAATCTTGTCCCACACCAGGTTGTATTTCTGGCTCCACGTACCCGGCTTATCGAACGCCAGCTTGTAATGGTCGCCATCCGCCGCCATCCCCACCCACTTCTGCGCGAAGTCCTTCGCTGTGTCCCGATAAAGCTTCGCCTCAGCCTTATGCCCCGTCATGTCCGCGAGCATTCCGTATGACGCCAGCGCCAGAATCGCCTTAATCGAAAGATTCGCATTGTGCGCCAGGTGCCCCGCGAAGTCATCGGTCGAAAGCTGGTTCTCCGGATCGAGCCCCTTATCCTTCAGGTACTCCGCCCATTTCGTCAGCTCCGGCCAGTACTTCTCCGCGAATGACGCATTGCCTTCCACCTTCGCCAGCGCCGCCGTCATGATCAGCATGTTGCCGCTTTCTTCCACCGGCATCTGATTCTCTTCGGTGCGCTCGCCGCCGCCATACACCTGCCCGTTCGCCAGCGGATACGTCCCCAGGTCGTGCGGCGCGAACGGCCACTTCCAACGCCCCATCGCCGCATATTCCATCACCGGCGCCAACTGCGCCCGCAGCAGCGCCGGACTAAACAACATCGTGAACGGCGAGCTCGGGTAAATCACATCCACCGTCGAAATGCAGCCGTTGCTGAAATTCTCTTTCGGAAAAAACATCGCCGAGCCGTCGGAATCCGCCGCCAGCTTGTGCGCCGCCAGCATCTGACGGTACGCCAGCGCCGCGAGCTGCGCGTACTGTTCGCCGCCGGCTTTCCGCATGTCAGCCATCAGCTCTTTATCGAACGCCTCGCTGCGGGCCGCGAGCGAATCGTGATCCTTCCGCGCCTCGCGCAGCAGATCGCTCACCTCGGCGCCATTTCGCCGCCAGTAAGGCCGCTCCCGCCGCTCGAAAAACTCGATCGAATACTGATCGTCATACGCGATCTCCAGCGATCGCGTCACCGGCTGCTGCGCCACATTCCCCAGATCCACACTGAACGCAAGAGCCATCGCTGGAGTTCTACGCACCGGCTGCTCAATCTGTTCGTTCAGATCGTCGGAATCCGGCAGCTTGCCCGTGCTGTTGAAGGCCGCCCGCGCCGCCGGATGCGCCATTGCCGCCGCCGTGACGCCCTCCGGCTTGTCCGCCTGCAGATAGAGGTACCCCCAGTCGATCCGCAGATCGTCGCCCCGCTTCGCCAGCACCGGCTGCTCACGCGACCCCATCCGCAGCACCGGCTGCCCATCCAGTTCGAACCGCCCCCAGGTCACCGGCTCATCCGGCGTATTCACCGTAAGGTCTGCGCCCGCGTCGAAGTAAACCTGCACCTGATGCGGGGCTCCGTCCGCGGACGAAACTTTCCAGTCCAGATACGTCACCGGCCGCGAGAGCACATCCAGATCGCTCGGCAGCGCGGGCGTCAGGAACGTCAGCGCCAGCTCGATCCCACCGCCCTCAAACGTGTAAATCGTCCGTGTCGGCAGTACCTCCACGCTTTTTTGGGGCAGCGGCTGCGTCCCGTTGTCACGCCCCATCACCTGCCACGTCTTCCCATCCACCCGGATCGCCGCCGTCAGCGTATTCGGCTTCCCTGTCCAGTGCTTCGTATTGTCGCCATTCAGGTGGTCGGCCATCGACCAGATACTGAAGTAGGGGTCATGCGCCACCAGCGGTACCGCCGGCGGCCTCATCGTCGTTTGTGCCAGCCCGGTGACCGCGAAAACGGTCAGAATCGTCAAAAGTCTCATTGGTGCCGCTATTATCCCTCAAAAGCCTTGGAACTACCCCAGTAGTCCGTAAGGCGGCTGGAGCCTCGCGTCCCGCGATTCCTCCACTTCCCGTTCTCCAGTTGTTTGTAAAGTTATGTATGTAAATTTTTGTAGACTTTCACCCGCAACCGGCGCATAATCGAGCCAGGCAAACGTTTGTAAAGGACGTTTACAATTGCGCGTCGCGATCCTCATCCCGGTTTTCGCAGGAATCGCCTGGGCTCAGGCCAATCCGCAGATCAATCCCGAAGCCGAACGGCTTTACCAGCGCGCCTCCACAGCCCTTCAGCAGCTTCCGGCCTATGAAATGGACGTCGAGACCACCCTCGCCTCCCCAAAAGACGATTCCGGCTTCGGCTTCCACATCCTGGCGACCATCGCCGTCCGCCAGCCGGACCGCGTCCTGATCTCCGGCACCACTCCAGCCACCGGTCAGACCACCGTGTTTTCCGACGGCCAAACCAGCCTCTTCTGGCAGGAAGCCAGCAATGTCTATGCCCGGCTCGACGCCGCCATCCCCGCCTCCATGCTTCTCCGCCTCACGGAACTCACGCCTGAGGCCGAGCCGACTGCCCGGAACCTGACGGCGGCCAAAATCCTGCGCGACGACACGATCTATATCGATGGCGAGCGCTTCGATTGCAAAGTGATTCAGGTAGCCGTCGCCGGCTCCCGCGAGCGCACCCTCTGGGTCGATACGAAAACCGGCGTCGCACTCCGCCAGCAGACAGTGGTGACTCCATCTGGCCAGAACGCCGAAGTTCCAGCCTCGGTCGAAGTCACCCGTTCC
>DASZVV010000269.1:0-2657 GCA_035546955.1 Bryobacteraceae bacterium
GCATCCGGTTTGACGGTCACGTGGAGAAGGGCGTCGAAATTGCGCACGCGCTGCTGAATCGTCTGCGCTATCCGGGCGCTGTAATCGAACAGGCGGAAGCTCTGATTGCGAATCACATGAAGTTCAAAGACGTGCCCAATATGCGGGAAAGCCGTCTCAAGCGGTTTCTGCGGATGCCGAAGTTCGAAGAACACCTCGAACTGCACCGGCTGGATTGTCTATCCAGCCACGGCAGCCTGGAGAACTATGACTTCGCCCTCCGGAAACTCCACGAAGCGCCGCCCGAACAACTCCGTCCCAAACCCCTCATCACCGGCCGAGATCTGATTGCGGCCGGATTCACTCCCGGTCCTAAATTTAGTATTGCTCTTCACGAAGCGGAGGACGCTCAGCTCGAAGGAAGGGCTATTACCAGGGAAGATGCGCTGAATATTGCCGTTTCTGCCATTACCGGAAGTTAATCAGTAACAGTAATAAAGATAACCAAAACTGCCCGGCACTAACTGGTGTCAGTATGCCTTTGTAGGAGTAATTCCTACAAAATCATTAACAATGGAATAGCTCCTTCGTTGTAAGATAAACGTGCGTTTTCTTCGAGCGACAATCCTACACGTAATAAACCTCGCATCTTGTTAGTCTGGTATTGTCCTCGCAGCGAAATGTACTCGATTAACAATCGAGTTATCACAAAAGTAATCTAACTTACTTTTAATTCGGCCGCCGCGAGTACCAAACCAACGATCTCGAGGTGCCGGAATTGAATAGCAGTTTCTTCAGACGCGTGATTTTGCTGGTAACGGTTTTGGGTTTGCCCGTTGGGGCGTGGGCCCAGCCAACGGTTTGGACAACGTCATCGCTCGTTCGCACGGGCAAAACCGACCAGGCCGGAACGGGGACTCAGGCCATGATCTCCGCGGGCCGCGGCGAATATGAATCCTTCCAGATTGCCGTCCAGGCCCCTGCCGGCGGACTCACCAATGTCAACGTGACTGTTTCGGCGCTCTCCGGTCCCGGAGGCGCCACGATTCCGCAATCCGCGTTTTCTCTCTTCCGTGAACAGTATGTGTATGTCAGCAAGTCGAGCCCGGACTGGGAAGGCTCCAACCGCCCGCTGGGAGTCGGCTGGTATCCCGACGGTTTGATTCCGTTCAACGATCCCGCCACCGGCCAGCCGATTACCGGTGCGCGCCTGCAGGCGGTGCCCTTCAACCTGAGCGCCGCCAACAATCAGCCGATTTGGGTGGACGTCCTCGTTCCCCGCAACGCGACTCCCGGCCAGTACGCCGGCACCTGGACCGTGACCAGCGACCAGGGTAATGCCAGCGGCTCGGTTGTGCTCAACGTCTGGAACTTTACTCTGCCGCTGCAGCCGAGTCTGAAATCGGCGTTTCTCTTCTGGAATGCTTCAAGCCTCCCGTCCGATCGGGAATTGCTCCGCAACAAGATCGCGCCGCTCCATACCGACCTCGGCATCCAGAGCAGCCTGATGACGAATTACGGCCTGAGCACCGTTGGACTGCCCTACTGGAGCGGTGCGGACAACAGCACCTGCACGATGTCCGATGCGCCTTCCGTTGCGGATTTGAAAACGGTTGCCGCGATGCAGCAGCCGGGGCTTACTCAGCTCATCTACAGCGCCGATGAAATCGATTCCTGCCCGTCACTGATCACGCCGATGAAGCAGTGGGCGCAGAACCTGCACGCGGCGGGAATCAAGAACCTTGTGACCATGGCGCCGAACCCGCTCCTCTTTGACGATGGCTCGAACACCGGCCATTCGGCTGTTGACATCTGGACAATGCTGCCGGTTTCCTGGGAGAGTTCCGCCGCGAACGTCTCCGCCGCGATCGCGAAGGGCGATTCCATCTGGTCTTACAACGCGCTCGTACAGGATTCCTACTCTCCGAAATGGCAGATCGATTTCTCGCCGATCAACTTTCGTATTCAGCCGGGCTTCATCAGCAACAGCCTGGGTCTGACGGGCTTACTGTACTGGAAAGTCGACGGCTGGTCGTCCGATCCCTGGAATCAGGTGAACAACACCGGCACGTTTTCGCCGGGCAACTATCCGGGCGAAGGCATGATGGTTTATCCGGGCGAGACAGTCGGGATACAAGGCGTGGCTCCGTCGATGCGGCTGAAGTGGCTGCGTGACGGCGTGGAAGATTACGAGTACCTGCAGATGCTGAAGAAAGCCGGCGAGGAATCGTTCGCGGAGGCGAAATCGACCGAGGTGGGCGCCACCTGGTCAAGCTGGACCAAAGATGTGAACCTGCTGCTCAGTGTTCGTGAGGAAATGGGCCGGCAACTGAATCAGCTCAATACGCCGGCCGGTGCGACGGTGGACAGCCCTGCATCAACCGACGGTGATGACCAGACACAGAGCGCATCGCCCTCCGATCCGCCGGCGACCCAGCCTGCTGCCAATCCGCCGGCTTCGAATCCACCGGCTTCAACACCTCCGCCCGTGGTTTCCGCGCCGCCGCCCGTTTCCGCGCCGCCACTGCCGCCCGCGTGCGCACCCACCAGTCTGTCGCTTACGGTTGCGCAGCCCACCGCCAGCGCATCTGTCGAAACCGGAGCCGCGCAGAGCATCCGCGTGCAGATCGTCAACAACTGCGGCAACGCTTTCACCGGCGGGAATGTGCAGGCGACCT
>DASZVV010000270.1:0-18040 GCA_035546955.1 Bryobacteraceae bacterium
CCGGGCGCGACCTTATCGATCGCGGGGATCGCGGTCTGGCCGCCGGGGCACAGCGGATCCTGGCCGGCAGCCGGGCCCTCATAGTCGCTCTGGTAGTGCTTGCTCCAGATCAGCGTGCCGGTTTTGGCGTCGATCGCGAAAAGGTCGTCGGAAACGCCCGCCACGATGGCAATTTCCTTCGGGCCGCTCTTGGTGGTGACCTGGCCGGCCACGAGCGTGGTGAACAGGTTGCTCATGACGCGCGGCTTGCTGTCGAGCTGGAGCTTCCACAGCAGTTTCATGTTTTTCGCGGTCGTGGGGCTGAGGAGCTTTTCGTCCTTCTGCCAGTGGGTGCGCTCAAAGTCGTTGCCGCCCGCCAGCCAGTCGGCGCTCCAGGCGGCGAGGCATCCCGCCATCGCCACCGCCATTGTTAACGCAATTCGGGTAACCGTTTTCATAACGTCTCTTCTGTGAACCTTCCTAATTCTTCGTCTTGGCCGCGAGATCCGGCGGGACCAGCGGGATGCCGAACGCGTAGAGCGTGCTGTCCGCCGTGGAGAGATAAAGCTGGCCCGCGCTGCCGGAGATTTCCCCGGAGTGCGTGAGCGAGCCCTGGATTGTGGAGCCGCTGTTGAACACTTCCTTGCCCGTGACGCCGTCAAAACCGTAGAGAGTCGATCCCGATCCGGTTGATGCCGCGAACACGAAGCCGTTGATGACCACGGGGCCGATGGGCGAGGTAATTGCGCGCGAAGTCCAGCCGGTCTGGATGGAGGGTTTGCCGCCCTGCATCGTGACTTTCAGCGCGGTGATGTTGCCGTCTGTACCGGCGAGAATCCAGCGCGTGCCCGAGGGATCCTGCCAGCTGGCGAGCGAGTGCGCGGCGGAACCGAGCGACGCCGAGGCGAGCGGAGTCTTGTGATCCGCACCACCCAGCGATTCGCTGTTCAGGAGGTAGATCCTGCCATCCTTGTTGGCGGCCGCGATCAGCTCATGGGCCTTCTCGCCTTCATTCATTTCGAAGACAACCGGCGACGCGGTGAATTCGGATTTGCCGGGCGTGAACCAGTCCTTGAGCTTCAGGGTTTTGGTTTCGAGCGAAACGACCGAATCGGAATACGCAGCGGGCGAGTAGTCGCCGTCGCCCGTGGCAACATAGACAGACTCGCTGGGGCCGAACGCCGCGCCGAAGTTGCCGGCGACGCCGCCACCGTTGGTCGACCAGTGAATGGGCGCGGGGGAAGCTTCAGCCGTGTCGATTGCCCAGACGCCGTTCGGAACGCCGCCGCAGTTGCCGCTCGTTGTGGCGTAGATCACGTTATCGATCATGATGATTCCGGCGGCATTCGCGTTGGCCGGGAGGAAACGAACGGGAGGCTTGGCGTCCTCGCCATTCGAAATGTAGAGGGTATGGAGCATGCCGTCGGTGGTGACGGCGTAAACGGCCTCAGGAGGACGAGCTCCGCGTCCGGGGCCAGCGCCGCGTCCTCCGGGAGCGCCCGGACCACGACCGCCGCGCCCGGAACCGCCCGGTGCGCCGGGGAACCCGCCGAAGCCGCCGCCCGCGCGGCCCTGTCCGATGGTGACAGCGCCCGCTTCCGGCTCACCCACGCCGCTCTGCGCGCCGCGTCCACCGCCACGTCCACCGCGCCCGCCAGCCGCCCCGGCGGCGGGAAAGGCGAGGGTCGCGGTGCGCGTTACGCCGGCGGTCATGGCTCCGGGGCATGCCGCGGTGCTTTGTCCGCTGACTGCGCCAAAGTTCTTCGTCCATTCCATCCGGCCGAGGTCGGTATCAAGCGCGATTACGTTGTTGGAGGCCCCGCCCACGAACGCGTAGGATCGGAAGCCACGATAGCCGATGTAGCTATCCACCATCACGGCGGGGGAAAGCGCGTACTGCTGTTTCGCGTCATTGGCCAGCTTTACCTTCCAGAGGAAAGCGAAGCCGGGCATGCTGGTTGAATTAATTCGATTGTCGGTGCGCGCCCAGGAACTACGCTGCGCGTCGGCGCCAGCCGTGTTCCAGGTGCCCCCGCCCCGGCCGAACTGGGCCTGGGCAAGAGGGAGGAACACGCTCGGAAGCAGAGCGCAGGAGGCCGTGATAAGCGCGGCTCTTGAGATATTTCGCATAAGGTCTGAGGAAATCCTTCTACGAGAGTATATACCTGAATAAACTCGCCGTAATGGCCTATTTACAGGCGTTTACGAGCGTCAAGTCGTTGGTTTGGCTGGACCAACATGTGATTTCGGAAATCCGCTATTGCAAAATCGGCTGACAATAGTGTTATGTTGGGATCTGGCGACCTCACTAACGCATGATTCCAGGCCGTAATTTCCCTTCCCGCAAACCCTCCCGCAGAGAAAACGTAAACGAGACGATCCGCGCACGTGAAGTGCGAGCCGTGTTCCCGGACGGGACGGCGGAGGTCATGCCGACCCCTGCTGCCATCCGGAAGGCTCAGGAGATGGGTCTCGATCTGGTGCTGGTGTCACCGACGGCGGTGCCCCCGGTCGCGAAAGCGATCGACTACGGCCAGTATCAGTACGAGCTCAAGAAGAAGCAGCACGACGCCAAAAAGAAACAGCACGTCGTGCAGGTGAAGGAACTCAAGTTCCGGCCCAACACGGACGATCACGATTACGACTTCAAGAAGAACCATGCCATCCGGTTCCTGCAGGAAGGCAATCGCGTGAAGGCCGTGGTGCAGTTCCGTGGCCGCGAAATCGCTCACACGGAACTAGGCCGCAAGCTGCTGATGCGTTTCGCCGAGGATCTGGCGGCGTACGGGGCGGTAGATGGAACGCCGCGCATGGAAGGCCGCAATGCCCACATCCTGCTTAGCCCCGTGAAGGCCGTGGTGAAGAAGGAAAAGCAGCCCGGGGAGAAACCGCCGGCGGCGCCTCCTCCTCCCGCCGCTCCTTCAGGGCCTCCTGCGCAGGTCTGATCCGGTTCGCGTGCGGTTTCTCGCAACAGCCGCTCTTTTTTTTCTGATTCTGTGTTCCGGCTGCAGGAAGGATGGCCCGGATGCTGTGCAGCGCGCGATTCACAGCGGAGCTGTAGTCGTATTGCCGGCCGGCGAGATTCATCTCAATCAACCGCTGACCATTCCCAAAGGCACGAAAGATCTCGCGATTCAGGGGAATCCGAAAGGGAGCACGATTGTGCTCGATCCGGGGTTCGCGGGCAGTGCGGCGATTGTGGGCGAGGGCGTTTCGAACGTCTTCTTCCGGAACTTTTCGATTCAGGGCGACCGTGGAGAAATGAAATCGCCGTGGACGCTGCCGAAGGACGGGGTGGCGTTTGCGGATTTCTACACGGCCAACGGGATTCTGATTCGCGGCGGGTCGAATGTGGGGGTGCAGGGCGTCAGCTTTTCGCGCATTCGGGCATTCCCGCTGCTGCTCAATGCGGTGCATGGGGGCACGGTCGATGCCGTGACGATTGCCGATTGCGGCACGCTGAATCCGGATGGGCGCAATAACACGACCGGCGGCATTCTGCTCGAACAGGGTGCGACGGATTTCGTGATCACCCGATCGAAGATCAGCCGCGTGCCGGGCAATGCGATCTGGACGCATTCTTATGCGAATGCGCCGCGGCAGGAGCGGGGCCGGATCGCGAATAACGACATCGATACTGTGGCGCGCGATGCGATTCAGGTAGGGCATGCGAGCCGGGTGCGGGTGGAAAATAATCGCGGATCGCATATCGGCTTCCCGGTCGGGTATGTGGATTTTCCCGGTTACGCGACGCCGGTTGCACTCGATACGGCCGGGAATGTCGACTACACGGTTTATACGGGGAACCGCTTTACGTCTGTGGCGGGGCAGTGCGTCGATCTGGATGGATTTCACGACGGCCTGGTTTCGGACAACCAGTGCATCAATGATCCGGCCGAGGCTCGCCACTGGCTGGGGCTGCATTTCGGGATTCTGTTCGGCAACCATGATCCCGGCATGACATCCGTGAACATTTCCGTTACGGGAAACATGCTGCGTGGATTCGCTTATGGCGGCGTGTTCCTGATCGGCGAACGGAATCGGATCGAGGACAACCAGTTCCTCGATGTGAATCTCGCCCATTGCGGCGCCACGCCCACGCCGGCAAAATGCGCGGCGCTTCCCGATCAGCCGGATGCCTTGCGCAGCGGGATTTATCTGGCCGCGGATGGCGGTCGGCCAACGGTGACCCGCGGCAACATCATCCAGGACAACATCATTCGCGGATCCGGCATTGCCGGGCACTGCATCGCCGCAAATAAGGGCGTGGATCTGAAGGCGAACCTGATCGCGGGCAATACCTGCGAGGACGCACCGTAGCCGCTGCTATCCTGCGGTTTCGATGCCTTCCGATCCCGCCGCGCGCAACCCGGAATTTCAACGTCTCATTCGTCTCCAGACGGAAGCCTTCGCTCGCAATACGCCTTATCACAGCCTGGAACTGAATGACGGCACCGTCATCCCCGGCATCATTTCCGTGGATCAGCTTCGCGCGCGCCTCGACCTTTGGCCGCTGCCGGAGGATCTGCGGGGGAAACGCGTGCTCGATATCGGCGCTGCGTCGGGCTGGAACAGCTTCGAGTGCGAGAGGCGCGGCGCGGAGGTTGTTGCGGTCGACTACGTCGAATATGACGAATTCGTCACGGTCAAAAAGCTGCGCGGGTCAAAGGTGGAATACGTCATGGCCGAGATGGAAGAGATCACGGCGGAACGATTCGGCACCTTCGATTACGTCCTGTTTTTCGGCGTGCTCTACCATCTGCGGCACCCCTTGCTGGGGCTGGAGAACGTTTGTGCGGTGACTCGCGGCCTGGCGTTTATTGAATCGTTCGTGATTGACGACGGACCCGATCCCTCCCGCACGTACATGGAGTTTTACGAGACCGACGAACTCGGCGGCCAGATTGATAACTGGTGCGGGCCGACGACGAATTGCCTGCTGGGGATGACACGCGCCGCCGGATTTCCGCGCGCCGAATTCCTCTATATTGATAACCGCCGCTGTGGCCTGATCGCCCACCGGCGCTGGGAATCGGTGACGCCGCGGGCCGGCCATCATCCGCCGTTTCTGTTTTCAGCGGTCAACAATCGCCACAACGACACGATTTTTCAGCGGGGCAAAGACGAATACATGTCATTCGCATTTTCCTGCGCGGACGAGCTCACGAGGAATGACGTGCTGGTCGAGATCGATGAATTCGGCATTCCACCGATCATCCTGGTCCATCACGCGGCGGGCCACTGGCAGGTTAATGTGAAGCTGCCGCCCGGCACGCCCCTCGGCGATCACCTGGTTCGCGTGGGGACCAGGCTCGGCGGCTTCAGCGATGCATTTCCCATTCGTGTCCTGCCGCAGTTTGCGGATCGCCGCTCGGGGCGTCCCGCTTTTGTGCCGCAGCGCGAGACTGTTTCTCCGCCCCGCTTCACGCTGGTCAAGAACACGATGGATCACGGCACAGTATTTCGCGGCTATCGGGAGGAGTCGCTCGAATGCCGTTTCACTCACTCGGATGGAGCGTTGGATTTATCCAGAGTTCAATTGACGGTGGATGGCGAGCCGTGGCCGCTGCTCGTGCTGGAACGTTCCACGCCGGAGGTCTGGCAGGTGAAGGCGAATATGCGCGGGCTTCCGGCGGGCCGGCGCGAACTGCGCCTGCGTACCGCGCACAGCGGCTTTTCGGAACCGTCCGTGATCGAATCCGACCCCGTATTCGACCTGAGCTGACTGTCTTCGGTGTACCCTAGAGCCGATGCGACTGATTGCCGGAATCGATCTTGGCGGAACCGCCGTGAATTACACCCTGATCGACGAACAGGAACGATTTCTGATCGATGGTCTCTGCGAGCACCCGGCGCGGTCGAAGGAAGGCCCTGATGTTTGTCTGCAGCAGATTGTGGATGGGCTCGCGACGGCGGCGGAGAAGGCGGGCGGCGACGTGCGCGACATTATCGCGGCCGGGCTGGATACGCCGGGGCCGGCAAGCGCGGCCGGTGTCCTGAGCGCGCGGGGTTCCACGAACTTCGTTCACGTCAACTGGTGCGGATTCGATATTCGCGAGGGCCTGGAAAAGAAGCTCGGCATCCCGGTTTCCTATCTGAATGACGGCAATGCGGGCGCGCTGTGGGGGCATTTCCACATCTTTGGCGTCAGTACGGTGGCAACTTCGATTTCCGCGATCATTGGGACTGGCCTGGGCGGCGGCGTGATCGTGGATGGGCACGTCATCACCGGCCGCAAAGGTTTTGGCGGCGAACTGGGGCACGTTCTGATTCCGTATCAGAGCATTCGCGGAATTGAGGGTATGAAGCCAGTCTGCAATTGCGGTCGCGAGGGAGATCTGGAAGCGCTCTGTTCGCTGACGGCTATCGAGAAGACGCTGCTGCCGTATTTTCTTGGACGCTATCCGGATCATGAACTGGCGAAAGCCGGGCCCGGCGCGGCGAAGAAAGTGCGCGGGATGGCGGAACGCGGTGACGCGATGTGCCGCGAAATCTTCCGCGTGCAGGCGAACGCGCTGGGGCTGTTCTTCGACGAAATGGTGAATACGTTCGATCCGGATGCCCTGATTGTCGGGGGAGGCGCGATCGAAACTTCGGCGGAATTTCAGCAGTGGTTTATCGGACAGATTCGCGCCGGCATGCCCGTGCAGCGTGCCGAACAGGCGGATATCCCGATCCACATTATGCCGAACGGCGACACGGCGGGTGCGCGCGGCGCCGCCATTGAAGCTCTCAAGCTCTCCCGCGGCAAAGCAAAAGCTGCTTGACCGCACCGCGCGGCATCTGGAGACCGGCATGCTACTTTCGGACTGGAAGGAGCGGCCCCCTCGATGGGTAAATTCCTGCTCGGTCTCCTGACCGGAGCCATTCTCGTTGTTCTGATCGGAGTAATTGGATTTTTTGCGGTGGCGTCGCTGCGCTCGAGGCCGCCCGCAGTCGCCCAGGATTCCACGCTCATTCTGCATCTTTGGGGCGATGTGCCCGAAAAGCCGCCGGTCGAGTTCCAGATTCCGGGCGTTGTTTCGCGCAACTCCATCACAGTGGAAAACGTCTGGAGCATGCTGCGCCGCGCCGCGCAGGATAACCGCATCAAGGCCGTGATCTTCGAGCCGGAAGGCGCCAGCGTGGGATGGGCCACGATGCAGGAAATCCACGGCGATCTCGAAGCCTTTCGCAAGTCGGGAAAGCCAATCTACGCGTATTTGCAATCGCCCAGCCTGCGCGATTACTACATGGCGACGGCAGCTTCCCGCATCTACATGCCGCCCAGCGATCTGCTGAACCTGAAAGGCATTGCTTTTCAGCTCATGTATTTCAAAAACACCCTGGATAAGCTCGGCGTGCAGGTCGACGTGCAGCACGCGGGCGCCTACAAGGATTACGGCGATCAGTTTACGCGCGCGTCCATGAGTCCGGAGACGAAGGAGGTCATGAACAGCCTCGCCGATGGGCTGTACGGCGATCTGCTGAACGTGATCGCGAAGGGCCGCAACAAAAGTGTGGACGCAGTGCGCGCGCTGATCGATCAGGGGCCGTTTCTTGCCACGCAGGCGAAAGCGGATGGCCTGGTGGACGAGCTTCGCTACGAAGATCAGGTCTTCGGCGAAATGAAAACGGCGCTTCACGAGAGCGAGTTGAAGAAGATTTCCGAAAAGGAATACGCCGATGTGAGCGACGCCTCGGCGGGCATGGCGGCGCAGGATCAGGTTGCGTTTGTGGTGGCTGAAGGGACGATCGAGCGCGGGGACGATTCCGATGGCCTGCAATCGGGCGATTTCGATCGCATGCTGCAAAGCGTGGGCAGCGACTCGCGGGTGAAGGCGGCGATCATCCGGATCAACTCGCCGGGGGGAGAAGTGGTGGCGTCTGACGATATGTGGCGGGCGCTCAACGAACTCAAAAAGAAGAAGCCGCTGGTGATTTCGATGGCGGATGAAGCGGCTTCGGGCGGCTATTACATGGCGATGACGGGCAGCCCGATAGTCGCCGAGCCAGGCACGCTGACGGGGTCGATCGGCGTCGTTTTCGGCAAGCCCGACCTTCACGGCCTTTACGACAAACTGGGGATCACGAAGGATTTTGTGAGCCGGGGTAAATTCGCGCTGATCGATTCGGATTACTCGTCGCTCAATCCCGACGAGCAGGCAAAACTGAAGGAAGGGATCGATGCGACGTATCAGGACTTCCTCGATAAAGTGTCGAAGTCGCGTAATCGACCGGTGAGCGCGATTGAGCCTGTGGCGCAGGGCCGCGTGTGGCTGGGCGATCAGGCGCGCGACAAGGGACTCGTCGACTCCATGGGCGGCATCGATGCGGCGATCGCAAGGGCTCGGCAGTTAGCCGGCATTTCGTCTTCGAGCCGGGTTGGGCTGGTGCTGTATCCGGCGAAGAAATCGCTGTTCGAATACATTACGGAAGCGTTCGGCGCTGGCGGAAGCGGCGACGAGATGGATACGATCCTGCGGCGCGTGATCAAAGACCCGAGACTGCGGGTCTGGGCGCATCCCGGCATGATGCGGATGATGCCGTTTTCGGTTGAATTCCAGTAGCCCATCCCTGAAAGGAAGGGTCAAAATGTTTCTGGAATTCCGCGGCCGGCAGAAGCGCGGCCCGCGGGGCGTTTTCGGACGTATAATCGAGCAATGCTGAAATCCATCGGACTGGCCGTAACTGTTTTTGCTCTCGCGCTGCCTGCCATGGCGGCCGATATTTCGGGTACGTGGGATTTCCAGGGCGGCGTCGAGGGCGTTGTCGTCAATATGAAGTGCAACCTGAAGCAGGACGCTGCGAAAGTGTCCGGCCACTGTGTTTTTGAGGGTTTGGGGGAGAGCGATACGACCGGTGAGGTTACGGGTGACAAGGTCGTTCTGCAAAATCAGGCGACGCGCGAGCGGGTTTATCAGGTGACATGGAACGCAACGCTCGATGCCGCCGGCGCCGGGATGAAAGGCGAGATCACCGCCGAGCAGTATTCCGGCGCATTCACCGCGAAGAAATCGGACGCGGCGCCCGCGGCCGCGGTAACGGCATCCGCGGCGGACGGCATCTCCGGTAACTGGACGTTCACCGGAGATATTGTCGGGAATGCGGTCAATATGAAGTGCGCGCTCAGGCAGGAAGAAGCCAGGCTCTCCGGCTCCTGTCTGTACGACGGCGCGGGTGCTGCTCCGACCACCGGCAGCATTACCGGCGAAACTGTCACATTCCAGAACACCGCCCAGAATTACGAGCTCACCTACACGGGAACGCTCGATTCCTCTCACACGGCGATGAAAGGCGATATCGCTGTATCGGGAGTGACCGGAAACTTTTCGGGCGCGAAGGACAAGTAGCCCGCCGCGCCCGAATGATTCGCAACTAATTGGTCTGGTCTTACGCTGGCTTCGAGACGGGCCCGGGAGCCAGTTCGCGGCTCGAAATTACCCGATCAATGATGCCGTATTCGACGGCCTGATCCGAGCTCATGATGTAGTCGCGGTCCACATCCCGGTTGATCCGCTCGATCGGCTGGCTGCTCGCGTCCGCCAGGATCTTATTCAGAATCTCGCGCATGCGCAGGATTTCCTTGGCGTAAATATCGATATCAGCGGCCTGTCCGGCGAGACCCTGCATAGAGGGCTGGTGAATCATGATGCGGGAATTCGGGAGGCTGAAGCGCTTGCCCTTGGTGCCGGCAGCGAGCAGTACCGCGGCCATGGACGCCGCCTGCCCCACGCAGATCGTGACGATATTGGGGCGAACGAACGCCATCGTATCCAGAATCGCCAGACCCGCCGTGATGGAACCGCCGGGGGAGTTGATGTAAATCGAAATGTCGCGCTCCGGGTCTTCCGCTTCGAGGAACAACAACTGCGCGATGATCAGGTTGGCGATATTGTCGTCCACCGGCGTGCCAAGAAAAATGATGTTTTCCTTCAGCAGGCGTGAATAGATGTCGTAAGCGCGCTCGCCTCTCGACGTCTGCTCGACAACCATGGGGACAAGTACGGAATTATTCATTCGTTACCTTTCAATCAGTTTGGATGAGACGGAGGCTCGCCGGGATTCTGCACATCATTTAACTGCATGCACTCAACCACATGATACGACCTGCCTGGCACAAATGCTCAGCGGGGTGTGATCAACCCACCGAGCTTGTCGGTCTCCCCCGCGGCCGAGCGGGGGAAACGTACCGAATAAGCTTCCAGATACTTCAGGCCTGAGCCGGTGTTGTAGACGACAATCTGATCGTCCGGTTTCAGGAAGCCTTCGCGCACCAGACGCTCGGCGGCGGCCACACAGGAAGCGCCTTCGGGCGCCGCGAAAATGCCTTCTTTCGATGCAAGCCGCAGGCCGGCGTCCATCAGGTCGCTATCCGACACGGCGATGGCGCAGCCGCCGCTTTCGCGAACCGCGGCGAGCGTGAGGCGGTCACCGAGCGGTTTCGGCACGCGAAGTCCGGCCGCGACCGTGGATGCGCCTTCCCAGAATTGGCTGGCTTCGGTGCCCTGCTCGAAAGCGCGTACGATCGGCTGACAGCCCTCGGCCTGTACCGCGATCATTTTCGGGCGCTTCGGGCCGATCCAGCCGAGCGCCTCCATTTCGGCGAAGGCTTTCCACATCCCGATCATGCCTACCCCGCCGCCTGCCGGGTAGAGAATGGCGTCCGGCAGAGTCCAGTTCATCTGTTCCGCGAGCTCATAACCCATCGTTTTCTTGCCTTCGATGCGATAGGGCTCTTTCAGCGTGCTGATATCGAACCAGCCTTCTGTTTTGCATTTTTCCGCGACAATGCGCCCGCAGTCGCTGATCAGTCCATTGACGAGCGTCACCTGAGCGCCGTAGGCTTTGCATTCGATGAAGTTCGCCTGCGGGACGTCGGACGGCATATAAATGTGGGCTTCAATGCCCGCTGCGGCGGTGTAGGCGGCGAGCGCGCTGGCGGCATTTCCGGCGGAAGGGATGGCGATGGCTTTAATGCCGAGCTCGACGCACATCGAGACGGCGCAGGAGAGGCCTCGGGCTTTGAAGGACCCGGTCGGGTTGAGGCCCTCGTCCTTGAGCCAGAAGCCGCTGGTTCGGCGCAGATGCAGGAGCGGCGTCATGCCTTCACCCAGTGAGATAATCGAGGTTTGTGCGCTCACGGGAAGCGCGGGCGCGTACCGCCACATGGAATTCACTGCTGAGGCGAGGGATTCCTTTCGCCATTCGCTTTTCAGGCGGGCGAGGTCGTAGCGCGCAAGCAGCGGTCCGCCGCAGTCGCAGAGGTTCCATGGGCGGCCCGGTTCGAATTTTTTGCTGCACAGGCTGCACTCAAGGTGCGTCAAACAGGTTTGGGGCATGATGAGGTTTTCTTATCTTATAGGCCTCTCGATTCTCGCCCTGCCGCTTGCGGCGCGTGAGAGCATCGTTCTCAAGACGGGATTCGAACTGCAGGCGGACCGGCACGAGATCGCCGGTGAGACGATCCGGGTTTTTTCGGACGGCGGCGTGACCGAGTTTCCGGCGAACGAAGTGACGCGGATTGACCATATCGACGACCCGGCTCCCGTTCCGGCCCGGCAACCAGCGAAGCCTGCCGTTCCGCCGGCCCAGCCTCTCAAGCCGCGGCCCGCGGATGAATCGCCCGCAGGGCTTGCCCAAAGCGCGGCACAGAAATATTCGCTTCCGGCGGAGTTTGTTACTGGCGTGATGCGGGCCGAATCCGGCCTCAATCCGGCGGCGGTTTCACCGAAAGGAGCGATCGGGCTGATGCAGCTGATGCCGGATACCGCCCAGGAGATGGGGGCCGATCCCACCAGGCCGGCTGAGAACGCCGATGCCGGGACGCGGTACCTGCGGGACCTGCTGGCGAAGTACGAAAACGATCCAAATCAGGTGGTTCTGGCTCTGGCGGCCTATAATGCCGGGCCTGCGGCGGTCGAAAAGTACCACGGCGTCCCGCCCTATCCCGAGACTCACGATTACATCCTGCGGGTTTTAAAGGCGTGGAGGGCTGCAACGGCCCCGAAATAGGTGTTCCTGAATCCGGGGGGCAGGGCCGGACATCCAAAACAGGAATGATCCTTGCAGCAACCTCATCCGGGTCGGGTTGGCAGCCCGGATATTTGGCAAACTCACACGCTGCGGACCGGTCTTCAGGTACGGCTGCCGCGCGAGCGTGGGAGAATGGAGCATCGCGCGACATGGCAATTGAAACCATTCCAGCAGCGCCTGTGGAAATCCCCAGCGACGAACTGGACCTGGTGGCACGCGCCAAATCCGGCGACAGTGCCGCTTTTTCCGCATTAATCAACCGCTACGAAGGCAAGATTTTTCGTCTGGCGATGAACATTACCCAAAACCGGGAAGACGCCGAAGATGTGCTTCAGGAAGCGTTTTTCAAGGCGTTCGAACACATCGATCAGTTCCAGGGTAATTCGAAGTTTTATACGTGGATCGTACGCATAGCCGTAAATCAGGCGCTGATGAAGCTGCGCAAGCGCAAGAGCGACCGAACGGTTTCGCTCGATGAGCAGATCGATACCGGCGAAGACATGGTGGTGCGGGAAGTAGCGGCCTGGGACCCGGATCCCGAGGAGCGCTTCTCGCGCGAGGAAATGAGCCAGATCCTCAGCGAAGCCATCGACGGTCTGACGCCGATCTACCGCACGGTGTTCACGCTGCGGGATGTCGATGGGCTTTCAACGGAGGAGACGGCCGAGGCGCTGGACCTGAGCGTCCCCGCGGTCAAGAGCCGCCTGCTCCGGGCCCGGCTGCAACTGCGCGATAAGCTCAACCGCTTCTTCAGGCGCAAAGGAGACGACGCCTTTGCTTACATGTAAGGAATTCCTGTCGGAGCTTTCCGACTACCTGGATGAGAAGACGAGCCTGGAGCTTCGGGAGAAGCTCCAGCGTCATATCACCGAATGCCCGAACTGCTGGGTCATCTGCGATACGACGAAAAAGACCATCCAGGTCTACAAGGGGATGCAGAGCTGCACCATTCCCGATGATGTGCATGAACGGCTGATGGCGGCCGTGGAACGGAAGATGGCGGCGGCGAAGAAGACGGAATGATCCAATTAACCGCTGATGGCAAGCCCGTCCGGTTCCATAAATGTCCCTCATCCCCAGTTTGCAGCGGGTTGCGCGTTGGTCTACCTCCTCCGTTCTCCTCGTACCCCATAGATCCCTGTAAACGGTCGAACCTCTATTGACAATACTGAACGGTTCAGTTTAGTATTGCCTAATGATCCGCGTCGAACATCTGACCAAGACTTTTGGCGAGATCCAGGCCGTCCGCGATGTGACTTTCGAGGTCGGCATGGGGGAAATTTTCGCTTTTCTCGGGCCGAACGGGGCCGGGAAGACTACCACCATCAAAATGCTGACGACTTTGCTCCGGCCCACCGGAGGGAAGATCGAAATCGACGGGCTGGATCCGTCGACGCAGCAAAACGAGGTCCGCAAGCGCTTCGGGATCGTCTTTCAGGACCCCAGCCTCGATGACGAACTCACGGCGCTCGAAAACCTGGAATTGCACGGCGCGCTTTACGAGGTGCCGCGCAAGATCCGGCATGAACGCGCCGAAAGCCTGCTGAAGCTGTTCGAACTCTGGGAACGGCGCAATGATCCGGTGAAGCAGTTTTCGGGCGGCATGCGGCGGCGGCTCGAAATCGCGCGCAGCCTCCTCCATGTGCCGAAAATCATCTTCCTCGATGAGCCGACGCTCGGTCTCGATCCGCAGACCCGCAATCAGCTCTGGGCGCAAGTGAAAAAGCTCAATGAGGAAGAGCGCGTCACGGTGTTTCTCACGACGCACTATATGGACGAAGCGGACCGCACGGCGCACCGCATTGCCATCATCGATCACGGCACCATCGTGGCGCTCGGCACGCCGGCTGAATTGAAGCAGCAGACCAATTCGGATTCGCTCGAAGGCGCATTCCTCGCGCTGACGGGAAACACGATCCGTTCGGAGAGCGCCGATTCCGCTCAGAGTCTCAGGAATATGGCTCAGATGTGGAGGAAAAGACGATGACAACCATCTACGTTCTCTGGCTCCGCCAGGTGAAGCGGTATCTGCGGTCGAAGCCGCGCATCATCGCGTCACTCGGCCAGCCGCTGCTTTATCTGTTGAGTTTCGGGTTCGGCTTCGGCGCGATCTTCGCGAAAGCGGGCCAGGGGAATTACATCCAGTTCCTCGCGCCGGGCATGATCGGAATGACGATTCTGTTCACCTCGATCTTCTCCGGAATCGAACTGATGTTCGACCGTCAGTTCGGCTTTCTGAAAGAAATGCTGGTGGCGCCGCAACCCCGGCTGTTGCTGATGATCGGCCGCACGCTGGGCGGCGCGACCACCGCGATCTTCCAGGGCGTGATTGTGATTGTGATCTGCGTGCTGTGCGGCTTCCGTCCTAACAGCGTGCTCGGGATTCCGGTCGCGTTCGGCTACATGGTCCTGATCTCGGTGCTGTTTACCGCGCTCGGGACCGCGATTGCCTGCTCGCTCCAGGATATGCAGGGCTTCCAGATGGTGATGAACTTCCTGGTGATGCCGATCTACTTCCTCTCGGGAGCGCTGTTTCCGCTGACCAACATTCCGGCGGTGATGAAGTTCTTCGCGGCCATCGATCCGCTCTCCTACGGGGTGGACGGCATGCGAAGCGCACTCATTCATCAGGGGGTATTCGGGGGATTGGTGGATATTGCCGTACTCGGTGGGCTGACCCTGGCGTTCCTGGCGATGGGCGCGAGGCAGTTCTCGAGGATCGAGGCGTAGCCGGAAGTGGCGCGTACGCCCAGCGCCACGGCGCACCAAAAAGTACTCGATGCCGCGATCCAGCTCATTGAGGAGCGCGGCATCGACGGCGCCAGCATGGACGCCATTGCTCAACTGGCGGGGGTAAGCAAGGCAACGGTTTATAAACACTGGAAGGACAAAGAGGCGCTCAGTCTGGATGTGCTGAGCAGCCTGGTGGAGCAGCCTCCCGAGTTCGACACGGGCAGCCTGCGGCAGGATCTGATCGATTATCTGAACTACCTTTTCCGATTCGAGAGGCCGGAGCGACTGATGAAAATCTGGCCGCGAATTATCGGCCACGCCGCGATGAATCCGAATTTCGGCCTTGCTCTCCAGCGGCATGCTTTTCAGCCGCGGCGGGAACAGGTGGCGCGGATTCTCGCGCGGGGCGCCAGCCGGGGGGAATTTCCGCCGGAGGTGGACGCCAATTTCGCGATGGACCTGCTGATCGGGCCCATCATGCACCGTAAATTTGCGGGGAACCTGATGTCGGAAGACTTTCCGGAGCGGGTGGTGGACGTGATCCTGAAGGGCCTAACCCACTGATAACAGGCCAGCGCGGCCTATAATAGAGAAAGCACGGCCATCTCCTGCACGTTTGACCGCTTCGCGGCGTCATCTTTGTTGTGGAAGTAGCCGCATTTGCGCGAGTTGCCGGAATGACGGAACGAAACCGAGCGGCAATGCAGGAAGGCCCGGGCGTGGGCGACGCCGCGGGGCTGCGCGAGGGGTTCGTCAGCGAACACCTGCGGCGTGTTTTCCTGCTGATCTACCGGATGGTCGGAAGCGTCCATGACGCCCAGGACCTGACCCAGGAAGCCTTTATCAAGGCGCTGCAGCGCCAGGATCAACTCAAAGACGAACAAAAAGCGGCACATTGGCTTTCGCGGATCGCGACCAATACAGCGCTCGATTTTCTGCGCCGCGGCAAGCGCGTAGCTTTTGTGGAGCTCGGCGAAGCGCCCGAGCGGCATCTGGAATCGGCTGAAGACACGCTTCTCCGCGGCGAGCAGAGGGACTGGCTGGCCTCTGCGCTCGAGCGGCTGACTCCACGGGAACGCGCGGCGCTGGTGCTGCGGGATGTAGAAGATCTGCCGGCTGACGAAGTGGCGCGGCGGCTGGGCTGCTCGCGCGCAACAGTGCGTTCGCACATTGCCAACGCGCGCATCAAGATTCGGAAATACGGCGAGAGCCGGAAGGCAGGCAAGCGATGAACGGGCATCCAGCAGAGGCCGAACTCGCGCTTCTGGCCGGCGGCGATTGTGGATGGCTGGAACGGCTGCGGCTGAGGCGGCATATTTCTCATTGCGGCGATTGCCAGGATACGGTGGCTTCCTTCTCGGAGATTCGGTCATCGCTGAGCGAGATGGCTTCGCCCGCCGTGGCGGGGGATGAAGCGAACTGGGAGCAACTTGCCGGCGAAATGCGCGCGAACATCCGGCTGGGTCTGGCTGCGGGCGAATGCATTGGGCCTGTTCGGACGGAAACGCCCCCGCGTCCGTGGGTGCCGCGTTTCGCGTACGGCATGGCCGGGGTCGCAGTGCTGCTGGGAGCGGGAATGTTCCTGCGTGGATTGCTGCCGCATCCGGATGTCCCGATTTCACACGCCGCGGTTCTGGAATCCACCGACAAAGGGATTCAGGTTCGCACAAGCGCCGGCAGTATGACGCTGCTCAACCAGAGCGACGCGGAGCCGGACCAGTACATCACTTCGCAGGGAGCGGTTCGTGCCCGTTGTGTAGATGGCGACACGGGCACGGTGACAATCACGAGCGTGTATGCGGAATAGCCGGTGCAGCACGGTCTGGCTGGCGGTAATGCTGCCGCTGGCGGGAGCGCCGGTGGCGCTGCTCGCCCAGACCTCCGCACTGCGCGCGGGCAGCGACGCATCGAGTTCGGTGAAGATCGACCTGCCGCCCGATTCGCCCGTAACTCTGATTTCGGCCAGCACGGGTCAATCCCAGGTGACGCCGCGCGGCGGCATGCTGGTGCTTGATCTCCACATGTCGCTCACGCTGCGGAACTCGGCCTCGCGCGCGGTGCGGGGCGTGGTGCTGCTGATCACCGCACAGGAGTTTACGCCGGGCGGTAAAGGCGCGGTAGCGCGTCCCTGTATCGATATTCCGCCAGGCCAGAATTTCACTCTGCCGGTGGAACTGAAGCTGGCAAAGCCGGTGCAGCAGGCGGGTGGTCCGCTGGTGCATGTGCAACTCGATGGCGTGCTTTTCGACGATCTCAGCTTTTACGGCCCGAACCGCCTGAAGTCTTCGCAGCGCGATCTGACGCTGTGGGAAGTGGAAGCGGAGCGCGACCGGGCGTATTACAAGCAGGTCCTGCAGGCCAAGGGCGAAGAAGGGCTGCGGCGCGAGGTGCTGACCGGTCTCGCAAAGGCGGGCGAGCGTCCGCAACTCGACGTGGCGCTTTCGCGCGGACGATCGGTCGGGTCGGCGGTTGTTTCCGGGGCGACATCGACGGGCGGGGATTCCGCCGCTCAGTTCGCATTTCTGCGGATGCCGGATCAGCCGGTGCTGCCCGTTCAGGGTCAGGCGTCGATTGCGGGTAACGAAGTGAGCTCGCCCTGGATCGAAATCCAGAATCTATCGAAGAAGCCTGTGCGTTACGTGGAAATCGGCTGGGTAGTACGGGACAAGAGCGGCAATGAATATCTGGTCGGTTCGGTGCCGGGTTCCGGTGTGACGGCGATGAGCGCGTCCGGCAACACGCCGGGTTCGGTGGTCGAGCCTGGGCAGCGCGGGCGGCTGGAGCCGGATGCCACGATGCGTTTCTCGCACGCGGGGCGGCCGATCGGCATCGACAGCATGACCGGATTCGTGCGGCAGGTGGAATTCGCGGACGGAAAGGTCTGGGTCCCCTCGCGCAAGGATCTCGATTCCTCTTCGCTGCTGCGGACGATGGCGCCTTCCACCGAAGAGCAGAGGTTGCTCGATATCTATGCCCGGCAGGGCATCGGCGCACTCGTCGCCGATCTGAACCGTTACTGAAATCCCATCGGCTAGAATTGGCAGATGCCGCGTGCCGCCGTGGCTATACCTTCGCCCATGGACTTTTCCAATGCCGATGAGATTCTCGCCAGCTATCTGGCGGAAAGCGACCGGCACGCGGCGGAAAACCTGCTTCAAAAACTGATTGCCGACGTGGCGGCGCCCTGGGCGCGCATTGTGGTGTCTTCGAATCTGCATGGCCCGCGCCAGGCGGAGGCAGCGGATGCCATTCAAGAAGTGCTGCTTGATCTGACGGTCTTTTTGCGGCGCTTGCGCGAGGATGCGGGCGGGAA
>DASZVV010000271.1:0-3056 GCA_035546955.1 Bryobacteraceae bacterium
GTCGGCCTTCGACCCCGAGACAGGGCTCTACTACGTCAATGCAAACGATGTCGCCTGGACGTCGAGCCTCAGCCCGGCTCCCGCGCCGCGCCCGGGTCGCGGACCGGCAGCCACCAGCGCGAAACAGCTCTACGTTTCGAACTGTGCCGCCTGCCATGGCGAGGATCTCGCCGGCCAGCCATCGCAGTTCCCCTCACTCCTGAACCTGCGCGGCAAGCGCACGGAGCAGCAGATCGCCGCGATGATCCGCCAGGGCGGCGGCCGCATGCCCTCCTTACCGGGCCTCAATGCCGACGCCACTACCGCCATCGCGCAGTACGTTCTTCGGGGGGAAGACAAAGAACTCCCGAGCGCCGGACCGGCGACCGATCCGCGCATCAACAGCGCGTATCGCTTCGACGGTTATCACAAGTGGCTCGACCCGGATGGCTATCCCGCGGTCGCCCCGCCATGGGGCACGCTGAACGCCATCAACCTCAATACGGGCGAATATGCCTGGAAAATCCCGCTGGGCGAATATCCCGAACTCGCCGCTCAGGGGATGAAGAATACCGGCTCGGAAAACTACGGCGGCCCCATCGTAACTGCCGGCGGTTTGGTATTCATCGCGGCCACGAATTTCGATCGCAAATTCCGCGCTTTCGACAAGCGGACCGGCAAGCTGCTGTGGGAAACGACGCTGCCAATGTCCGGCAACGCCACCCCGATTACTTACGAGCTTAACGGCAAGCAGTATGTGGTGATTTATGCGACGGGAGGAAAGGCCGGACGCAGCGGGCCATCGGGTGGAATTTACGTGGCGTTTGCTCTGCCGTGAACTCCGTCAGTGCTTTTCGCTGACGTAATTGCGGTTCCAGTCCGGGATCTGCACCGTCACATCGCCCTTCACCACCGCCTGGCACCCCAGCCGTGAATTGAGCTGGAAATCGGACGCCTGCTCCACACGGTCGAACTCGTCGTCTTCCATCGGCGAAAGATTGTCCATGCCCTCTTTCACCACTACGTGGCAGGTGGTGCAGGCACAGCTGCCGCCGCAGGCGTGCTCCAGATGGAAATCGAAGTTCATCGCGACATCGAGCAGCGATTCCGGCTTGCCGTGATTCTTATACGGCAGTTTTCCGGATTCGAATTCGAACGTTTCGTTGGCGGGGAGAAAGGTGACTTTCGGCAAAGCACCATTGTAGCGAACAGATAAAGTCTCGCCTGCTCGCAATGGCCGCAGCTCAGCTTACCGAACAAACTGCGGCGGCATCGGAAAACTTTTCTTCCCTAAACATCTCAATCCCATCGCCTTACAGACTGGCGACTGATTTGCAACATGACAGGCAGGTATCGCCCGCTTCTCCCACAGCTCCGGGGAGAAGCGGCTGAGGAGCGTACAGGCAACCGCCAATGAATGGCGGGCTGCCCTCATTCACAGAAAGGTGAATTGTATGCCGATCAAATACCGGATTGTTGAACCGACGATTGCAATGTCCGAAGACGGAGGACGCGGCGTGGCCCATACCATACACGCCGGCACTCTCGTAGAACTGCAAAACGGACCGCTCGACGGAAACAAACTGGTCGAAGTGAAGTGGAACGGCAAGACCGTCCTGATGTTCACTCAGGATCTGCGGCAACGGGCCGAGCCAGTGGAAGACGATCAGTGACGTTTGAAGTACTGCACTTCCCGTTCATGCTTTTCAGCGGCCTCGCGGGAGTCGAAGGTTCCGAGGTTCCTTCGCTTCCCGGCCGCTGTTTTCTTTTTCGAATACAGGCGGTATTTGCCGCCGGCAATTTTTCGGATCATATCTTCCTCACTTACTCGGAAGGCAGCATCGGCTTACCTTCGTGAGATACGAGGAGGTCATGCATGTCATTGGCGTGCTCTTCCTCGTTGACCAGAATTCCTTCAAGCATCACGCGCGTAGTCGGATCCTTGTCGGCGAAATAGCGGATGAGCTCGCGATAGTGATCGCAGGCGATGCGTTCCGCGATCAGGTTCTCTTTGATCATCTCGATCAGGTTGCCGCCTTCCACATATTGCGACGCCGCGCGCGAGGCGAGCCCATCCGGATTGAAATTCGGCGTGCCGCCGAGCTGATTAATGCGTTCCGCGACCATCCGCATATGCCCCTGCTCTTCCTTCGCATGCTCGTCGAATTCATCTTTCACGGCATCGCTTGAAATTCCCTGGGCGGCGACCGCATTCATCGTGTAACGCAGAACGCAGACGATTTCAGTGGCGAGCACGGACTGCAGGATTTCAATCGCCTGCTTCACGTCTCCCTGGTAAGTAGAGGTTACGGCGCCGTCCTTGATGGAAGCGCGGGCGCGGGCACGCAGTTCTTTCACGTCGGTGAGGAAGGGCTGGGGTTTGGTCATATCCGTATCCCCAGCAACAATTCGAAGTCCAATGTGAGCAAGGGTACCCGCGGGATGGAGTGACAAGTTTTTTCCGGAAATTTTCCCGCCAAGATTGTTCCGCTTTTTCAATCACTTACCCGCCAAAATGGGTTCGTTCATTCGAATTGCCTTTGGGTCTTCGGTGGGTTCGCATGGCAGACTCGCTCCGGAGGTTCGTGTCCCCCCTTGTCCGAAACGATCTGGAAATTTCAGCCTGACCGCACGATTTATCTGCGTGGTTTTGACAGCTTTGCCTCGGCCGCGAGTATTCACTCCGGCTCGCCCGCCGGTTTTACGGTCAGCGGCACGTTTCGCGATCCCGCCGACTTTGCCGTCGCTGTCCTCTACGACGCCGACAATTATTTCGAGCACCCGCGCATCCAATATCTGCCCGATTTCGATCTCAGCCGTCTGACCCTGAGCTTCAATCTCAAGTACAGCGACGGCGTGCAGCCCATCGATTCCCCGAAATTCAACTGGATCGACTGGGCGACCCTCGATTGCATCCGTGACGACGGCACCCCCGCGCAGGTTCGGCTCTGGGATAACGCCATGCTGGCGGATTCGTCTTTTCCTGCAGCTTCCGCCACCTGCACGCTGCTCACAAGCGGCGCGGGCGTGCAGCCGTTCGACCGCGCGACGCTCTGGTACCAGAACGTCGCGTTCGA
>DASZVV010000272.1:0-23658 GCA_035546955.1 Bryobacteraceae bacterium
CGGATAACAAAGGCCACTACGTCACCAATCTGCAACAGAACGCTTTCAAAATCTACGAAAACGGCGTCCAGCAGCCCATCCACGAGTTCCGCTACGAAGATCTCCCGGTATCGCTGGCGCTCGTCATCGATAACAGCGGCAGCATGCGCGATAAGCGCCAGGCCGTCGAGGCCGCCGCCCTCGCGCTCGTCAAAGATTCCAACCCGCAGGATGAAACCTTCGTCATCAATTTCAATGAAGACGCCTATCTCGACGTCGATTTCACCAACGATATCGACAAGCTGAAAATCGGGCTGGAGCGTATCGATTCCCGCGGCCAGACGGCAATGCGCGAAGCGGTCCGCCTGGCTATCGAGCACCTCCACGAAAAGGCCAAACGCGACAAAAAAGTCGTCCTCGTTGTGACCGACGGCGAAGATAACTACAGCGAGCCCGATTTCAGTATGGAAAAACTGGTTCAGCTCGCCTCTCGCGATGACGTTCTGGTCTACGCCATCGGCCTGCTCGATCAGGACATGAAGTCCGAGGCCAACCGGGCCAAACGCGCTCTCAACGATCTCGTCCAGAGCACCGGTGGTGAAGCGTTTTATCCCAAAAATCTGGCCGAGGTCGATAGCATCGCCCATCAGGTAGCACGCGATCTGCGGAACCAGTACTTTATTGGATACACGCCCCTCAATGAGGCTCTCGACGGCACCTTCCGGCAGGTGAAGGTAACGGTCAAGGCCCCAGGCAACCCGGTTCCCCGTACCCGCCCGGGCTACTGGGCCAATCCCCCCCAGACCAAATAGCCGCAGTCGCGGCTAGCCATTCGAATATGCCAGGATGAAAGGCGAATGCCAGCCGCGAAAGTTCGCAAAGCCGTCTTCCCAGCCGCGGGCCTCGGGACCCGCTTCCTGCCCGCCACCAAGGCGCAGCCGAAGGAAATGCTGCCCCTCGTCGACAAGCCGATCATCCAGTACGGCGTCGAAGAAGTGATCCAGTCCGGCATCACCAACATCATGATGGTGACCGGACGCGGCAAGACTGCCATCGAAGATCACTTCGACGTCAGCTTCGAGATGGAACACCTGCTTGAAACGCGCGGGAAGAAGGATCTGCTGGCTCTCGTCCGCCAGGTGTCGGACCTCATCAACGTTGCCTACACCCGCCAGAAGGAAGCCCGCGGACTTGGCCACGCGGTTCTCTGCGCGCGCGAGATGGTGGGCGGCGAGCCGTTCGCCGTTGTGCTCGCCGATGACGTAATCGATGCCGAGACGCCCTGCATCCGTCAGCTCCTCGATGTTTACGAATTCTTCTCGGCGCCGGTCCTGGCAGTTATGGAAGTGCCGAAGGAATCGATCTCGGCCTACGGCTGTATCGATGCCGAGCCGGTCTCCCACAACGGCAGCAAGAATAAGGTCTACAGGATTCGCGACCTGGTGGAAAAGCCGGCGCCGGATAAAGCACCATCCAACCTCGCCATCATTGGCCGCTACATCCTGACCGCCGACATTTTCGATTCCATCGATAGTATTGAAGCCGGCGCCGGCGGCGAGATTCAGCTCACGGACGCACTCCGTTACCAGCTCCGCAGCCGTCCGCTTTATGCCTTCAAGTTCGACGGGCAGCGCTACGATGCCGGCGATAAACTCGGCTTCCTGAAAGCCACCGTCGAATTCGCCCTGCGCCGTCACGATATGGGGGGCCCTTTCCGCGAGTACCTCAAGTCACTCAATCTGTAGGTCGTGGTCAGATTATTATTGCTTCACCTTAGCGCCCCGGCGTAACCCGCGCCGGGGTGTTTTCATCCAAAGCAGGTGAAGAGGGGAGTCAGCCTCCATGAACCGATTTATTCTCTTTTCCTTATTAACCGCCGCCGCGCTTTTCGCCCAGCCCCCCGCGCCCGGCGACGATCAAAATGCCCCGCAGGACGATCCGCCTTCCCGTGTTGCCCGGCTCGACTGGTTCTCCGGCGACGTCGCCTTCCAGCCCGCCACGGTCGACGACTGGACGAACGCCACCCTCAATTACCCGCTCACCACGGGCGATCACCTTTTTGTGAATCCCGGCGGACGTGCCGAAATGCAGATCGACGGCAACGCCGTACGCCTCGATTCCAATACGAATTTCGGCTTCCTGAATCTCGACGACACCACCGTCCAGATCAGCCTCAATGAGGGCTCCGTCGATGTCCGGCTACGCAACCTCGTCCGCGGCGATATCTTCGAAATCGATACCCCGAACGGCGCTGTGACTCTCCAGCGCGCGGGCGACTACCGCATCGATACCGACCCGAACCGCAACATCACTCTCGTCACCGTGCGCGATGGCCAGGCCGAAATGTATCAGGACGGAAACAGCCTGCTGATCACCCCGAACCAGACCGCGCGATTCACCGACTCCGGGCAGCAGGTGAATCCGGAATACGCCGCTGACGATTTCGATAATTTCGTCGCCTCGCGCAACGGCGCCGAAGATTCCGCCAATCGGTCCGGGGACTACGTTCCGCCCGATATGACGGGCTCCGAAGATCTCTACACATACGGCCGTTGGGAGAACGATCCGCTCTATGGCGCGGTGTGGGTCCCGCCGGTCGATCCCGGCTGGCAGCCCTATACGACCGGTCACTGGGTTTTCGTGGAGCCCTGGGGCTGGACCTGGGTCGATGACGCCCCGTGGGGCTTCGCGCCGTTCCACTACGGCCGGTGGGTTATGGCGGGCGGCACTTGGGTCTGGATTCCCGGCGAGCGGCGCTACCGCCCGGTCTATGCTCCCGCGCTGGTCGGCTTCATCGGCGGCGGAGGATTTGGGGTTTCAGTGGGCTGGTTTCCCCTCGGTCCGCGTGAGCCGTGGATTCCTTCCTGGCACGCATCGCCCGCCTATATTCAGCGCGTGAATGTACGGTACGTGCAGAATGTGAGCGTCATCAACGTGACGACGATCCGCTACGTGAACCGGCAAAATGCAACGTTCGTCGCTCAGGCAGATTTTGTGGCGGCGCGTCCGGTGCGCGGCGAGATCGTTCGTTATTCTCCTGCGCAGATCCGCGATGCCGCCGTGATCTCCTCACCGCACGTGGTGCCGGTGCGCGAGAGCATCCTGGTGGGCGCCGTGCGGCCGGCGCCCGCCGTTCGCGCGCGCGCTGTGGTGGCCCGGACCCCGCCTCCCCCTCCGCCGGTTTCATTTCAGGCACGCCAGCGGGTCCTCGCGCAGAACAATGGAGAACCGTTGCGGCCCGCACAGGTGGCACAGCTCCGCAGCCAGCAGCCGGCCGCGGTGATCAACCGGCAGGAAGTGCGGCCGATCGGAAATCCGCGTCCCACCGCTCAGCGCCCGCCGGTTCAGCAGCAACCGGGCAGGGAGGTCAATCGCGCGCCAGACCGCATGACATCGCGTCCAGGCCAGCAGCCGGCCCCTCAGGCGGAACGCCCGCAGCAGGAACGCCGTCAGCAGCCCGCTCGCAGAACGGCGCCCCCGCGCAGATCTGAAACCGACGATAAGAAGTAGACCGCCTAATCGAGCAGCGAGCGCAGCAGCACCGCGGGATGCAGGGCGCGTTCTCCGGTGAAATCGAGAATCTGGTGGCGGCACGATGTCCCTGCCGCCACCACGGCTGTTGACGCTGCTTTTTCCCGCACCCGCGGCAGCAGCTTTCGCTCGCCGATCGCACGCGAAATCTCGTAGTGATCCTTCGAGTATCCGAACGATCCCGCCATCCCGCAGCACCCGGCCTCCGAATCGACGATCTCCGTCCCCGGAATCCTTGCCAGGAGCTTTTGCGCGGACGGTACCAGCCCCATCGATCTTTGATGGCAATGCCCATGAAACAGAATCTTCGGCGGTCCCGTTTTGAGCCGCAGCGCGAGGCCCGCAGCGAATTCCTCAAACGAAACGCACGCCTGCGCGACGAGCTGCGCCCGCTGCTGTTCCTCGCCGCGCAGCAGTGACGGCGCATCTTCCCGCATCGCCGAAAGGCAGCTCGGTTCGCAGAACACCAGCTTCTTCCCGGCGGCGGCCGCCTCGTAAAGGGCAGCCGTATTCTGCCGCGCCAGATCGGTTGCCCCGCGCAGCAGACCTTTCGAAATCATGGGCCGTCCGCAGCACTGGTTCGGTGCGAGCGCGATTCGCACTCCGGCCGATTCCAGAACCTCCCAGGCCGCCACGCCGATCTCCGGATCGTAATAGCTGGTGAACGTATCGCCAAACAGAAGTACATCGGGAGCCGCGCTGCCTCTGCCGCGCAGATGCGATTCGAGCGTACGCCCGCTGACCGCCGGGAGCGCACGCCGATGGTCGATCCCCAACAGCGCTTCATTCATATACCGCACCGGCGCGAATCGGCTTGCCCGATTCGCCAGCGCCGCCACGGGGCGCATCGCCTTCGCTACACCCCGAACATTTCCCAAAACCTTCACACCCATAGGCGTCCCATAGCTCTGCCAATACCCGGCGAGGAATTCGCTCTTGAACCGCGCCATGTCCACGCCCACGGGACATTCCGCCTTGCATGCCCGGCATTCGAGGCAGAGATCCAAGGTGTCGTAAACGCCCCGTTCATCGAGCTCGGCCTCGCTCAGCCGTCCTGTCATCGCCAGCCGCAGCACATTGGCGCGCCCGCGTGTGACGTCCTTCTCCTCGCGCGTCGCCATGTAGGAGGGGCACATCGTGCCCTCCAGCTTCTTGCGACATGCGCCCAGCCCGCTGCACATCTCGACCGCCCCGCCCATCCCGCCGTACTCCGAGAAATCGAAAAACGTCACCGGGTTCGGCGTCACGTACCCTGCGCCGAAGCGAAGGTTCTCCGTGAGCCCCGGGCTGTCCACAATCTTGCCCGGATTCAGAATCCCCTGTGGATCGAAGGTACGCTTAACGGTCCGGAACGCCTCGTACAGCACGGGCCCGAACATCTTCCGCATGAACGGACTTCGCACCAGCCCATCGCCGTGTTCTCCGGAGAGCGCGCCGCCGAATTCGAGCACCAGATCCGAAACTTCATTCGCGATGCTCTCGAACTTCCGTATCCCCTCCGCGGTTTTCATGTTGACCACCGGCCGCACGTGCAGGCAGCCCACGGATGCATGCGCGTACACTCCCGCGGTCGTCTCATGCCGCCGGGCAAGGTCCAGAAAGCGCTCGATGTAATCCCGCAGCCGCTCCGGTGCGACAGCGGTGTCCTCCACGAACGAGAACGATTTCTCGTCGCCCTTCATCGTCATCGAAAGTCCGAGCGCCGATTCGCGCAGATTCCACACCCGCGCCTGCTGGGCGAGTTCGAGCGCATGGAAAAAGTGGTAACCGAATCCCCGCTGCCGCAGATCCTGTTCCAGCGCATCGAGACGCGGGGGCAAATCTTCTTTGCGATCCGCGTAGAACTCGACGCAGAGGATCGCACCCGGTTCACCCTCCACAAACGTCTCGCGCACCCTCTGCAGATTTGGACTCAGCTTCGTATGATCCAGGATGAAACTGTCCATCACCTCCACGGCCGAAGGCCTGTGAGTCAGGATGCGCGGCGTCGCTTCGAGCGCTTGCAGAACCTCGTGGAACTGAATCACCAGCACCGCCTTCTCTTTCGGCAGCGGTACTAAATTCAGCTTTGCTTCCAGAATGACCGCGAGCGTGCCTTCCGATCCCACGATGATCTTCGCGAAATTGAACGGCTCCCGTCCGGGAACGAATTCATCCAGGTTGTAGCCGCCCACGCGCCGCAGCACTTTCGGATATCGCCGGTCGATTTCCGCGGCATGCTCCGCGCTCAGCCACCGCACCGTGTTCTCACACGCGGCGTGTAAGGATCCCGGCTCCGCCTCGCATCCCACGCCCAGCCGCGCAATCGAGCCATCCGCCATCACGACGTCCAGCTCGTTCACGTGATCGATCGTCTTCCCGTACAGCACTGACCGCGCTCCGCTGGAATTATTCGCGATCATCCCGCCGATCGTTGCGCGGCTCGCCGTGGAAACATCGGGTGCGAATCGCAGCCCATGCGGGCGCAGCGCGGCATTCAGCTCGTCGAGTACGATCCCCGGCTCGACGCGCACCCAGCGCTCGGCGGCATTCAGCTCCAGAATCCGGTTGTAATACTTCGACGTATCAATCTGCAGCCCGGCGCCGATCGCCTGGCCCGCCTGCGAAGTCCCCCCGCCGCGCATGGTCAGGGAGACCCGGAACTCCGCGCAGGCCCGCACCGTGGCAATCAGATCCTCGCGCGATTTCACGATCACCGCGCCCAGCGGTTCAATCTGATAGACGCTCGCGTCCGTGGAATAGAGCGCGCGCGTCACCGCATCGAAGCGAACCTCGCCCTGAATGGCAGATTCAAGCCGTTCGCGCAGCCTGGCGCTCATTCGGTCAGCGCAGCCATTGCCGCCGCCGCGCCGCCTTTGGTGTGCGGCACACCCGCCAGCTCGAGTCCCATCTCGACGCCGCAGAGCGTCCCCATCAGCATCAGATCGTTGAAGCTGCCGAGATGGCCGATCCGGAACACCTTACCCGCCAGCTTGCCGAGCCCCGCACCCAACGACATATTGAAGTGCTTCAGAATCGTGGCCCGCAGATCGACTTCGCTGAAGCCCTCCGGCATCACCACGGCGGTTGCGGAACTGCTGTACTCCGCGGGCAGCACGGCGTAAATTTCCAGTCCCCACGCCCGCACCGCACGCCGGGTCGCTTCGCCATGGCGCCGGTGACGCCGGAAGACATTCACGAGCCCCTCTTCTTCCACAATCATTCTCGTGGCTTCGCGCAACCCGAACAGAAGGTTGGTGGCGGGCGTATACGGATAGAATCCTTTCGCGTTGATCTCGCGCATTTCCTCCCAGCGCCAGTAGCTCTTCGGCAGATTCGACGTTTTGCCGGCCTCGAGCGCCTTCGCGCTCACCGCATTGAAGCCAAGCCCCGGTGGCAGCATCAGCCCCTTCTGCGAACCGGCAACCGCCACATCCACGCCCCATTCGTCATGCCGGTAATCGATCGAACCCAGCGACGACACCGTGTCCACCATCAGCAGCGCCGGATGCCCCGCCGCATCCATCGCGCGCCGCAGCGCCGGGATATCACTCGTCACGCCTGTTGAAGTCTCGTTGTGAACTGCCAGCACCGCGCGAATCTCGTGCGCCGAATCGCGCCGCAGCCGCGCTTCGAGCTCCGCGGCATCCGCCCCCCGATGCCAGTCTCCGCCCAGCGTTTCCACCTGCAGCCCGAAGTTCCGCGCCGCGCGCGCCCAGAGCGCCGCGAACTGCCCGCAATCGAACGAAAGAATTTTGTCCCCTGCGCTCAGCGTATTCACGAGTGCCGCTTCCCATGCGCCCGTGCCAGAACCCGGGAAAATCATCACGTCGCCCTTCGTCTGGAATATGGCTTTCATGCCCGCGATGCATTCAAACGCAAGCGTCGCGAAGTCCGGGCCGCGATGGTCTATCGTCGGATTCGCGATCGCGTGCAGCACGCGATCCGGTACGTTGGTCGGTCCGGGGACCTGCAGAAAATGGCGTCCAGGCTGGTAGGGCATTTGCCGACCAGTTTACAATGAAGTCCCGGATATGGCCCTGAATTTTCAGAAGGCGCTGAAGATCGCGCAGGCGCTTGGCGATGCGGAGGAATCCACCTCGTACGGAAGCCCCGCGATCAAGCTTCGCGGCAAACTGGTCGCGCGTCTGAAAGAAGACGGCGATTCACTCGTCGTCGGGACCACTTTCGAAGAGCGCGCGGAAATGATGGCCACTGATCCCGGAACGTACTACATCACGGACCACTACCTCACCGCGCCCTGGGTTCTCGTGCGCCTCTCGAAAGTGCATCCCGACGCCCTGCGCGATCTGCTCGGCCAAGCCCTGAAACTCGCCCAGAAGGATGCCCAAACCAGGCCGGTAAAACGCCGAAGCCGCTGACCGGTTACCAGCGGAGCAGCACGAGCTCGGAGCAGAAGGCCGGCCCCATCGCCGCCAGAATGCTCCAGGTGCCCGGCGCGGGCCGCTTCGCCATCGTCTTCTCGAGAACCATCAGCACGGAAGTCGACGAGAGGTTCCCCATCTCTCCCAGCGCTTCCCAGGACGCCCAAAGCGGTTCGTCGCCGATCCCGAGCGCCTGCGCGGTGGCACGCAGAATCTTCGGACCGCCAGTGTGCAGCATCCAGCAGCCGATATCCGCCCTCGTGAGTCCGTGCTCGCCGAGCAGCTTATCGAGATCGCGCCCCACGTTGTCCGCGATCACGTTCGGTACTTCGGGCGAGAGCACAATCTGAAAGCCGGTGGCCGAAATATCCCAACCCATCACGCTTTCCGTGTTCGGATAGAACGTCGGCTGCGTCGCGATGATCTCGGGGCCGCCGGTGTTGTTCTTCGCCGCCGCCGTGTCGCTGCCCGCCACGATTACCGCGGCGCCGCCATCGCCGAAGAGGCCGGTCGAGATCAGATTCGCCATCGAAAGATCTTCGTGCTGAATCGTGAGCGTGCACAGCTCCACCGAAAGCAGCAGGGCGTACTTTTTCGGGTAGGCGCGCACGTAATCCGCTGCGAGCGAAATCCCCGCGGCGCCGGCGACGCACCCCAGCCCAAACACCGGGACGCGCCGCATTCCGGTCGAAAGCTGCAATTTGTTGATGAGCCGCGCGTCAATCGAAGGGCTGGCAATACCCGTGACGGAGACGAAGAAGAACGCCGAGATCTCGCTTTTGTCGATACCCGCCTGCTCTACCGCCGCCGGGATCGCCTTCTCGCCGAGTTCGATCGCCGTCCGGATCCAGACGTCATTCGCCTCGCTGAAACGCAGACCCGGATATTGCTCGATCGGGAGCGAAAGATAACGCCCGTTCACACCGACGTTGCTGTGCAGCAGTTCGAACTTCCGCCGCTCCGGCAGACGGTCGCCCCAATAGGCTACAAACGCGTCACAAAGGGTCTTTTGGTCATAGTGGTACTTCGGAAACGCGCTGGCTGCGCCGACAATCCTCATTTCGCGATAACGAGCCTTTCGAGTTCTTCGCGATACAGATGATTCCCCGGATACTCAGTGGACAGCCACTGAAGCTTCTGTTTCGCGCCTTCCCGATTATTGTCTCTCAGGTCCGCGATTGCCAGCAGAAGGCGGGCGTAAGGCTTGAAATAGTGCCCCTTGTCCGCGGTGATTTCGCACTTCTGCAAACCGACCTCCCGGCTCGTCTGCGCACCGCCCAGCCGCAGGAACCAGCGCAGCGCCACGTTCTTCTGGCTCAGCAGATAATTCTCGATTCCCTGCGCAATATAAGCGTCGTAGACGTCCGGATGCACTGCCAGCAGCTTCTGTGCCCGCTCCCGGCTTTCCTTGACTTCTGAGAGCGCGGCGAGGTGCCGCCGGTCGATCATGGCGTCATAGTTCGCGTGCAGCCCCAGGCTCATTGTGGAAGCCAGCATTGCATCGGCATCCTGCGGCGATTGCTTCAGCTTCTCCGCGGCCTCTTTATCCCCCAGATCGAGCGCTGCGTCAAATTTCACGCGAATAGCCGGATCGCCCTTCGGCTTGTTGATCACAAAATAGCTTTCGTCCTTAGTCAGATAATCCGACCGCAGGATACCGAGCCGGTCGAACTCTGTGAAAAGATACGCTGCCGCGTCCGAAACCGGCCCCATCGCATCGGTTGGGTTCGTTTTTTCGAATTGGGCGAACGATTGGTGGGCGGCGGAGAAGTTCAGGTTATACATCTGCCGATACCCTTGATCCAGAAGCGTTTCTGCCCCAGAACCGCAGGGGATGAGAGCGGCCGCCAGGACAAGGGGCGCGGCTCTCAACAGCAGGGTCCGATTGTGCATTTCTACCATTGTAGACGAATCCCCGCAAAATGTGGTTCCGAAAAGATTTAGGACCCGCGCTAGAGTAGAGAGTTGATCAAAGCCGTTATCTTCGATCTGGGCCGTGTGATTGTCCCGTTTGACTTCTCCCGCGGGTATAGCCGCATCGCCGCTCTCACCGGTTTGGAGCCGGCCGAAATCCCCGGACGCATTCGCGCAACCGGCCTCGTGGATCTCCTGGAATCCGGCGGCATTGAACCGCGCGAATTTGTCCGGCAGATTTCACAGGTACTCGGACTCTCCTGCAGCTATGAAGAATTCTGCGAGATCTGGAGCTCCATTTTCCTGCCCGCCACTCTCATCCCCGAGGAGTTGCTCCAGCGGATTGCGGCGCATTACCGGCTGGTGCTGCTCTCGAACACCAACGCCATCCATTTCGATATGATCCGCGCCACTTACCCGCACCTGCGCCACTTCCACGCGCTCGTGCTTTCGCACGAAATTGGCGCCATGAAGCCCTCGCCCCGCATCTACGAACAGGCCGTTGCCGCCGCCGGGTGCCGCCCCGAGGAGTGCTTTTTCACCGACGACATTGCGGAATATGTCGAAGGCGCCCGCCGCTACGGTATTGACGCGGTTCAGTTCCAGTCGGTTGAACAGATCGAGCGGGAACTGCGCCGGCGCAACGTCCTTCCCTAGCCGTCCAGCAGGCCCCCGTGCCCCAGGCAGGCCACTTCCCATCGCGAAATCCGGTAGCGTGCCATCATCGGGGGCAGCAGCAGATCCACCACGTTCGGCCGAAGTGACCGGAAGCAGCCAGGCGCCGAAACCACCGGAATGTCGTTCTTGTACCCCAGCATCAGAAAATGACCCGGTTCCACAGGCGCGAGAAAGCGCTCGATGGGACAACCGGCCATCGTCATCGCGCACCCCACGGCATCATCTGGTCCGGCGGGCGCCGTAGTGGAAGCAATCAGCACCGCGCTCGAACCGCGGTTTGCCAGGTACTGAATGGATCGTGAGACCTGATCGTCGGTCTCGACGCAGGTAACGCCGTGATGGGAGAATACTCCAAACTTCCCCAGCTTTTGACGAACGATGGGCTCGAACAGGGCCCGTGCCCGTTCCCCGTCCAGAGGATCGCAGTAGACCACGCCGATGCGAACCGGTGGTATGGGCCGCGCCTGCAAAACTGGTCCTTTATCCCTCAGGAAGCCCACCGATTTTTCGAAATCCGCCCGCGAGACCGCAAGAGGCGCGCTCTTTACGGTGGCAATTCGCTGCCCGCGCCACGCCATGCTGAAGTTCAGCGTTGTCGCGATCACGAGCCCAGACGTGCCGTTGACCTGGCGCAACAGGTTCTCATCCACCAGGATGCAGACCGTGTCTGTCGCCACCAGATTCGCGCGGCCCCCGGCTAATACCTGAACCTCATAAGATCCGCAGGCGAGTTCCGCGGCCACTCCGTAGACGGCCTCGTCTTCGTGGATTTCCCCTTCTTCCAGTTCCGCCACCCGGACTTCCGTCATTCCCTCCATTTCGAGAGCGCGTATGTCCTCTGCCTTCAGCAGGTGGCCTTTCGACATGAGCTTTTTGCCCCCGGCCCGGAAGATCGTGGTGGAAAGGACCCGCCCCGCGCCTTCCTGAATATCGACCGTCTGAGCTCGCATGATCTTTCTTCCTCCGCTTTTCATACAGGTAACGCCGCTCACGGGCGTTTCCTGCCTTTCTGTTAAATACAACACATTATCCGGGAAATTTTAAACAGACAACATTTCGTTTGCATAAAATATCACATTATTTACCAAATACACAACATTTTGCCGAAAATGTGGTTCTGGGCGCGGTGTGAGCCAGGTGTGCCGAACGTGGTACCGGATCGTGTAACCTCGGAAGCGGAGGTGTGACGTGTCTCTTCGTCCCGTCAAGCGGCTGATCCATTCCAAACCCACGATTGAAGGCGCGGGCGTTCATCTTCGCCGCGCATTCGGTTTTGGCAACACATCCGAGTTCGATCCCTTCCTCCTGCTCGACGATTTCCGGAATGACGTTCCGGCGGAGTATTTGAAGGGGTTTCCATGGCACCCGCATCGCGGAATCGAGACCGTTACCTATGTCCTCGCCGGAAATGTCGAGCACGGCGACAGCATGGGAAACCGCGGTGTCATTTCCGCGGGCGACGTGCAGTGGATGACCGCTGGCAGCGGCATCATCCATCAGGAAATGCCGAAGGGCGACGAGGCCGGCCGTATGCACGGTTTCCAGCTCTGGGCGAACCTGCCATCCTCGCTGAAAATGTCGGCACCCCGCTATCAGGAGATTAAATCCGCCGAAATTCCCGGCATTACCGATGATGACGGTACGTTTGCGCGTATTATCTGCGGGAATTTCTGGGGAAAAACCGGCCCGGTCGATGGCATAGCCGCCGAGCCGACCTATCTCGACATCTCCGTTCCGCCCGGCCGCCGCAAGACGCTGCCGGTAGAAACCACACGGCACGCCTTCGCCTACGTTTTTGCCGGCGGCGGGAAGTTCTGCAATGCCTCAGGTCCGCTCCAGGTCCCCACCGAGCCTGCCGCCTGGTCGGATGTCGCCCCGCCGGTCGAAGCGGCAAATCGATCGCTCGTCCTGTTCGATCGCGGCGATGACGTGACCGTCGAGGCAGGGGATGATGGCATTCGTTTCCTGCTCGTCTCGGGCAAGCCGCTCGAAGAACCGGTCGCCTGGTATGGGCCCATCGTCATGAACACTCAGGCCGAACTGCGCACCGCATTCGATGAGCTCGAAAAGGGAACTTTCCTGCGAACTGCCGGCCACTGAGCCCGGTTAAGGCGTGATGATCGCGTTTCGCACGGCGTAGAGGACAATTTCCGCCGTATTGTGGAGGCCCAGCTTCTGCATCATGTTCGTGCGGTGGGTGTCGATCGTATAAGGACTGAGGTTCAGGACCGCCGCTGCCTCCTTATTCGATTTCCCTTCAGCCAGGAGGTGCAGTACCTCGCGCTCACGCTCGGTCAGCAGGTCATAGGAGTTCCGGACGCCCTGCCGCTGCATCACGCCGACGTGATCTTCGAGCAGCGCATCCGCAATGACTCTGGAGAAGAACGGCCGGCCCGCCGCGACGGAAAGGATCGCATTTGCCAGTTCTTCATCGGCATTGTCTTTAATCAGATACCCCTTCGCGCCCGCGTCGAGCGCCTTCAGGATATACGTCTCATCCATGTACATGCTGAGAATAATGATGCCGATACGCGAATTTTCGCGGGAAATCTGGCGCGCCGCTTCGAGCCCGTTGAGCAGCGGCATCGCCACATCGATCAGCACGATATCCGGCAGAAAAATTTTCGCTAGCCGTACAGCCTCCCGGCCGTCCGACGCTTCGGCTACCACTTCGGTCCCGGCGATCCGCGCGAGAAGCAGTTTCAGGCCCGCGCGCACAATTCCATGATCGTCTGCGATAAGAATTCGAGTCATCCGTTTTCCGCGTAGCTATATGCGGCTTCGTGTATACCGGGCACGCGAAATTCAATCCGCGTGCCGTTTCCGGGCGAGGAAACCACGCGAAGGCTTCCCCCCAGTTCCAGCAGCCGCTCCTCCATCCCGATCAGTCCCAATCCGATGCGCCTGCCTGCGGGCGCTTCGAAACCCTGGCCGTTATCGGAAACGCTGCCGATCGCTTCGGCGCCGCTGAATCCGATAACGACGTCGATCCGGCTGGCGCCCGAGTGCCGCGCCGCATTGGTCATCGCTTCCTGAACTACACGGTAAATGCAGGTGCACTCGGTGTCCGGCAGATTGTCGAGCGAAGGCTCGATCTGCGCCTGCACCTCCATTCCCGTCGATCGCTTCACATCGCGGACCAGCCAGCCGAGCGCGGCCACCAGCCCGAGGTCGTCCAGCATGGAAGGCCGGAGCATAGTCGCGATATTTCGTACTACCCGCAGCGTCTGCTCTACGATTCCCTTGGCGTGACTCACGCGCTCGTTGAATTCCTCCTCGCCCGCGCCATAGGCAATACTGGCGAGCTCCATCCGGAGGCCTGTCAGCATCTGGCCCGCCTGATCGTGCAATTCGCGCGAGAGCTCACGCCGCTCCTGCTCCTGCGCCACCCGAATCTGTGCGGAAAGCCGCCGGAGCTCCGCATCGGCAGCCGCGGATTTTCTTTCGAGCGCCACTATATGCGTCACCGTAACCACCGTAATCGCCGCCCCGAGCAGCAGCGCGAGCGCCGCCGTCCAGGCGAGCAGTGAGCGGAAACGGTCATCGGCGCTCGTAATACGCGCCCGCTCCGCCATGAAATTGGCCGACATGAGATCTTCGAGCTGGGTCGCCAGTTCCACAATTTCTTCCCGATGCCTCACCCGCTCCTGCAGCACCGCGGAGCGCCGCGCGGCCTTCTCTTCCGGAGACCAATCGAGCGCGATTTGCGTGGGATCCCAGTAGTCGTTGACCTGCAGCCGAAGCTGTTCGATCGCCGCCTTTTCGGGCTGATTGGTTTCCGACTCGGCCAGTTTCCGGAAGTTGCGCTCCGTACTGGTGCGGATTTGGTCGAACTGGCGGGCATAGCGTTCATCGTGCGAGGGATCGGTGTCGAGCAGATAATCCCGCGTCAGGATGCCGCTCAGGAAAACGTTGGCGCGAATGGAGGCTAGCGCGTCGCCGGCCTCGAGGTGACTCTGGTGGAGCGCCGCGACCTCGCGTTGCGCATTACCCACGCCGCGCCAGACCGCAAACGCAGCCCCACCGGTAATCAATAGAAGTGAAGCGAACGCCAGCGCCAGCAGAATCGACCTGCGCCTGAGCATCTTGGGTTACCGTCTCCAGTTTCGCTCAATGATGCACAGGTCGACAAATGCCGCCTACTTTCGCGCCGTCGGCTGGCCGCGTTCGAACTCACGATTCTCCGTGGCGACCGATTTCCCGGTCATCGGCGTGACCTCTACTTTCATGCCGCCCCCGTCGATGAAGAATTTACGTTTCGTGATGACATCGCCCTTCGTCTCGAGCTGGACAAGCGCCGAGCCGTTGTAGTAGAGCGACACCTTCGCCTTCTTGCCGGAGATCCTGATGTCACAGTCGTGGCCGTCCGTTGCGCAGGTGAAGTCCGCGACCGGAGCCGTTCCTTCAATCTGCGTCATATGCAGGCCATTCGCGCTGCTCTCAATCACCCAGGCGTGCTCGCCTCCGGCCTCGGTCCAGGACCCAACGAGTTTGTCGCGGTCCGCCTGTTCGTCCGCGACGAGCGGCAGCGTAGCCGTCCCGAGTATTACGAATGCGGTGAATGCGTACATCGCGCGTCTCATTTTTAGTCCCTCCCCAGGAATTTAGGGCGCCGCCGTGATATGCGCGCGCCGGTTCTTCTGCCAGCAGGCTTCGTCGTGATCTGTACAGACGGGCCGCTCTTTCCCGTAACTCACGATCGTCAGTTGATTCTGCGGAATCCCCATGCTGATGAGAAACTCCTCGGCTGCATGCGCACGTTTATCGCCGAGCGCGAGATTATATTCCGCCGAGCCGCGTTCGTCGGTGTCGCCTTCCACGATGAGCTTCTGGCTCGGATAATTCTGCAGAATACCCTTCACGACATCCACATCTCCGCGCAGCGCCGTCGTGGCATCTGTCCGAATCGTCGCTTTATCGTAATCGAACAGTGCATCAGACAGGTGCGCCAGGCGCTGATTCAGGGTCTCACGCTCCTGCGCGCTCATGGTCGAGGGACGTGCCGGCGTACTCGGGCGCGGAGTTTCCGCCACGGGCCTTGCGGCAGGCGCTGCCGGACGCGCCGCGGGGGCCGATTGTGCGGGCGGCGGGGGCGGGGGAGTTGCTTTCGCGCTGACCGGCACGGCCTTATGGCACGCCGCTGAAAAGAGTATTGCGATACCGCAAACAGACAGAACTTTTATGGACAAGGGTGGAAGACCTCCACCTCCATCACAAGCTAACCGGAGGTGGGAAACCATCCCGTAAACACACCAATTTTGGCCGCTATCGTCCGCTTAGAAAATGCGCCGTCTGTTCCGGATTCTGCACTTCCCCGGCTGCAATCGCCACAGCCAGACTTCCAATGCGCAGAGCTGTGATCTCGTTATCTAACACCATTGAATTCTGTTCGTTAGGGAAGTGAACCAGCAGCGGAACATGCGGGTCCGTCGGGGTAACGAGCCGCGCCGGATGGTCGGATGTCAGGATCACGGCGGTCCTGCGATCGAGCCCCGAGACCCGTAAGGCTTCCATCAATTCCCGCACGGCGCGGTCGACATACGACAGTTCCCGCAGGTAAGGATCGCCCGGTCCTCTCTCGCCATCGAAAAATGGCGGATGCGGAACGTTGAAGTGAACGTATGCGAGCCCGAGGGCGGGGTCGGCCGCCTCGCGTTTGCCGGCATCCAGGAGCGCCTGATATTCGGCGAGGTGGCGTACAGTGACAAGCGAGCGGCCGAACAGCGAGTAGCCCTCGGTCTCAAAGAGCATTCGCGTCGCATCGGCGGCAGCTTCCACGGGCGGCGAGCCGATACTGGTTGCCTGATCGTAGCGAACGTCCCAATAGCAACTGGTCAACTGCGATGCGAATACCCGGCAGTAGGGCAGATACCAGCCCGCCGCGGCGGCGTTAAATCCGAGGGCGCGGAAGCGTGCGAAGACGCTGTTGTCTGCGCCGAATACCGTCTGGCTTCCGTCGCCGAAGAGCAGATGATCAGTAGAGGGATTCTCCAGCTCCGCGGCCGCGGCATTTTTTCCGTAGAGCAGAGATGGAATCGCCGCCGTCGTTGCCATATTGACCACCGGTACACCGGTCTGCGCCGCAAGGGCATGAGTCGCGGCGAATGAATGCGCCTCCAGATAAAACAGCGACGGCACCGGAACCGCCTGATCCGGATTCCGGAACGTCAGCCGCTGGTCCCAGTCGTCGAACACGACCCAGAGCACACGCGTTTGCGGACGTCCCGGCAGCGAAGGCGCGAGCGGTGGATCGGGCGGCAGCGGCGATGGCCGCGTCAGATAGTAGAGCGGCCCGAGGAATGTAATCGCGAGGCAGGGAAGTGCGGCGAGCAGCGGCGCCCGCACCGCGCGGGCGGCCGCGTCCGGAAAGCGCAGCATCCAGACCGCCGCCGCGCAGAAGCCAATCCCGGCGGCCGCCGCAAGCGCGCGCATCGAAACGTAGTGCGCGAGCTGCGTTCGCAGAAACACGGTACCGAGCAGCAGGAGGGCGGCCGCCCCCACGGGCAGCAGCCGCTGCAGCCAGCGGGGCATCTTCGGCGCAGCGCGCAGCACGGCGAACAGCGCGAGCGAAAGCAGAAGAACGTCCGCCACCAGGCCGAAATAGACGCCGAAGCCCGGCATCGTTTTCCGGTAGAACAGTTGGGCGGCGCCGCCCGGAATCAGGTCCGCCCAGGCGCGCAGGTAGACCAGATTCGCCAGCGAGAGCGCAACCGCCAGATCCCGGCGCACTTCAAACCTTCCGCCGCAGCAGATAGATCGCGCGGAATTCGGCGCTGTCAAATTTACCGGCGATTTCAAAGTGCGCGCGGGCGCATTCTTCAAACACCGCGCTCGTTTGCCATTCGTGGAGCTCTTCGCGCCCCCGCGCCAGCCGCCGGAACATCGGATCCCCGGGCCCCACATATTCAATTGCCAGCCACCGCGTCGTCAGCCCTGCCGCGGCTTCGAGGATCTGATCTAGGGGAATGCGCTCGCTCACCAGCAGATGGTGCATCACCGCCAGCATCAGGACGCAGTCGAAGTGGCCGGCGGCGCGGTCGAGAAAGCCCGCGTGCTCGCGTCCCACCCATCCGGCGGGCGGCGTGGGCCGCGCGAAGTCCACCACGAGCGGCAGCACGTCCGCTCCTGCGGCCGACGCAGATCGCCAGAGCGCCGCCACCGTTTCCGGATCGCTGTCGATTGCCACCACGCGCGCGCCCGCTTTCGCGGCAAGAAGGCTGAACTCACCCGCGTTCGCGCCGATATCGAGCACGCGCTCCGGTCGGATGTCCTCCAGCGTTTTTGTGAGGAATCCACGCCGCGCTTCTCTTTGCGGCGCTGTGTACGAAGGGCACTGCGTCTCGTATGCCGACCATGCTGAGGCCCGCGGCTCCGGCGCGAGTTTTTCCATCTGCTTTCGAAAGGCGCGGAACCGCCGGCCCAGAATAAACTTCGCCTCGCCGGGATCGCGCGCCTCGCGTACGCGGTACAGATCGGCGTTCTCAAACCGGGCCGCGCGTGAAGGCAGCGTGACCAGTCCCAGATCCGGCGGCAGCCACCGGCGCAATGCAGGCAGCCGCCGCACCGCGTCTTCCGGCGGTATCCCATCGCGATGAAACAGAAACATCTCGTGAATCGGCGCGCCGATCCGCTGATGCAGCAGCAGAGGGATCAGGAACGTCCGGCTGAATTGCGCTGCCGCCCACCAGATCGGATCAAGCGGTGCCCGCCGCTGGATGGAAAGGACGTCGATAAACACCGGCGCAGGGCCGCGAAACAGAACGTTGAGCGGCGTCCCGTCTTTCAGCCGCAGGTCTTCCCCCAGCAGCATATCGGCGATATCCAGAGTCAGCAGACCCGCTGCGTGCAGCATCGCCGCAGGCCATTCCCAGGGATAGCTGATGAAAGGAATCCGCGGATGCTCCACCACAACCGGGTTAGCCTGAACCTGCGTGGTGGCGACGGCGCGGCCCTCATCCACCAACCGCCGCACCGCGGGGGATTCCAGCCACGCACGAAGATTATCGAGACCTTCCGGGTAAACCGTTCGAAGAACACGATCCGGTGTGACTGAAACCGAGCCCGCCGGATCGCGGAAGGATGCCGCGTGGCTCACTTGGGCTTACGGTTTCGTCCGAAGAATTTTTTGACCTGATAGACGATGCCGAGGAAAAACGCGCCCGCCAGTTGCCAGAGCAGCAGCCCGCTGCCGGGATCGGCGTACAACAGTACGGCGCAGCACGAAGTCATTCCCTACACTTTACTGCGAAGATGCAGCCAATACCAGTTCCAGAGGTTTGTCGCTCTCCGAGATGGTACTGGGGCAGTTCTGCTTCACCACATGCCAGAACTGCCGCGCCTGGGCGAGATTCTCTTCCGGGGTGTGAGCCGGCAGTTCCTGGAGCAGGTCCGAGGGCGGCTGGCAGGCGGAGGCGCGGTCGGTCACCATCTGCAGAATGTGGATGCTCCGCTGATAGCGTTCCTGCTCGCTCAGTTCGGGACGCATCGGATCGAGCCGCAGAATCTGATCGGTAAGATTCAGTCCCTGGCGCAGCGCGGCGTCCGCCGGATGGAGGCGCACCTGCGCGCGATAGATTTCCTCCGCCCGTACCGGCGACCCGGCCGTCAGGAATAAATCCGCCAGTTTCTGCTGGGTCGCCAAATCTGCGGGGGCTTCCGTCTGAAGCGGCAGTAACTCGGCGAGCAATTCCTGTTTCTGATTGCGTTTGACGAGAAGATCGGCCAGTTCGAATCGAACCTGCATTCGGTGCTGCGCTGCGCCGGAGGCGTTCCATTGGCCATAGATCGCCCGGTGATAGTAAAACGCGGCGGATTCGAACTGTCCCTGTTTCACGAAGACTCGCGCGAGCGCCAGGTTGGCCGCGCCGTCCATCGCATTCGTGCGGAGCAGATCCTCGAGAGTCGATTCCGCTTCATTCAGGTGGCCGGCGGTGCGAAGCGCGCGGCCGAGCTCGAGCGTGTACTCGGGGTTCTCGCGCTGATTCGCAATCGCCGCCCGGAATGACTCGATGGCATCATCGAATTTCCCTTCGCTCATCAGACGCTGGCCTTCGTTGCCCAGCCGCGCGGCTTCGAGAGCCGTTTCGCGGCGCTCGGTGTTCGCGAGAACCGTGTCGATTGTGATGAACGCCATTCCCGCCAGTACGGCCAGCAGAATCGCGCGGATCGGGTGAATCATTTGTTTCTCCTCCCCGCGAATCCGTAGGCCGACAGCACGTCGTCCAGCACCACAATTCCCATCAGATCGTGCAGATTGGCGCGCCCGACCACCGGCAGCACATTGAGCCCGCTCGAGCCCATCCGCTCCAGCACCACAGGCAGCGGCTGATCCGGATGGACGTGCGGAAATGTTTCGGGCTTTTCGAGAAGCGCGCCGAGCGTGGAGTTCTGGTTTTCCAGTGAAACCGCCCGCGCCAGATCGGCATATCGGATCATGCCCTTGAACCGGCCGCCGTCCGACACCGGCCATGCATCGAAAGCCGAATCTTTCAGCCGCTCGATCGCGTCGGCGACCGGCAGCGTCGCCGGCAGCACGATCGGCTCTTTACGCATCACAGTGACGGCTTCACCGAGGCGCGTCTTCGAATGCGTATCGGGCATGTGGATGCCATCCTGCTTCGCCAGTGCCTGATAGATCGGCAGGTGCTGGAACTTCTCGGAGATTACATAGGCGAGGGTGTTCGAGATCATCAGCGGCACAATAATCGCGTAATCTCTCGTCAGCTCGAAGATCATGAGCACCGACGTGAATGGAGTCCGCAGAATACCGGCGAACGCCGTGCCCATTCCGACCAGCGCATATGCCCCGGGCCCGGCCGTGCTGCCCGGAAACAGCATGTGAGCGATGCCCCCGGTGACCGCGCCAATCATCGCGCCGACGAAGAGGCTTGGCCCGAAAATACCGCCCGCGTTGCCAGACGCGTATGACGTCCCCGCCGCAATGATCTTCAGCACGGCCAGTATCGCGACCGTCTTCAGCACCGCATCGCCATTCAGCACGCGGTCCACGAAATCGTAACCAACGCCCATCACGTTCGGCAGAAAATAGCCCATCAGCCCCACAGTCAGTCCGCCGACCGTGGGCTGCAGCCATACCGTGCGGCGGGGCATGCGGAGGAAGTGCTCGCGCATTCCGAGCAGCAGTTTGACGAATGCCACGGACCCGAGTCCGCCAAGCACGCCGAGCACGCAATACACGATCAGTTCGGTGGGATGCACCAGGCGGTAGGCCGGTACGTGAAACAACGGCTCGTCGCCCAGGAAGTAATGCAGCACCATCCAGGACGCCGCGGACCCGAGCGCCGCCGTACCAAGAACGGAGGCGTGCATGTCCCCCATAATCTCTTCGAGCGTGAAAATGACGGCGGCGATGGGCGTATTGAACGCCGCCGCCAGCGCCGCCGCGCACCCCACCGGCAGCAGTGCCTTCACCTGCTTCCGGCTGAGTCCAAGATTGCGCCCGAGCATCGAGGCAATTCCGGCGCCCACCTGCACCGAGGGACCTTCGCGTCCAAGCGCGATACCGCTCGCGAGCGAGATCGAGCAGCACAGCAGCTTGCCCGCGACCGTCCGGAACCGGATGAAGCCGTCGTTCACCATGAGTGCGAATTTTGCCTGCGGAACGCCGCTGCCGCGGGCGAACGGAAAATATCGGGCGAGAAGGACGCCGGTGAAGAGGGAACCGAGAGTGGGGATGAGGATTCGCCGCCATCCGGCGACACCGGCAGGATACATGCGGGCCGCGAGGCGTCCGGTCACCAGAATGAATGCCACGGTGACCAGCCCCACCAGGACGCCGACGCCGACGGCGAGCACCATGGTCATCTGATTTTCCCGGTCGCGGAATTCGTCGATCCACTGCCGGAGTCGGACGGAAAGCGGTTGCGATTCAGCCATCATGTTTTCCGAACCGAAAAAAAAGAAGAGCCGGGTACCCGCCGCGGCGGGCCCGGCTCTTTCAACTTACCGCAAATCAGCTGCGGCTTGTCAGAATTCCAGTCTGGCCGAGAACGCCATGATACGGTTGGAACCCGTCACGGTGTTGGTCGGAAGACCAGTGGCATTCAGATTGGAGACCAGATTGGTAGTTGGGTCGAGCTGGACGCCGGTGTTTTCAGCGCTGAATTCCGAATGGTTGAAGACGTTGTACGCCTGCGCCTGGAATTTCAGGACACGTTTTTCGCTGCCGAGAGGAATGACCTTCGTCAGCGTCATGTCGAAGTTGGTCACCATCGGGTAGCGGAGCACGCCGGCGCCGCCGCCGAGATTTCCGAGCGCCGGGGGGCCGACGATCGAGTTGTTGGGACCGGTCGCCAGCGCCGACATCGCGAATGCGTTCGCATTGTAGTACCGGCCGTTCTGGACACCGCTGAGCGGATCGCCGATCACTTCGCAGCGCTGGCCAACGTCGGGCGAGCCGGTGTAGCCGCCGGTGACGCCCTTCGAACCCGAAGTGAGGCTGCATCCGGGGTTGAACGGCGCGCCGCTGATCATGGATGTGATGCCGGAGAACTCCCAGTCGCCCAGGATTGCTCCAACCGGCTTCCATGCGAAGTACTTGCCGACGTTCGGGATGTCATACGTGTAGCTGACCTGCAGGTTGTGCGTACGGTCGGTGCTCACGTAGCCGTAGTTCCACTCATCCTGATTCGCGATGCCCGGAGTGTAGGTCGTGCGGCCCATGGCCTTCGAGTACGTGTAGGAGGCGCCGAACGCCAGTCCGTGAGTGAACCGCTCGTTGAGCGAAGCGGTCAGGGCGTTGTAGTTCGAGTGTCCGGAGAAGTTCGCGTCTTCAATGGCGCCATAGCCGGGGAAGATCGTCCGCTCCAGATTCGAGTTCAGGTTGTTGCTCGTGCTGCCACCCGTTGTCGGATCGAGATTCGCCTGGTTGAACGGCCAGCCGGCACCGATCGGAACGTAGTTGATGTCGCAGCATCCCGCGGCAACGTGCTCGTGATACACGTGGTTGAACGAGTACCCGACATCGGCCACGAGATTGGTGCCGAAGGTGTGCTGAACATCCGCGCTGGCGTTCTGCACCGTGTCCCACGGCACCACATTCGGATACGTCTGGGGCGAAATCGGGCTGACGCCAGAGAGGCTGGAAATGGCCGGTGGCGTGTCCGTGTGCTGCGCGGCGAGTTGCGCGAGCGAAAGATCGGTCACCGATACGTTATAAGCCAGAGGGGCCTGTCCGGAAAGCCCGTAATACTGGTTCCCGTCGAGGCGGTTGTAGAAAATACCCCAGCCGCCGCGCAGCGCCGTCCTGCCGTCGCCGAAGAGGTCGTAGGCGAAGCCGAGACGGGGAGCCGCCACGAGTGCGCTCTGGTGATACGGCGCTTCATCCACGCCGTTCAGACCGAGCACCGCCATGCCGGAAGCCGGATCGCCCGAATTGGGAACCAGCGTTCCGATGTAGGAACTGCTCACCGTGTTGCCCGTTCCCGGATCCCTCGCCGCAAGTCCTGAACTCGCGGTGCACGGATACTTGTTCAGGCAAACCGGGGTGTATAGGCGGGATTCCGCCGCAGCGCTGTATTTTTCCGGGAAGAATTTTTCGAACGTGAAGTTGTTGTCTTCCTGCGGCGACTGGTGATAGAACCGCACGCCGATGTCGAGCGTCAGGCGCCGGGTCGGTTTCCAGTTGTCCTGAATGTATTCTTCGTAGTTCTGATAAACGTCGTTGAACGTCGTCGTGCCGTTCCACTGGCTGTACCCGTTCACGCGGCCGAGCAGCGCGTTCGCGAAGCCGTTCTGCGTGTTCAGGTCCGGGTTTGAAGTGGAAGAGGCGAAGTTGAACGAGCCGGCATAGTTTCGATCCGCGGGCTGGTACTTCGTGTTGAATTCAACGTAGATGCCGCCTTTGAACGAGTGATGTCCCCAGACCTTGCTGACGTTGTCGATGTAATACCAGGTGGGGTTCGTGGCAATTTCCTGTCCCGCCGAAGCACCGCTGCGGGTATAGCCAACAGCGTTAGACGGGGCGCCGCCGAACTGGAACTGCGGCAGAATCGTCGGATCCGCATAGCCGTTGGTCGGGCCCTGCTCGTCCGTCGTCGGTACCGGGAACAGCGTCGGGAGTCCGGGAATCAGAGAGCGGGCTTCCGTCGCGAAATTGTCAGTCGTTTTGAACGTGTACTGATCCCACGTGTAGCCGAGAGTCGTTTCGTTGACCATCGTCGGCGTCACCGTG
>DASZVV010000273.1:0-35838 GCA_035546955.1 Bryobacteraceae bacterium
AGCGCGTGCTGCTGCTCCCTCGCAATCCCATCCCGCCGCCCAAATGGCCAGTGCCTCGTCCAAAGCCAGCGCGGCCCCGAAAGCCCCCGCGGAAGAATCCACTGGAAAAACTGCGAATTCGGACGATAAAACGCCTTTCTATGTTTATGGGCCGAATGACGTGGTTGGTGTCACGGTGGCGGGAGAAACCGCGGTGACCGGAACATTCCCGATTATGCCGGATGGGCGCATGTCGATGCCCCTGATCGGCGAGTTCAAGGCTGCGGGATATACAGGACCGCAGCTGACCGACATCATTACTCAGAAACTGCGGGATGACGGCGGCATTCTGGAGCCGGTCGTGAACGTTCAGCTGCTGCGCAGCAACAGCAAGCACTATACGGTGCTTGGCGCGGTCATGCGGCCGGGGCCGGTTCCGATCATTGAGGACACCACGGTTCTCGAAGCCCTTTCGGTCGCCGGATTTCAGGAATTCGCCAACAAGAAAAAAATTACAGTCCGCCGCGGCAACAAAGTGATCGTGACTTTTAACTATAAGGATGCCGTCCGGGGCAAGAGTCTGGACAAGAACATCACGCTGGAGGACGGGGATTTCATCTACGTCCCCGGAGACTGAGTTTCATGGTAGCAACGCAAAGCTTCACGATTTCGAGACGTTCGCTCGACGTTGAGGATTATATTGATATCGGCCGGCGTCATGCCGGCTGGATCGCCGGTCCGGCGTTTTTCGGTCTCGTAGTCTCCATCTGTGTCGCCTTTGTCCTGCAGAACACCTACACCTCGCAGGCAACCATGCAGATTACGCCTGCGCACGTTACCGAGAACATGGTGCAATCGACCATCGCCAACTCGCTCAACGAGCGCCTCCAGACCATGGAAAACCAGATCCTGAGCCGCACGGCGCTGAGCGGCATCATCAATGATCCCCGCCTGCTGCTCTACCGCGACGAGCAGAAGACGAAGCCGCTCGAAGACGTCATCGACGACATGCGGAAGGCGATTCACATCGACTTCAACGCTGCCCCTGGTTCCACCAAAAAGGCGATGGCGTTCACCATTAAATTCGACTACAAGGATCGCTTCAAAGCCCAGCAGACGGTTCAGACACTCATCGCGAAGTTCGAAGAGCAGAATCAGAATAGCCAGAAGCAGGACCAGGATACGGTGAAGGATTTTGTGAGCGACATGCTCCAGAAGGCCAAGGCCAACCTCACCGATGCCCAGGACAAGCTCACTGCATTCAAAGAAGGGAATGCGGGCAAGCTGCCGGAGGATGTTGCCACGAACATCGCCCGTGAAAACACCTTCAACACCAAGATTGCGGGCGTACAGGACCAGATCGTGAACGACCGGCGGATGCTCTCGCAGCTCGATATCGCGAAGGACACCGCCCAGGGACACCTCGAACAGCTTCAGCAGGATGAGGCGGCGATCGAGGCGCTTTCGCTGAATGCGACTCCGGGCAGCCCTGCCGCGCAGCAGAATTCAGACCTGGCCGCCATGCAGAAGCAGATCGACGGCCTCGAATTCAATATTGAGCTGGAGCGCAAAACCCACAGCGATAAATACCCGGCGCTGAAGGCGATGATCGAGAGTCTCGGCGTGGTCAAGCAGCGGTATGCGGATATGTCGGCCAAAGTGCGGGCGAAGCAGGAAGCGGACGCGCTCGAAGCCCAAAAGAATGCCGCAAAGCCGCAGCCCGCGAAAACGCTGGCCGATATGAAAATGGCCGACGACCGCCGCCAGGTCGAAGCAAATATTAAAAGCATCGATGCCTCGATTAAGAATTACAACGACGACATCGCCCGGCTCCAGAAGGAAAAGGACAATTATCAGAAGGAAAGCGACGAGATTGAGCGCGATCTGAAGGATGGCACCGGCCTCGAAGCCACCTATACGCAGCTCAATCAGGCGGTTAATATGGCCGAGGCCACTTACGTCGACCTGCAGAAGAAAAATCAGCTCGCTGATGAAAACGGCCAGTTGATTGAGCGCAAGGCGGGGGAGGTTCTGGATGTACTCGATATCCCCAACCTTCCGGCCGAACCGACGAAGCCGAATCGCTATCTGATCGTGGGCGCAGGTTTTGCGATTTCGCTGATTCTCGGGCTCGCGATGGCAGGCCTGCAGGAAGCGCGGGACACTTCGCTCAAGAACCTGAAGGACGTCCGCGCCTACACCAACCTGCCGGTGCTGTGCAGCATTCCGCTGCTGGAAAATACGATGCTCGTTCGCCGTAAGCGCCGTCTGACTTACCTCGCGTGGGCATCCGCGGTTGTCATCGGCGCGGCGATGATCAGTGGAGCAGTCGTGTATTACTACAACGTCATCAAGGGAGCAGGTGCTGCTTGAGCCGCGTTCATGATGCGCTTCGCCGCGCGGAGCAACTACTGGACGGCTCGGTTGACGCGTCAGTCGAAGGCGCCCTTGTCGTTAAGGATGAAGCCGGTCTGGCTGGAGTGGAATCTCCGGTCGACGTTCCGGCGCAGCCCTCCCGCGGGCTCATGCGCCCGGAGACTGGCGGTCTCCAGATTGACGCACGCGCATTTCTCGCCCGTTGCAAAAGCATTCCCTTCCGGCCCGCTCCGGAAGCGCATCTGATCAATCCCGATGAGCCGCATGATGGCGCGTCGGAAGAATTCCGCAGTCTCCGCACGCGCCTGAACCATATGCAGGCGCAGCAGGATCTGCGCGTGATTGTCTGCACGAGCGCTTCGCCTGCGGAAGGCAAGACGTTCACCGCGTGCAACCTGGCGCTGGCACAGGCGCAGCTGGAGCATCCGATTCTGCTCGCCGACCTCGATCTTCGCCGGCCGGTCATCCATCAGCAGTTTCAGTGCGAACGGTCGCCCGGATTTTCCGATTTTCTGCTTGGTGAGAAGTCTCTTGAAGAGTGCATCCGCCACGTGGAAGGCACAAACCTGTATGTCCTGCCAGCCGGTTCGGCGGTGCGGAATCCGCTGGAACTTCTGAATATGCGGCCGGTCCGGTATACGCTGGATTCTTTCCGCAAAGTCTTCAACTGGGTCATCCTCGATACTCCCCCGCTGCTGTTCTCCGCCGACGCGAATCTGCTGGCCACGATCACCGACGGCATCATTCTCGTGGTACGCATCGGCTCCACGACTTACGACAGCGTTGTCCGCGCCATCCAGACGCTGTGCGAAAACAACGTCCTCGGAATTGTGGCGAACGGAGCGCGCGCGGGTGAGCTGTACAGCAAGTACACCTATTACTACACGAAGACCGAAGGCGCGGAAGATTTCGATGACGATGACGAGGATGACGATGACATCGCCGATGTGGAGGCAGAGAGCGCCGAAGCAATCGATGCCGGTTCCGGGATAAGCGAAGCGCCGGCAGTGGAAGCCGGCGCGGGATCGCCCCACGTCAGCGAAAGCTTTCACCCTCCTGCACAGGCAGGGGCGTCGGCGGAACCCGCCGCCGATCTGGGCCCCACCTTCGCCGAAGCGACCACGCTTGATGAAACGCTTGTGCCGCCCGTGACGGAAATGAAGCAGAAGTCAAAGGGGGGCTTCTTCTCATCGCTCCTCAGGAGCGAACCAAAACTGAAGGCGGAAAAGCCGCCAAAGCCGGCGAAAGTGAAGCCTCCGAAATCCAGGAAGAAGCCCGTCGAAGTCGATGAGGACGATAGCGACGACGATCAGTGGCCCGGCATCTGAGGCTCAGAGGTTTTCGCCGTGAATGAGATCCTCGAAGGTTTCGCGAGTCCGGATCACCCGCCAGTTCGATCCATCCACCAGCACCTCGGCGCCGCGCGGCCGCGAATTGTAGTTCGAGGCCTGCACAAATCCATATGCTCCCGCGGACGAAACTGCCAGCCATTCCCCCGGCGCGGCGTCCGGCATCTCGCGATCGCGCGCGAGAAAGTCACCGCTTTCGCAGACCGGACCGACAACGTCGGCGATCACCTTCGGCGCATTCGCGTTCCGGTGCAGGGGACGGATCTCATGATGCGCTTTGTAAAGCGCGGGGCGGATGAGATCGTTCATCGCGGCATCCACCACCACAAATTCCTTTGTGGGACTCTGCTTGCGGTAAAGCACCTGCGTCAGCAGAACGCCGGCGGAGCCGACAATCGACCGCCCGGGCTCAATCATGACGGTCAGCTTCGCCCTGCCGATGCGCTCCCGCAGGTCGGTGATAAAGTCCCGGATGAGCGGAGCCTCGTCGTCCGTTCGGTAGGCGATGCCGAGCCCGCCGCCGAGGTCCACATGATCGATTCTGAAATCTTCGCTCTGCAGTGTCTCGATGAGGGCGAGTACTTTTCCGGCGGCTTCGAGAATCGGGGAGTAATCGAGGATTTGCGACCCGATATGGCAACTGACGCCTGACGCGGTTACATGTTTCAGCGTGCGTGTGCGCCGATACACGTCCGCTGCCGCGCCGATGTCGACGCCGAATTTGTGATCCCTCATGCCCGTGCTGATATAGGGATGCGTTTCAGGATTTACGTCCGGATTCACGCGCAGCGAAAAGCGCGCGGTCATGCCGAGTTTCGCCGCAATGGAATCGATGAGCTCCGGCTCCGCCTCCGATTCGCAATTGAAATTGCGAATCCCGGCACGCAGCGCCTGCTCGATCTCCGCCGCGGTTTTCCCCATCCCGGAGAACACGACACGTCCGGGATCGCCGCCCGCTTTCAGAACGCGGAACAGTTCGCCGCCCGAGACAATATCAAAGCCCGACCCCGCGCGCGCGAGCATCGCGAGCACGGCCAGAGATGAATTCGCTTTGACCGCATAACACACGAGGTGCGGAACGCCTTCGAAAGCTTCGTCATAGGCTCGCCATGTCGAAAGAATGGAGCGCGCCGAATAGACATAGCAGGGCGTGCCCGCGGCGCGCGCGATTTCTTCAAGAGGGACTTCCTCGCAGTAGAGCTTTTCGTCCTTGTATTGGAACATTCGTCTTCCTGTTACTTCACGCGCATCGCGATGAGCGTTTGGTCGTCGAAACGGACCGGATTGAACGCATCGAGGTCCGCGAAGATATTGCGGACGATTTCGCGGGGCTCCAGATTGCAGTCGCGCTGCAGAATTTTAGCCAGACGCCCGGCGCCGTATTCCTCGCCCGCATCGGAGAGATGATCGGAGACGCCGTCGGAGAACAGCACCACCAGATCTCCCGGCAGAGTCTGAAATACGATCTCCTCGTAATCGCGGTGCGGCAGAAGCCCCAGCGGCACGCCTTCCACCTGCAGATTGATGATGACGCCGTCGCGGCAGATCATGGGCGGGGCTGCGCCCGCGTTCGCCATCGTGAAGGATCGCGACTCCGGGTCCCAAAGCAGCATGACCAGCGTGAGATAACGGCCCTCCACTTTACGATGAACCAGCGTGTCGTTGAGGGCGCGCATCAGTTCGGCGGGTCTGCGGCGGCGCGGCGCCAGCGTCCGCATCAGCCCGTTGACCATGGCGCCGAAGAGCGCCGCTGCGGCGCCTTTGCCGCTGGAATCGCCGAAAGCGATCTGCATCTGGCCGTCGCCGTGCCCGAAGAAATCGTAGAGATCGCCGGAAATTTCCCGCGCGGGCCGCAGGCCGATAGCGGTTTCCACACCGGCAACTTCAGGAGCTTCCTGTGGCAGCAGAACGGTCTGGAGATCGAAAGCGGCGCGCAGGTCTTCCTGCATCAGCCGTTCGCGTTCGCCGATTTCCTCATAAAGGCGTGCGTTTTCGATCGCAATGGCCACGGAGGGCGCGAGCAGACTCATGGTGCGGGCGTGATCTTCGGTAAAGAACCCCACCCGCTCGCTTTCCAGATTCATGACGCCGATCACCACATCCTTCAGCATCAGCGGTATGGCGAGCTCGCTGCGAATGCCGGAATCCGTTGCGATGTAACGCGGATCGACGGCGGTATCGTGCACGCGCACAACTTCCCTCGCAACGGCAGCGGCGCCCGTAATGCCTTTCCCCATCGGGATGCTTTCGATGCTGACGCGCTGGTCATAGCGCAGGCTGAAGCGGTGGCGAAGCTCGGTGCGCGAGGGATCCACCAGCAGGATGCTGAAGGCGCTGTAATCGATCAGCGTTCGAACGCTCGACGCGATCTTGCCCAGCAGCTCATCCACATCAAGGATCGACGAAAATTCGTGCGAGATGCGGGAAAGTGCGCGGATGGTGCGATACTGCCGCTCGGCGCGGCGGTAGAGCAGGGCGTTGTCGATGGTGGAAGCGGCGCGGCTGGCGATGAGGCGCAGCAGCGAGCGATGGTAATCCGTATACGCGCCCGGCTGAGCCGATTGCACGTCGATGACGCCGATGAGCCGCTTGCGCGCCGTCATCGGGACGCTGAGCTCGCAACGCACAGCGTCGGAAGTCGGCAGATAACGCGGATCGTTGCGGACATCCGGCACAAGAATCGGCTCGCGCGTCTGCGCTGCAATTCCAACGAGCCCTTCGCCGGGCATGATGACCAGATTGCGGACGACGTCCTGACGATGTCCGACGGCGTGGCGGATGCGAAGCTCCTGGCGTTTCTCGTTATAAAGGAGAATCGCGAAAAGTTCGTAGGGGATTACCCGCTGGACGATAGAGGCGACGCTGGCCAGAAGATCGTCAAGATCCAGCGTCTCCGCCATCGTGGTGGAGACTTCGAGCAGGAAGTCCAGCAGGTCCGTGCGTTCGCGAAACTGGACAGGCGACTTGGCCCGCGAAGAAGGCATATCAGTATCCGGCGTGCCCGATCCCGGCGTCATCGGCCGCTTCGAGAATGCGCACGCTGGCACTGGCGCCGATCCGGTTTGCGCCGGCCGCCACCATCGCCTGCAGGTCTTTGAACGTCCGGATACCGCCGGATGCTTTCACGCCGATGGAGGGGCCGACGGTGCGGCGCATGAGTGCGACATCATCGGTGGTTGCACCGGAGCGGCTGAAGCCAGTTGACGTCTTCACGAAATCCGCCCCGGCCGCAACAGCCAGGTTGCAGGCCAGAACCTTCTCCTCGTCGGTCAGCAACGCAGTTTCGATGATCACTTTCAGGATGGCGCCATGATCGTGACAGACTTCCGCGACGGCGCGGATATCCGCCTCCACGATTCCGGGTTCTCCGCCGCGCACCGCGCCGATATTGATCACCATGTCGATTTCCGCCGCACCATCTGCGATAGACGCGCGCGTTTCGGCGGCCTTTGCCGCCGTGCCTGCCGCCCCCAGGGGGAATCCCGCGACCGTACAGGCCTTCACTCCGGAACCGCGCAGTTCCGAGGCGATAAACGGCGTCCAGAACGAGTTCACGCACACGCTCGCGAAGCCATACTGCAACGCTTCCGCGCAGACGGTCCGAATGTCATCCCGCACGGCGTCCGGCTTCAGGATTGTATGGTCGATCAGGCTCGCGATAGTTCGCTGCGAATTCATGCGAATGCGTGGGAAATACTGGCCCGGCGCACGGCGGAACCGTCGCCACTTCCGCTATTGTCGCATGCGTTTTCTCAGGCAAGCTGCGACGTGCAGTGTGCGCAGCGCTTTGCCCCGATCGGAATCTCGCTGAGGCATTCCGGACATTTTTTCGTGGTCGGATCCGGAGTTACGGAAGTCCTGTGCGAACGTTCGATCAGGGCATTGACCGGTACCACGACGAGGTAATAGACCGCAGTCCCAATGAGCACAAAGGAAACTGCCGCATTGACGAAGTTCCCTATGAGAAACCTGCTGCCGTTGACGTCAAAGTGAATCGCGGAAAAATCCGGCTTACCCACCACCGCGGCAATCAGCGGCGTGAGGAGATCCTTGGTGAACTCCGTGACCACGGCGCCGAAGGCAGCGCCGACGACAACACCGACCGCCAGGTCCACTACATTTCCTCGCAATAGAAACTGTTTCAGTCCACCGGCTGGCATAGAAATCTCCTGCGACTACTATAAACTCTTTTCAGCTTCCGGTGGTGGGGCGCCGCCCGCGGCGGCTCGGCGCTCGCCGATACGCGTATCGTTACTGGCGAGATCCTGGAAAGTATCAAACAGACACCCTGCCCACAGCGACCCTTCACGAGGGGCCGGCGCGTGGCGCAGGAGTTTCACCACTCCCACGCCAACACCTGTTACGCCGATGGTCGCCGCGACTGCCCGCACGTGGGCCGCGATCCAGTAAAGAAACGAGTACCAGTCGATTTGATGCTTCATCGCACCACCCGCCAATTGAGGGTCACAGCGCCCGGAGTAACTGCGCCGGAGGTGTTATTGCAGACCTTGAAATTCACATTGTTCGCGGCAGGGTACTTAATGATCGTCAACATTCCGGAAGCGCCGGGAACGTAGCCCGTGATCGAAGTCGGGTCGGCATTGAAATCCGCCATGATGTTGTCCGTTGCGGCGACGCCGGCGGCTGAAACTGTCACCGCCGTGGCGCATGCTCCGGAAAGAATCGTGGAGGTGCCGAGGGCCGCCGTTCCGGCCGCGATCGTCTGGGTGCAGGCGGGGCAGGTGAGTGAAAGCGATCCGCCCAGGGATACAGAGCCGCCGCCGGCGAGCGGCCCGGATGTGCTCACGGTGACCGATGAATTCGCCAGCGCGGCATTCGGCACAGCTTCGTAGGCTACGGCATTCGAGCCCGTTACCACCGGGACGGTGTTGGCCGAGGGCGCCGCGCCATAAGCGACGCCGTTCACTTTACCGACGGTGACTACATTGCTCCCGCTCGTGGTGGCGTCGCCACTCAGTTCGGATGCGGACGGCGTGGCGCCATCGCGCAGCAATCCCGTTCCCGCAGTTGCGCTGTTCAACCCACCGTTGGCGCGCGCCACGATGCCCGTCACGTTGGCCGCGGTACCGCTCGTATTCTGATTCAGCGTGGGAATGTCGCCCGGCTCAAGCGAGCACGGCGCGAAGGAGCCAGCCGTGCCGCACGTGCCGATGACCTGGTGCGGAGCCTGACCGGTGGCGGCGGACAACGTGAGAGTTCCGCCGAGCGCAACCGGTGTCGTGCTCGCGAGCCACGAAGGTACAGACGTCGCGAACGTCGAGTTTGTAAGCCCGGCATTGTTGAGTGTGCCGGATGCACCCAATTGGATGCTCCCGCCCGTCGGATTCGAAAACGTGAACTGCAGGCCATTAAAGGATGATGAATTCAAAAAGTTCAGAGTCGAAGGGGCGGTGACCGCCGCGCCATTCACTGTCGGCGAGAAGCCGCCGAACGAGCCGTTATTGTTATATTGAATCTGCCCATTCGATCCGCCGGGCGGCGAGCCGCACGGGGTGCTCGATCCGTTGACCTGCACGCAATTGGTGGAAGCGCCGGTGACCAGGCTGGCCGTCCCGTTCGTAACTTCCACGGCGCCGGTGCCCGAGGGGAATACTGCGGTCGCCCCGCCCGCCGCGGCGGAGACCCAATACCCGGATCCATCCGAAATTACATATGCGGTGTTCGCCGATCCCAGCACATAATTCGCGCTGATCCCATTGATGTGGTTGCCGCTGTTGCTGACGGCGACGTTGGCGGGATTTGTATCGAGCAGCGCGACGCACCAACCGGCGGCGGGAACCGTCACGGGAAGAGAGAACCCGGCATTCGCAGTCTGTATAAGAAGCAGTCCGTTATCGCCGGGAATGATCTGATAGGCGGCGCTCTTGCTGGCGCTTCCCACTGCCCCGCAGCCATTCGCTCCAGGCGCGCCGCTGGGACCGATAGCCAGACCGGGGTCGGTAATACCGGTGCCCGGGTCGATGCGGTACTGAGCCGAAAGCGTATCCTGCGGCTGCGGAATCGAGTCCGCGGTGAACTGAATCGTGGAGCCGTTGAGCGTGTAGTCAACGCCCGTCTGCAGCAGAAGGCCATTGCGGAACAGCAGCAGACTCGACGATGCCGGCGAGTTCGCCAGCGTGAATGTGGCGTTGAGTCCGTTGATCTGTCCCGCGGGCACTTCACTGTTCACGAAAGACGGCAGCGTAATGCCGGCTGTGCACGGGCCAGTGGTCCCATCAACGAAGACGCAGTCGCCGAGATTGCCGGTGACGGTCTCGATCTGGCCGTTCTGGTCGATCACCGCGACGCCGTTCGTGCCAAAACCGGGCCCTTTGATCGGACGGGCATTGAGGTCCGAAACCAGATTCGTGACGGATGATTCCGGCGTGCCGGTAAGTCCGCCGGCGGATCCGCCATCACCCCCACCGCTCCCAACGCCGCCGCCGGTGCGCACCTGCGCGACTTTCATCGGCGCCGCGCTCGATGGCACCGTCCACGTTTCCGTATACTGCTGATTGCCGTCGCTCTGATAAAAAACGTTGTAGACATTTGCGGGCGCCTGCGCCGCGCTGTTCGGCGCCAGCTGCACCAGCAGATTTCCGTTCACCACCTGCACGGTTTTGCTCTGCTGGATAACCGTGCCGGGGTTCTGCGTGTCGAAGGTGCTCCATCGGATGATGAGCGAGCCGTTATAGCGTGCGCCGTCGGCGTCGAACAAAGTGTCCTGAATGGTCGTGAGAGGGTTCTGGCCTGCGGCGATTCCGCAAAGAACCGGCAAAAGAATAGCCGCCACGCTCAGCGTGTGAAGTGTTTTTCGAAGAGGTCCCATGCTGCTCCTGGAACAGCATTAGCATCGGGCCGCGAAAAATCCGGGACGCGCTTTCCGCCGATTTCGCGCTAAGCAATTGCCGCGGCTGAATTTAAAATTTTCGAAGATTCCTGAACAGAGGATCGCGGGAGAGGCCGTGTTTTCAGGCCTTCGGAGCACTCCGGAGCGCCCGAGCTCCGTATAACCCGTGTTCCCGGATATAGCCGAGAACTTCCGGCGGCAGCGGGAGATTGCTCGCGCCTCGGGCGATTTCTTCGCGGATCGCGGAGGAGGAGACCGGGAGATGGAGTCCCTGCAATTCCTGGACGCGCGCACCGGCCGGCGCATTGTACCGGGCTCCCGGCCGGGTAACCACGATGAATTCCACAAGCCGAACCATATCCTGCCAGCGCCGCCACGTGCGGATATCCGCAAACGCGTCGGCGCCGATCAGAAAGGCAAGCGGGGCTGGATCGAGCGCCAGGAGTTTCTCCACCGTATCGATCGAATAGCTCGGATTCGCGTGCTGCTCGACGCGCGAGACTTCGAATCGCGGGTCCGCTGCGCACGCCAGTTCGGCCATGCTGACGCGGTCTTCCCAGGAGGCAATCGCGACGCCCGGTTTGTGCGGCGGATTCGCGGCTGGGACGAACAGGATTCGTTCCAGAGCGAACTGCCCGGCCGCTTCGCGCGCGATTGCCAGATGGGCGTTATGGATGGGATCGAAAGTGCCGCCGAAGATCGCTGTGCGCGCTTCGAGAGCAGCAGGCGGGGCGGGGTTCAACTCCGTTCGATGGTCACGGTGTTGATCCGGACGTCCTTCTTCGGGCGGTCGGAAGCATCGCGGGGGGCTTTGGAGATCTTTTCGACCACGTCATAACCTTCCACGACCTCGCCGAAAATCGAATGGCGGTTATCGAGCCATGGGGTTGCGGCGACGGTGACGAAGAACTGGCTGCCGTTCGTGTTGGGTCCGGCATTGGCCATCGAGAGCAGGCCGGGCTTGGAGTGTTTCAGCGAAGGATGGAATTCGTCCGCGAAGTTGTAGCCGGGGCCACCGCGGCCCGTGCCCTGCGGGCATCCGCCCTGAATCATAAAGTCCGGAATCACGCGATGGAAGATCAGACCGTTGTAGAAAGGCTTGCCCGTTTTTACGCCTTCCGCGAGGTCGGTAAAGTTTTTCACCGTATTGGGCGCTTCCTTATCGAAGAACTTTACTTTGAAGCGTCCTTCGGTCGTATCGAACAGCGCGTATGTTTCATTAGCCATACGCTGATTTTAGCGTGAGATGGAGAGCGACTTACGCCGCTCTGTACAAAACAAACCCAAATGGCGCATGATGACGGCATGAGCTCTGTTGTAACTGCTGTGAGTGGCCGGACCAAAATCCGGGAATTGCGAGTGCGGGCCGTGCGCGTTCCGATGAACCCGCATCGCACCGCGAGCGGAGTCGTCAGCGAATCGCCGCTGGTGCTGACAGATGTGGTTTGCGGCGACGGCACGATCGGCCACAGCATGATCTTTACGTACACGGCCGCGGCGCTGAAACCGGCTGCGGAGCTTGTGCGGAACCTCGGCGAGTTGATTGCGGGAGAAGCGCTGGCGCCTGCGGCGATTGCCGATCGATTCGCAGCGCGATTCCGTCTGCTGGGAATGCAGGGTTTAGTTGGAATGGCCGTGGCGGCAATCGATATGGCTCTGTGGGATGCCCTCGCGCGTCTGCACGGTGTCTCGCTGGTGCGGTTGCTCGGTGGCGTGGAGAAGCCGATCCCGGCTTACGGCGCGGTGGGTTATGACGGTGTGTCCGAATCCGCGCGCGTTGCGGAGGACTGGGCGAAGCGCGGATTTCGCGGCGTGAAAGTAAAGATCGGTTATCCGACAGTGCAGGAAGATCTGGAAGTGATTCGCGCGATTCGCCACGCTGCCGGTTCGGATATCGCAATCATGGTGGACTACAACCAGTCCCTGCTGCCCGCAACGGCCGTGGAACGGCTGCGAGCAATCGATGATGAAGGGCTCACGTGGATTGAAGAACCGGTGCTGGCGCACGACTTCGAGGGCCACGCGCATGTGGCGCGGGAGATCCGCACGCCGATTCAGTGCGGGGAGAACTGGTGGGGGCCTCATGATATGCGGACGGCGATCGATCTGCGCGCGTCTGATTTCCTGATGCCGGACGTGATGAAGATCGGAGGAGTAACCGGCTGGCTGCGCGCGGCAGCGCTGGCCGAAGCGCACGGGATACCGGTTTCGAATCACCTGTGGCCGGAGATCAGCACGCAGATGATGTGTCTGACACCCACCGCACACTATCTTGAATACGCCGACTGGTGGAATCCAATTGTTGCGGAGCCGTTGCAGGTGGAACGTGGGATCGCAATGGCGAGTACTGCGCCGGGCACCGGCGTCACGTGGAACGAAGAGGCGATCGCGCGCTGCAGCGCATAAAGGTTACGAGCAGCGCTGTTCGCGTGCGGCGAGCGACGCGAGTTCGTCCGCGCGATTGTTGTCCGCGTGCGAGGCGTGGCCCTTCGTCCAGCTCCAGCGGATTTGGTGGCGTGCAACCTCGCGATCGAGCGCTTCCCACAAATCGCGATTGATCACGGGCTTCTTCTGCGATGTCATCCAGCCGCGCTTCTTCCAGTTCGCAATCCACTGCGTGATGCCGTTTTTCAGATACTCGGAATCGGTGACGACTTCGATCTCGCACTGCTCCCGCAACGCGCGGAGCCCTTCAATCGCGGCTGTAAGCTCCATTCGGTTGTTGGTAGTGTGTGCTTCGCAGCCGAAGAGTTCCTTGCGATGTTCGCCGTAAACGAGAATCGCAGCCCATCCGCCGCGCCCTGGATTTCCAAGGCACGCACCGTCTGTGATCACCTGAACTTTTTTCATTCGAGTACCGTTTTACCATCCGGTGACGCGCCGGCCGGGGAGAACGGGCCAAAACATTTTTACATTTTTGTGTTTTCTTTTGGCGCGACTTGTTACATAATAGGGGACGGGAGAATCAACACATGGCAACTAAGAAAGCCGCTAAGAAGGCAGCCCCCAAGAAGGCAGCCGCCAAGAAGAAAGCTACAAAGAAAAAGTAGCTTTGAGGGCCAGCCACCGGTTGGCCCTTTTTGATTTTTGAAGGGCAGGCTTTCGGGCCTGCCCTTTTTCATTGGCGCCTACAGCTTTGCCCAGTGCAGGAATGCGATCATCGTTTTCGCATCTTCGATCTTGTTGGTGCGGATCAGCTCCTGCAGTTCTTTCTTCGAAAACCAGCGTGTTTCGATGCGCTCATCGTCCATGGGATGCGCCTCGCCCTGCGTCAGCTCGGTTGCGAGAAAGATCGTCATCTTCTCTTCCACGTAACCTGGACTGGGAAAAAACGTGGCGAGCTTTTTCCATTTCTTCGCCTTGAGTCCGGTTTCTTCGCCCAACTCGCGCTTCGCCGCCTGGAGCGCGGTCTCGCCATCGTCGATTTTGCCCGCCGGTATCTCCCAGAGAAACTGGCCGGCGGGCAGACGGTACTGGCGGACGAGCAGTACGCGATTTTTCTCATCCACGGGCATCATCACCGCAGAGCCGTTGTGCCGCACGACGCTGCGCTTCATCTTCCAGCCGGACTTATCGACTGCTTCGTCTTCCGTCACGCGGAAGAGACTGCATGAGTAAACTTCCTTTGATGAAACTGTCTTCATAACTTTTTGGATTCAGTTGCCGGACGGCTGGCTGGCATGGCGGATCGAGATCACTTCGACCGGCGCGGTAGTTGTCCGCAGCGCGAGTCCGAGTTGTTCTTCGAGGGCCGTAAAGATGGAAGGCCCGTCAGTGGGGGCGATTGCCGCATCCATCTCGGTCGGGCTCCATTTCAGGTCAATCGCAAACTTTCCGCCGATATCCGTTTGATCGATGACCGGCTTCCCGATTCTGGTCGAAAGAACCTCGGCGAGTGCGGCCATCGTCATATCGCGCATCACGAGGCGGCCTTTACCGATGCCGCCATTCATTACGCCGTTGGTCCACGTTGTGGCCTCCGTGGATGGCTTTAGTTTTGCGCCGGACTTCGCCGGAACCAGCGCGTAAACCTTCATCGATTTCGATTTTTCCTCCGTCTGGAGCGCGAAGCGTTCGCTCAGCAGTCCCCGCAGCATTTCGGGAAGCTGCTTCTGATTGGCGCCCTCCGGAAATTTTGCGGAGATGTCATAGCGATTGTTTTCGATCCACCCGTTTGCGCCATCGATTTTCCATTCCGGCACTTCGTAGGCCATCTGAATCAGGATTTTCAGCGACATGGCATTCAGCGTTACTCGCCCGCTGTCCACCTGCATCGGATCCCGCGGTTGCATGTTCGCTGGCGTTGCCTTGACGGACGCTGTTTCGAATGCGATGTCCGCGCGCAGGGCAGAGCCGCCGCACACCAGAGCAATCAGGGCAGCACCAGTGAACCATTTCATCCCATTTACTCTAACGCAGAATTGACCCGGCAAAATGCTCCGCGGTGTATGTGTTGAGCACGTCCGCAGCCGTTAGTCCGCCGCGGCGCGCCGTCAGGATGCCGTAGCGCATGTTGTACAGGTGCTTCGGATGGTGTGCGTCGGTGGAAACGATAAACTTAGCGCCCTTCGCCTTCGCGGCGCGCACGTGCGTGGCGCTGAGGTCGAGGCGTTCGGGGCTGGCATTGATTTCCATGGCAACGCCGCGCCGTACCGCCTCATCGGCGACTTTATCGAAGTCAAATGGAAAGGGCTCGCGATGCAGCAGGAGACGGCCCGTGGGGTGTCCGAGCGCGGTGACGTGGGGGCACTCGAGCGCTTTCAGAAGGCGGTCCGTCATGGCATCAGATTCGAGATTCATCATGTTGTGGACGCTCGCGATCACCACATCGAGCGCCGCGAGTGCATCCCAGGCGAGATCGAGCGCGCCATCGCGGAGGATGTCGCATTCGAGCCCGGCGAAGACGCGGATTCCGAGATCGCCACTCTCATTGATCTTCCGAACCGTCTCGGCGAATTCGACAACGCGCTTTTCATCCAGCCCGAAGTTCATTGCCTGGGCTTTCGAATGGTCGGTGATCGCGATGTAGCTGTAGCCGAGAGCGCGGGCAGCTTCCGCCATTTCTTCGAGCGTGGCGCGGCCATCGGTCGCGGTGGTGTGCATGTGGAGATCGCCCTGGATATCAGTCTGTTCGATCAGCTTCGGCAGACGATGCGATTCGGCCAGTTCTATCTCGCCCTGGTTTTCGCGCAGTTCGGGCGGAATCCAGTCGAGCCCCAGCATTCCATAAACGCCTTCCTCGCTCTCGCCCGCCACGCGTGAGTTGTCTTCCAGCCGGAAGAGGCCATATTCGTTGAGCGTGAAGCCCATTTTGAGCGCCCGTTGGCGCAAGGCAATGTTGTGTTCTTTGCTGCCGGTGAAGTACTGCATGGCGGCGCCGAAGCTTTCATGCTCGAGCGCGCGGACATCGATCTGGAGACCCTCCCGCCCGACGCGGACGCTGGTCTTGTTCACGCCGCGGCCCAGAACTTCGTTGACGCGCGGATGCTGGGCGACGCGATCGAGTACCGCCGCGGCGTTCGGACCGGTCACGAGCAGGTCGATATCGCCGATGGTTTCCTTGCCGCGCCGCAGGCTCCCGGCAGCCGCGACAATCTCGAGCCCTCCGATCTCGCGGATGTAGCTCATCATCTCGTTGGCCGCGTTATCGGCGAAATTGAGATGGAAGCGTCCGCTGTGTTCGCGCATCTGGGCAATCCCGCGCAGGACCTTTTCTTCGAGCTTCGCGCCCATGCGCGGCAGCGTGCGCAGCTTCTGATCTTTGCAGGCCTGTTCGAGTTCGTCGACTGTCTGGATCCCCAGGTGCTCGAACAGGACCGCGATGCTTTTCGGGCCGAGTCCCTGAATCTTCAGGAAGTCGAGCGCGGCGGGCGGGAACTTCTGCAGCAACTCATCGCGGCGTTCGCAACTGCCCCGCTTGCAGATCTCAGCCAGCACCGCGGCCAGACCTTTGCCGATGCCGGGGACGTCTGTAATCTTTGCTTCAGGGTTGGCGAGAATATCGGAAATGCGATCGGGGTAGCCTTCGATCGTGGAAGCGCCGTTGCGATAGCTGCGGATGCGAAAGCCATCGTCGCCGGCGATCTCCATCAGGTCGGCTGTCTCATACAGGATGCGCGCGTACTCACGATTTTCCAAGCTTTTTCAGTTTAGCTTTTGGAAACCGGTGCGCGAAGCGCCTGAGGTCGATCTTGTCGCCCGCGATGACAACGCCCTCCGCGCGCAGCCGCATCCGCTGTTCGAATCCATTCTCACCGGTGAGGCGAATCTTCCCGCCCGCGCCGATGACGCGATGCCACGGGACGTTGGAGGCGGTTCGCAGCGCCCAGACAACCTGCCGGGCCGTGCCCGGATGCCCGCTGGCTGCCGCGACCTCGCCATAGGTCGAGACTCGTCCCTTCGGGATCTTCGCGATCGTGCGGAGCATCTTCTCGAACACAGATCAGTTCTCCGCGGGGATTTTTTCCGCGCGATCGACCACGATGGAATCGAGCAGCCCGTGGCGCGATTCGAGCTTCAGTCCAAGCTGTTCCTGCACGGCGGCGAAGAGCGAGGGGGCTGTGGAATCGGGGGGCGCGGAGTCGGCATTGGCCACGCCGCTGCCGGGCGCCCAGTGCAACCGGATCTGGTATTCGCCGGTGAGCCCGGTCTGATCCACCACAATCTGATGTTCCAGACGGGAGAGCAGCATCGTGACGAGGCCCATGGAAGCGCGGTTGCCGGTCAGCCGCCCGGTGCCGCCGCTGTTGTTCCGCTCCTCTGTTGTGTCCGCGGGGGCCATTTTCAATTCACCTTTGCCACGAACGAGGGCCAGGTACTTCATTGTTTTATCTTCGTGGTGGATGACGACGCCCATTCGTTCGGTGAGCAGCGTTTGCAGCATCTGCATCACGAGCTCATGGGAGGGGTTGGGGGGAATCGCGGCTTCGATGTCGTAGAGGTCCGATCGCGACCACAGCCAGTCCGGGCCGGAAATCTGATCGTCGGAGACCAGCCCGTAAGCGAACTTGAGGCAATCGCTGAGCGTGACGTTGGTCATATAGAAGCGCGAACCCTGCACCAGGCCGAGTGTGATCGGGTAATTTCCCGTAGGTGGCGGCGCCTGTTTGAGCGTGGCGGCCTCGAAATGCGGAGGTTCGGCGAGCGCAGCCGGCAGACCTGCCGCCACCAACAGGGCCGCCGCGATCACGCGCTTCATGACGTTTTGAACCTTTCGTCGATCTCCACCTGGTAGCCGCTCGCGAGACGGTTGGTTTCGTTCGCCATGCCGGTCACCGCCATCAGTTCGGCGAACATTTCATCCGTCATCCCGGCCTTGCGCGCGGAAGCGGTATGCGACGCGATGCAGTAGCCGCACTGATTGGTCGCACTCACCGCGACGTAGATCATTTCTTTCATCAGCGGGTCGAGCGCGCCGGGTTTCATGATCTCTTTGATGCTTTCCCATGTGCGCCGGAGCGTGACCGGATCGTGGGCCAGCGCTTTCCAGAAATTATTGATCCAGTCCGTCTTTCGCGTTGCCATAATGTCGTCATAGACGGCGCGGACCTCGGGCGAAGCGTCGGCGTATTCCACAAATCCCAGCGTTGCCATCAGATTTGCCCCCATTCCTTCTGCTGTTCCAGATCGAGCAGGTAACCTTTCTTTCCAACGTTCATGCCCGAAGTCTCTCCGATCTTGTCCTGGGCGCCGGCCGATTCGTGGATATGGCCGCAGAAGAAATAGCGAGGCTGCTCGCGCTCGAGGAATGCGCGCATGGACCGGCTGCCGGCGTGCTTCAGGTTAGTGATGCGGTCGAGCATCGTCCCGAATGGCGGCGCGTGGCAGACCGCAATCATCGGCTTGAGTCCGTCGAACGCGTGCAGGCGCTTCTCCAGCTCTTCTTCGGAGTATTCTCCGGGAGTATCGAACGGCGTGGGATTGGAATAACCGAGCCCGGCAACTTCGAAGCCGCCAATCTCCATCCGTTGCCCATGAAAATTGTGGAAACCGAATTTCGTGCAGAAAGTGTCGATCTGTTCCGCTGTTTCATGATTGCCTGGAATGACGTAAAGGCGGTCCGCGCGCGCTTTCAGGATTTCTCCCATGGCATCAAGCCCGCGCGACCAGTTCACCAGATCGCCCGCGCAAAAGTAATAGTCGGCTTCCGTCGCCATCAGGCGCTGGAGCGCCGCACCGTCATTGTGAATATCGGAAAAGATCAGCAGTTTCACTGTCCTCATCATAAGATCGAAAGTGTGATCGACCAGGTAGCGGCTGCGATCGGCGAGAGGAAGCGAATCGGCGTTGCCGTCTCGGGTGGAGCGGACTCTCTTTTCCTGCTGACGGCACTTCACGATTTGGGCGCAGCTGTGGCTGTGCTGCACGTCAACCACCAGCTTCGCGGTATGGAATCGGATGCCGATGAAGCCTTCGTTCGGGATCTGGCAGCGGCTCGTGATCTTTCCTTCCACGCAGCGGCGCTTCCGCCGGCGCCTGGCAATATTGAGCAGGAAGCCCGGCGGCTGCGTTACAAATTTTTCGCCGACGCCATCGAGAATGGAATCTGCTCTCATGTCGCGACCGGCCACACGCTGGACGATCAGGCGGAGACCGTGCTTTTCCGCTTCCTGCGAGGTTCAGGGGCGGCCGGTTTGAGCGGAATCCGGCCGGAGACAGAATCCGGACTTATTCGCCCGCTGCTCGGGCTGCGCCGGGGGGCGATCCGGGAATGGCTGGCCGAGCGTGGCATCGTGTGGCGCGAAGATGCCTCGAATTCGGATACCTCTTTCCGGCGCAATTACATTCGGCGAGAGGTTTTGCCGCGACTGGCGGAACTCAATCCATCGCTTCCGGAACTGCTGGCATCCACAGCGACCTGGGCGCAGGGAGAAGAGGAATTTTGGGCCGCCGAGATCGCCCGGCTGGCGCCGCTCTATCTGAAAACCGCCCCGGAGACTGTATTTATCGAAATCGGCCCGTTCAGCCAGCTTCCCGTTGCCGTCCAGCGCCGCCTTCTGCGCCGGGCGATGGAGCACGTTCGTGGCAATCTGCGCACTATTGGCTTCCAACATGTGGAATCCGCACGGAAGCTGATGGCTAGCCGCGAGGGCTCCGGCCGCATCCAGCTCCCCGATCTCGACGTTTACCGGTCCTTCGATCTGCTCCGGATGACACCCCAGCGATTTGATGCTCGCATCGAGCGTAACTTCTCTGTTCCCATGAAAATCCCTGGCGAAACCATAGTGGATGCACCTTTGTTAACCATTGGGATGGAACTAGCCGACCCGTCCGGCGTATATAATGGTGAGGTGAATGCTCTGGACCCGGCGAAATGCCGGGATCAGCTGCATCTTCGCAACTGGCGGCCCGGGGATCAGTTCGAGCGGCCAGGACATCCCGGAACGGCGGTCAAGATCAAGACGCTGTTTCAGGATTATCGGGTTCCGCTGTGGGAAAGGCGCACGTGGCCCGTGATTGTGATGGGCGATTCAATCGTTTGGACCCGGCGATTCGGTCCAGCCCGGCAGTTCGCCGCGACGGCGGAGAGCAAATCCATCCTTCTGGTGAAGGAGCGGTGCCGTTAGAATCAAAACGGTTTTTTGGGCGTCTAACGATATAGAGCGGCGAAGCGGACGTGAGTCGTATATAGAGGTGCTGTGAACTCCAACGTAAAAACAATCATTTTCTGGGTCGTGGTGGCCTGCATGGCCGTCCTGCTGTGGGCCGTCGTTAATCATGGCCATGGCAAGAACGATGTGGCCCTGAACTTCACGCAGTTCATGGACGCTGTTGACTCCGGGCAGATTAAGACCGCCCAGATCGATACCACTCAGGTGAAGGGGGATTATGTGAACGGCCGCGAGTCGTATCACACAGTTATTCCCGGCTCCTACCCGGAGCTCTACACCAAGCTGCGCGATAAAGGCGTCACCATGACGTTCAGCGATTCCTCCGCCAGCGGCTGGCTTTCGATGCTGGTAAACTTCTCGCCGATCATTCTGGTCGTCGGGTTCTGGATTTTCATGGTCCGCCAGATGCAGAGCGGCGGCAATAAGGCGATGAGCTTCGGCAAGAGCCGTGCCCGCCTGCACTCCACCCAGCAGCGCAAGGTCACATTTAAGGATGTGGCGGGCGTGGAGGAAGCCAAGGAAGAGCTTCAGGAGATTATCGATTTCCTGCGCGAGCCCCAGAAGTTCCAGAAACTCGGTGGCCGCATTCCGAAGGGCGTTCTGCTGGTGGGTTCGCCCGGTACGGGCAAGACGCTTCTGGCGCGGGCCATCGCCGGCGAAGCCAGCGTGCCGTTCTTCTCGATTTCCGGTTCGGACTTTGTTGAGATGTTCGTGGGCGTAGGCGCGAGCCGCGTGCGCGACCTCTTCGAACAGGGCAAGAAGAACGCTCCCTGCATCATCTTTATTGACGAAATTGACGCGGTGGGCCGTCATCGTGGCGCTGGCCTGGGCGGCGGACACGATGAGCGCGAGCAGACCCTGAATCAGCTTCTGGTCGAAATGGACGGCTTCGAATCGAATGAAGGCGTCATTCTGGTAGCTGCCACCAACCGTCCGGACGTACTCGATCCGGCGCTCCTGCGGCCTGGCCGTTTCGATCGCCGGGTGGTGGTTGGACGTCCCGATGTGGGTGGCCGCGAAGCGATCCTCAAGGTTCATACGAAGAAGGTTCCGCTCGGCGATGACGTGGATCTCTCGGTTCTGGCCCGTGGAACACCCGGTCTGGCCGGCGCAGAACTGGCGAATCTGGTGAACGAAGCCGCTCTTTATGCGGCCCGCCAGAATCGCAAGGTCGCGATGATGGTGGATTTCGAGCTCGCGAAGGACAAGATCCTGATGGGAGCAGAACGCCGTTCCATGATCCTGACCGATGCCGAGAAGCGCACCACGGCTTATCACGAGGCCGGGCATGCGGTGGTGGCGGTCAAAGTTCCGAATGCCGACCCCCTGCACAAGGTTTCCATCATTCCGCGTGGCATGGCGCTCGGCATCACGATGCAGCTGCCGACCGACGACAAGCATAACTACAGCAAGACCTACTGCGATGATCAGCTGGCCATCCTGATGGGGGGCCGTATCGCCGAGGAAATCTACCTCAACCAGATGACCACCGGCGCCGGCAATGACATCGAGCGCGCTACTGAAATGGCGCGAAAGATGGTCTGCGAGTGGGGCATGAGCGAGCTCGGTCCTCTGAGCTTCGGCAAGAAGGATGAGCAAATCTTCCTCGGCCGCGAGATCGCTCAGCATCGCGATTACAGCGAAGAGACGGCCATTCGTATTGACGAAGAAGTGAAGCGCATCATCTCGAACGGCTACAATCGGGCGCGCGCCATTATCGAGGCGCACTCGAAAGAGATGGTGAAGGTAGCTGAGCTGCTTCTCGAACGCGAAGTGCTCGATGGCTCCGAGATCCGCACCATCATCAATGGCGGCGATCTTCCGCCGATGGGCGGCCCGCGCGATTCGGCCGATCACGATACCCAGCAGGTTCTCCGTCCGGAAGCTTCCGGCGGACGCCGTCTGCCCGGTCTGAATGAGGGCGAGCAGCCTGCCTGAGGCCGGCATCCCGGAATTTCCGGTTTACATCTTCGATATCGATGGAACTTTGCTGGATTCCGCCGCGGACATCTGCGGCGCAATCCAGCAAGTTCTTTCTCCGCACGTTCCGGCGCCGCTCGAATTCGATTACCTGCGCGGCTTCATCGGCTATCACCTCGATGTCTGTTTCCGCGACGTTCGTCCGGATTTCACGCGCGAACAGCTCGATGCGCTGATCGGCCAGTATCGCACCACATACACGGGCCGTAATCATCAGGCGACGAAGCCCTATCCGGGAGTGAAAGAGATGCTGGCCGCGCTGCCCGGACGCAAATCCACCGCAACGACGAAGGGCTCACCGACCACGCGCGCCGTCCTCGATCTCTTCGGCCTTCTGCCTCACTTCGATCACGTACAGGGCACCGACGGCTTTCCCTGCAAACCTGAGCCGGACGTGCTGCTGCGATCGATGCAGGCGGTCGGCGCGAAGCCGGAAGATTGCCTGTTTATCGGCGATTCCGCGGCTGACATGGAAGCTGGACGCCGTGCTGGTGTCAAGACCTGCGGGGTCCTCTACGGATATGGCCAGCGCGCTGATATGGAGCGCTGGTCGCCGGACTTCTGGATCGAGTCGCCTGAAGAACTGCTGACTATTTGCCGCGGCTGATCCGGAAAACGTGACCATCCGGATGCCGGATGTGCATCTCGCGAACGCCCCACGGCATGTCGGTCGGCGGCCAGACGACGTCGATTTCCTGCTCCCGACAATGGCGATGAATTGCATCAACATCATCGACCCAGACTGACATCCAAACACCCCGATCGGCGGTCGAATCGCCGTCCTCCCCAAACGTGGATTTGTTCGCTCCCTTGCCGCGGCCGCCCTGCGCGCCCTGGCAGAGAAAGATGGCGCACTTTCCCGAGCAGACGCCGCCGAATGTGGGCGGTGTGCCCCAATCCCACTCTCTTTTCCAGCCCAGTTTTTCGAACCAGGCGAAGCTCTCTTCGATATTCGAGACGTTCAGAATAGGCGTGAGATCATGGGCAACCATGCGAGCACTATACCAGCCAATTCCTGATATCCTCGGAAACGGAGTTCCGCATGGCAATCATTAAATTCACGCTGAATGGAAAGCCCCAGACCGTAGACGTGAACCCGCAGATGCCGCTGCTCTGGGTCCTGCGCGACACGCTTGGCATGACTGGAACCAAGTTCGGCTGCGGCATGGCGCTCTGCGGCGCCTGCACCGTGCACATCGAAGGCATTGCCATGCGCGCGTGCGCCATGCAGGCCTCGGGCATTGCCGGAAAGCATGTGACCACCATCGAAGGTTTGTCGCCGGATGGATCGCATCCCGTCCAGAAAGCCTGGGTGGACCTGGATGTGCCCCAGTGCGGCTATTGCCAATCGGGCCAGATCATGGGAGTCGCCGCGATGCTGGCGAAGAATCCGAAGCCTTCAGACGCCGATATCGACGAAGTAATGAAGTTCCACATCTGCCGGTGCGGTACGTATCAGGATATTCGCGCCGCAATTCATCGTGCCGCTGAGATGCAGGCGAATGGAGGCCGCGCATGAGCACCGCCTTCGCTCCCAGCCGCCGCGGCTTCCTCAAAACCGCTGCCGCCGGTCTTGTCATCGGGTTCTGCCTGCCGGACCGGAAGCTTGATGCCCAATCTGCTGCGCCGGCGAAAGTCAATGCGTGGATTCGAATCGGGACGGATGATTCAATTACGCTGGAGATCCATAAGTCGGAGATGGGGCAGGGAACCGTGACGTCGCTGTCGCAGCTTCTCGCGGAAGAACTCGAATGCGACTGGAACAAGATCCACACGGAGTTCCCCGGCATTGATCCCGCTTTCGGGTTGCAGGGTGTATTCGGCAGCCAGAGCGTCCGGACCGGGTGGATGCCGCTTCGCACTGCGGGTGCGCAGGCGCGCGAGATGCTCGTGCAGGCCGCGGCGCAGCGCTGGAATATGGATCGCGCGCAGTGCCGCGTGTCGGATGGTGTCATCACGAACTCAGCGAACAGCGCGAAACTGACTTACGGCGAAGTGGCGGAAGCAGCGTCGAAGCTCACGCCGCCTACCGGCATCCGGCTGAAGACGCCGGACCAGTTTCGCTTTATCGGAAAATCTCTGAAGCGTCTGGACACGCCGGATAAGGTCACCGGCCGCACGACGTACGGGATCGATGTCCGCGTGCCGAACATGGTTTATGCGGCGGTCGCGCGATGCCCGGTTTTCGGCGGCAAAGTCGTGAGCTTTGACGCCGCAAAAGCCAAAGATGCCGTGCAGATCTCGACTGGCGTGGCAGTGATTGCCGATAATACCTGGGCGGCATTCGCCGGCGCGAAGGCTCTCGTCATCCAGTGGAATGAAGGCCCAAATGCCGCCTTCAGCACTCCGGAGAACCGCCGGGCATTCGCCGAACAGACGCTGCAGCCCGGCGCTTCCGCGCGTCGCACGGGCGAAGGCGCCGCGGCATTGCCGTCTGCGGCGGCGAAGATCGATGCTGTTTATGAAGCGCCGTTCCTCGCGCACGCTCCCATGGAGCCCCTCAACTGCGTCGCTCATGTCCGCGCTGATGGCTGTGACGTCTGGGCTTCCACCCAGATGCAGACCGGCATTGCAGGTGTCGCACGGCAGATCACCGGACTGCGGCCCGATCAGATTGCGGTCCATACGCAGTACATGGGCGGCGGCTTCGGACGCCGCGCGGGAACGGACTTTGCAGCCGAGGCGATCGAGGTTGCGAAAGCGATTCGCGTGCCCGTCAAGGTGACCTGGTCGCGCGAGAACGACATTCAGAACGGAATCTACCGGCCCGCATCTGTGACGCGATTCGCGGGCGGGCTTGATGCGCAGGGCTGGCCGGTCGTGCTGACTGCGAACATTGCGTGCCCGCCGATGGGAGGTGGCGGCAATTTTGGAGGTGGGCGCGGCGGCGGTGGAGGCATTGACTCCACCAGCGTCGAAGGCCTCGCCGATCTGCATTACGCCATTCCGCACATGCAGGTCGATTATCACGCTGTCACGGGAGGCGTTCCGACCACCTACTGGCGCGCCGTCGGCTATACGCAGAACACGTTCTTCGCGGAATCGTTTCTGGACGAACTCGCGGCTGCCGGCGGAAAGGATCCCGTCGAGCTACGCCGGCGGCTGCTCGCGAATACCCCGCGTTTGCTGGGGATTTTGAATCTCGCGGCTGAGAAGGCCAACTGGGGCAAGCCTCTGCCGGCAGGCCATTTCCATGGCGTCGCGGTGGTGAACAACGTCGGCAGCTTCACGGCGCAGGTGGCGGAGGTGTCGGTAAATCAGGGGAAGGTGAAAGTCCACAAGGTCGTCTGTGCTACCGATTGCGGACAGACGATCAACCCCGCCATCATCCGGCAGCAGATCCGCAGCGCGATTATTTTCGGACTCAGCGCCGCGCTCAAGGGCGAGATCACGATTGAAAAAGGCCGGGTCCAGCAGTCGAATTTCGACCGCTACGATGTGGTGCGGATGGACGAAGCGCCGGCAGTCGATGTCCATATCGTCGCGAGCACGGAAGCGCCCGGTGGGATGGGTGAAGCCGGCGTTCCGGCCATCGCCCCCGCCGTCTGTAACGCAATCTTCCAGGCGACAGGCAAACGAATCCGCCGCCTGCCGATTGCCGATCAACTGGCGTGATCAGTTTTCCCCGGGCTTTGTCACGTTATCGATGACGAGGATCTGTTGCGGACTTTTTCCGCTTTCCAGCCGAAGTCCGAGCTTTTCCTGCAGTGCTGTAAACAGCGAAGGCCCTCTGTCGCCGGTGAGCACGGCGTATCGTCTGGCGTCCATTCGAATTCGAAGTTGTACTTGCCCGTAAGCCCGCACTGATCTTCCACGGGCCGGTGGAGTTGTCGCGATAAATAGACCGCGAGATTGGCGATTGTGGTGTTCGTGCCGGTCATTCGTCCGCAACTGCTCCGAATGCCCGCGGGAGTCGAGCCAGCCGTTTCGGCCCGGCGCTCGATTTTGGGGCCATTCTTCGCGATGACGAGGCGATACATCGGCAACTCTCGCGTTTCGATGTGGACCCGAAGTTCGAACCTCATGCCGTTTCGATAATCTGCCGCAGCGTGGCATTCGAGATCCGCAGCCTGCCTCCGGGTGGGAATTGGAATGTCGATCCCATCGCGGCCGGATCCGCCGGCTTCACAGCCGCTGCGTCGAACGACTGCGCCATACCAGTGCCTGTGAGGCTGATGCAAAAGAGAAGGCGGCCGAGCTGCAGGCGCATACACCCTACAACTCGGCCGCCAAAAAAGCGTTACGCCAAATCGAACTTCGTCTGGTGCAGCAGCGGGTCGCTCTTCACCATAACGGTTTTTCCGAGAATCTCTTCCACTTCCTGCAGATAGGAATTATGGTTGCTCTTGAGCATCTTCGCCACTTCCGGATTCACGCGCAGCACCACGTTGCCTTTCTCTCCGGCCAGAGCTTTGCGCATGCGCTGCGCTTCCGAGAGAATTTCCGTGATCACCGTCTGCGGGCTCTTGATGTAGCCTGCGCCCTCGCAATAAGAGCATGGTGCGCAGAGCGTCCGTTCGAGCGACTGCTTCACGCGCTTGCGCGTGATCGCCACCAGCCCGAAATCGTTAAACTGCAGAATCTTGTAAGGCGCGCGGTCCACCCGCATTGCATCTTCAAGCGCCGCCATTACCTTCTGGCGATTTTTGCGCTCGTCCATATCAATGAAATCGACCACGATGATACCGCCGAGATCCCGCAGACGAATCTGCCGAACGATCTCCCGAATGGCATCTGTGTTGATTTTGACGATCGTGTCTTCGAGGCGATTCGACTTTCCGACGTACTTTCCGGTATTGATATCGATCGCAACGAGCGCTTCAGTCTGGTTGATAACAATGTAGCCGCCGGACTTCAGCCAGACCTTCGGCCTCAGCGCCTTCTCCAGTTCCGCCGTAATACCGAATTCGTCGAAAATCGGATTCTCGCGCGTATACAGTTTCACGCGTCCCACGAGCGCGGGCTGAAAGCGTTCCACAAAACGCAGGATGCTTTCGTAGTGCTCTTCGTTATCCACCCAGATCGTCTTGAACGACGTAGTGAGCTGGTCACGAAGAATGCGTTGCACAAGATCCAGATCGTGGTGCAGCAGCACCGGCGCCGGCTTCTTCTCCGCCTTCTGGCGCATATCGAGCCAGAGGTTGTAGAGGAAGTGCATGTCGCTGCGGAGCTCTTCTTCGCTCTTGCCTTCCGCCGCGGTGCGGCAGATATATCCGCCGGGAATGCCCTGACGATGCGTCTGGAGAACCTTCTTCAGGCGGTGGCGTTCTTCTTCGGACGGGATCTTGCGCGAAACGCCGGCATGATCCACCGTCGGCATGTAAACAACAAACCGGCCCGGCAGCGCGATATGCGACGTAATGCGCGCACCCTTCTGGCCCAGCGGCTCTTTGGAAATCTGGACAATGATTTCCTGTCCTTCCTTCAGAAGATCGGAAATCGAAGGGAGGACCGGACGTTCGCGTTCTTCGCGTTCGCGTCCCTCGCGGCGGCCTTCGCGCCCGCGGCCACGTTCCCGTCCGCGCTCGCGGTCCGAACGGCGATCTTCGCGCACAGCCGGCGCCTTCTCTTCCACCAGAACGGCCTGGCCGTTGTCCGGCGAAGCCAGCGCCGCATCAATGGCGGCTTCATCGGCATCGGCGATCCGGTCCACCGCAACCTGCGCAGCCTCAGTGCCCGGCTGCTCGGCATTCGGACGCGGCCCGCGGTCTTCTCCACCGCGATTGCGTCCGCCGCGGCGCCGTGAGCGGCGCGATACCCGATGCGGGTAGCGATGCCCCTGCTCTCGCAGCGTTGCGGTCAGACTGACAGGTGTGCGCGCGGGCTCCGGCCCCTCTTCGCCAGCCGCCGCCGCAACCACCGATTCCGGCTCCGTTTCGGATTCGGCAACCGCCTCCGCCGATTCGTCGTCGCTGTCCACGGCTTCGGCTTCATCATCAATATCCGCCGGAGGCACGCCGATCGCGATCTCGTCGATGGCTTCTTCCTGAATTGCTTCCACGGCCTCGGCGGCGGCCAGAATCTGCTCTTCATCTTCCGGCGAGAGCCCTTCTGCCGGGCCGTCCGGTGTGGGAATGAGTTCCGGTTTGACCGGCTCGGCTTCGGCAATCGCCTCCACCACCGGTCCGTCTTCGGAGGCCGCGCCGAGAATCGGCGAGGGCGTTGCCCAAACCAGTCCCGCCAGATGATGATCCACTGGAATGGCGGGCTCGATTTCCGCTGCCTCGGCTGCTTCAGGCGCCGATGGCGCCGCAGCCTCGTGGGGCGGCGCGCTGTACTTAGCGAGCGATTCGCCAGGCAGGACCAGACGCTCGTACGGCTGCGATTCGGCTGCCGGGCGGGTCTCTTCCGCCGAAACCGGCTCCTCTGCTTCTTCCTCCGGCTCCTCTGCCCGTGTCTCCACAGATCCCGTCTGGCGCTCCGCTCCGGGGGTGAAATACTTCGATTCGGGGAGACCACCACCTCCACGCCCACCGCGACGGCGCCCGCGGCGTCCCCGGCGCCCGTGTTCACGGCGTCCGTCGTGTTCGCCCCGGCCATCCGGCCGACCTTCGCGAGGGGGCTGGCCCTCCGCTGGCGGCGCTTCTTCCGTGGCTACGGCCTCGGCGGTGGCGGGCGCGGCCATCGCGCGCGCTTCACCGGGCAGTGACGCACCTCCGCTCTTCTCGAGCTTCATGACTTTGTCTTCAGCGGTGCTGACGACAGCGTCGTACTCATCTGTGTCTTCGAAAAAATCGGAAACGTAGAGGAATGCGTCCCGCTCCAGACCAATATCCACGAACGCGGACTGCATGCCCGGAAGCACGCGGGTCACACGTCCCTTATGGATACTGCCTGCGAGGGAATATTCTTTCTCGCGCTCATGGAAAACCTCCACGAGCTGATCATCTTCGAGGATCGCAACCCGCGTCTCGTGACGCCCGGCCGCGACGATTAACTCCTTCGACATCCTTCTTCTCCCGCCAGGCTCCTGCCCATGCCGGGAGATTCCGGTCCGATCTTCGACGTTTCGCGCCCTGCGTAAGGGTCGCCAGCCGCCCCCAAAACTACAACCGGGCGGCGCCCGGCGACAACAACTACAAAACTCACGCTGCCGGAGGGTGGAGAATCCGTTGGCAACTCATGCCCGGCACGCTCAACACCCGCATCGGCTCAGGGACCCCATCTTTGCTTCGGACCACCGGCCGCTACTGCGCGGCGGGCGGAAGACCTGAAGTACCCAGGCCGATCCGCAAAGTCTCCCTTACTCAGGATCCCGACTACCTGTCTTGAAATTTCCTTTACTTCTTAAAAACTGCACTAAAAACGTTCGGGGCGAACTCCGGAAGTACTCCTCACATCCGCCCTAGTTCACAAATCTTCTAACCCGCACACTATTGACCAGGCCGAGCATCAGAAACGTCGACCACACGCTCGACCCGCCGTAACTCATCAGCGGCAACGGAATACCGGTTACGGGCATTCGCCCGATCACCATTCCAACATTTACCAGTATATGAAATAAAAGAAGAGCCGCAACTCCCATACAGATATACATGCCCGCCCGGTCCGGCGCAGTCTGTCCGTTTTGGACCACCTGCATCAGCAAAATAAAATAAAGTGCCAGCGCGGCCATCACCCCGATGAAGCCGTGCTCCTCGGCGAAGGCTGAAAAAATGAAGTCCGTATGCGGCACCGGCAGGAACCGGAGCTGGGTCTGGCTGCCCTTGGTAATACCTTTTCCCCACGTTCCGCCCGATCCGACGGCTATTTTGGACTGAATCAGCTGATATCCGGTACCCTGTGGGTCGCGGTCGGGGTCCAGGAAGCTGGCCAGCCGGGCCCGCTGATAGGGCTGCAGGTGGGTGTAGCCGACCGGCAGCACGACGAGCGCAACCACGGCAAGCGCCACCCAATACTTCCAGCGGAGCCCCGCCAGCAGGACTCCGATCGCCAGGATCGGAAGATACGTAAGCGCCGTCCCCAGATCGGGCTCTTTGGCAATCAGCGCCATGGGGATGACGATCATGCCCGCCAGCTTCAGGAAATCCCGCATTTCCAATACATCGCTCCGCAGATCCGTCAGGTATCGCGCGACGAGGAGGACGATAACGAACTTGGCGAACTCGGATACCTGGAGGTGAATGCCGGCGGGCAGCGCAATCCAGCGGGTGGACCCGAACGCCGTCCGGCCGAACAGCAGCACGGCCAGAAGGAGCACCACGGAGATGAGATATCCGGGGTAGGCTCTCGCGATCATGGTGTGGTAATCGAGCTTCGCTACCGCCCACATGAGCCAGAATCCGGAGCCAATGTAGAAGATCTGCTTCCACCAGGAGCCCTGCCAGACGGTGTCATGCGTGGCGCTGAAAATCTGCAGCACGCCCAGGGCGCAGATCAAAATGATAACCGCCACCATCGGCCAGTCGAAATCGCGAACGCCCGAATTACGCATGGTTTATTGCGGCTGCTCGATCTTTCCAGGGGCGGTCAGCAGGGACATGGCGGGCGTCGACTGCGGCTGATTCTGCATCTGCACGTCCATCATCCGCTGTTTCTTGTCGAAATAGGCTTTCAGGACGTCGCGGACAACCGGGGCTGAATTCTTGCCCCATTCGCCACCTTCCCAGAGCATGGAGACCACAATCTCCGGCTTGTAGCAGGGGGCGAACGCGACAAACCAGGAGTTGTCTTTGACGTCCTTGTGGGACTTGGCATATTCCGCGGAGGCCGTCTGAGCAGTGCCGGTCTTGCCGCAGACGTCGATGCCCGGAATCTTCGCGCCAACGCCGGTGCCGCCTTCGTTGACGACGCCATACATCCCGTCCACCACCGTTTTTACGTTCTCCGGATTCAGCGTCCATTCCGTCGGCTTATCTTCCTTGAAAGCCTTCAGGAAATGAGGCGTATGCCACACGCCGCCAATGGCGACTCCGCCGATTGCGCGGGCCATCTGGAGCGGCGTCACCGTCAGCGCGCCCTGTCCGATCGAGACCGACACCGTTTCGCCTGCGTACCACTTCTCCCGCTGCGTACGCAGCTTCCATTCGGGGGACGGAACGGTGCCGGTGGCCTCATTCGGCAGATCCACGCCGGTTTTCGCGCCGTAGCCGATCATGTGGGCGTAATAAGCAATGTCATCGATCCCCATCTTGACACCCACGTTATAGAAGTACGTGTCGCAGGAGAGCGTAATGGCGCGATGGAGGTCCAGCGTTCCGTGGTGCTGATCGCAGTGATAGAAGTGGCCGTAGAAAGTGGCGCCGCCGGGGCAATTGTAGGTGGTGGCGGGCGTGACGTTGCCGGTTTCGAGAGCCGCGAGCGCCATGATCGGTTTGAACGTCGATCCGGGCTGGAGCTGCGCCTGGGTGGCGCGCGCCAGCAGCGGGTTATCCGGATTTTCCGTCAGTTCGCGCCAGTCCGATGACTTGATCCGAACCGCAAATTTGTTGGGATCGAAGCTCGGGCGCGACACCATGGCAAGAATCTCACCGGTGTTCGGATCGAGAGCTACCAACGCGCCGCGCTTTCCCTCAGTGCCGAGTTCGGCGACCGCCTGCAGATCGAGATCGATCGTCGTCTGGAGATTGTGGCCGGGGATCGCCTTGACCTCGCTGAGCATCTCGCGCTCGCGTCCCATGTTGTCCACCACTGCGCGGCGCTCGCCGTCGACCCCCATCAGGATGTCGTTGTATTCCTTCTCGAGGCCGGTCTTGCCGATGATCTGTCCCTGGTTGTACTTCGCGTAATCGGGATTATCGAGCTCGCTTTCGCTGATTTCACCGGTGTACCCGATGACGTGCGCCAGTAGTCCGTTGGCCGGATAGACGCGCCTCGGGAGCTGCACGAGCGCCATTTCGGGGAAGGTGTTGGCGTCTCGATGCGAATCCACGAACGCCAATTCGCCGAGCGTCAGGTTTTCCTTGATAATGATGGGCTCGACTTTGGACCGCCGGAGGTAGCGGGTGACTTTGGCGACGAGGTCGTCGTAATCGAGATGGAGGCCATCGGCAATTTCGTGCAGGTGCTCCATTTTGAGGCTTTCCCGGGAGAGGATCACGCTCCAGGAGGATTGGTTATCGACGATCACCCGTCCGTCACGATCGAGAATCTTGCCGCGGGGAGCTCCAATGGGGAAGATTTTCACGCGGTTCCGCTCGGCGCGTTCGCTGTACACCTCCGGGCTCTGAATCTGGAGCTGCCAGAAACCGGAGACCAGGAAGAGGAAGATCGCGACCGCAACGTATTGAAAACCAGCCATTTTGGCGGCTGCAAACCCTGGTTCGTCGCGGGCAAGAACACTGCGGGGCAACGCCTCCGGCTGATCGGGGTGGAACTCGGGAGGGTGCGGATTCACGGTATTTCGGATCCACTATCAGAGTAGCAGAAACTACGGGGAATTGAGCGCGAACTCCTGCAACTCTTCCGCGTATAAGTCTGTTAGACTGAGTATCGATTTTCCCGGTCCTGGAGGCTCGCAATGATCAAACGTGTGCTGTGGGTGTTGGTCATCGCTGGCCTGGCAACCACTCTGAATGCGCAAAACCTGGCCGGAACCTGGCAAGGCACTCTCGTCGCCGGCCCGCAGAGTCTCCGAATCGTCTTCAAAATTTCTGTGGGTGACGATGACAAGCTGAAGGCCGTTAACTACAGCATCGATCAGGGAGGGCAACCCATACCCGTGAGCTCGGTCACTCGCGACGGGTCCACGCTTAAGATGACCATCGCCGCGGTGAACGGGAGCTATGAAGGCAAAATCAGTTCCGACGGCAACACGATCACGGGCAACTGGACGCAGGGCAATCCGCTTCCTCTGGTGCTGACGCGGGCGACACCCGGCACAGAGTGGACGATTCCGGAGCCCCCTCCACCTCCCAAAATCATGCCGGCCGATGCGAAGCCGCAGTTCGAAGTCACCACAATCAAGCCCAGCCAGAATCCGCAGGGTTTCGGTTTCACCGTGAATCGAAGCGGCTGGCTGAACACCCACAATACGTCGCTGAAAGATCTGATCAAGATCGCCTACGGGCTTCATCCGAAACAGATTACCGGCGGCCCGCTTTGGGTCGAAGAAGACAAGTACGATATCGTCGGCAAACCCGATACCGAGGGTATCCCCTCCATCACGCAGCTCATGGCCATGGTCAAAGGGATGCTGCCCGACCGATTCCATCTGGCCTTCCATAACGAAAAGAAGGAAATGTCGGCCTACGCGCTGACCATTGGGAAATTGGGCCTGAAGATTACCGAGGATACGAATAATCCGAATGGTCTGCCTGGCTTTGGCGGGGGCGGCCCGCGAGGATTGAATGTCCGCAACGCGACGATGCAGGAGTTTGCGGAGTTTCTGCAGGCGAATGCTGTCGATCAGCCGGTGGTCGATCAGACCGGCCTCGGCAACAAACGCTACGACTTCATTCTGAAGTGGACACCCGATGGCGCGCCCGCGGCGGCCGACGCAAATCTCGACGCGCCGCCGGATATCTATACTGCGTTTCAGCAGCAGCTTGGACTGAAACTCGAATCGACGAAAGCGCCGGTAGATTTATTCGTGATCGACCACGTCGAAAAACCGAGCGAGAATTGAGCGCAGCTTTGAGAGAGGAGAGGATTCGGCGCTGCGCGACGTCAGCGCCCGACAGACATTGACGTCAGGCAAAATCAATAAGGTCATAGATCTGTTCATTCGTCACTGTTCATTGGTCACATTGATGTGCCGGCCAGCGGGGGGAATGAGGGGCGGATCGAGAGACAGCCGTCCTCGCGGATGGGGCTTACCGGCCGGCCCCAGTAGCCGGCTGACGGCGGTTTCCACCGATTCCTCCGCGTTCCACGAGTCCGCAGCCGCAAATTCGGGGCTCGAACACGACATCGCATATAATTTCTAAGGACTCCATGGCCCTTACGAAATCGCGGCTCGCGCTCGCCGCCGTCTTCCTGCTCCTCACTAACGCGGCTTGCAACCGGAACGCGAAGCTTCGCATCGCCGTTGTCCCAAAGGGGCAGACGCACATCTTCTGGCAATCGGTCCATGCGGGTGCGGTCAAGGCCGGCCAGGAACTCGGCGCTGAGATCCTCTGGGACGGGCCCGCCGCCGAAAACGACCTCAGTGGACAGATCGGCATCGTCGAAAACTTCATCAGCCAACATGTGGATGGCATCGCGCTCGCTCCGGCGCATGGTGAAGCGCTGGTGCCGGTCGTCGAGCAGGCGGCTGCCGCGAAAATCCCGGTGTCGATCTTCGACTCCGGCATCAAGAGCGATAAGTACGTCAGCTATGTGTCGACTGACAACTACAAAGGCGGCGCGATGGCTGCTGCGCGCATGGCCGAGATTCTCCCGAAGGGCGGCAAGATCGCGATTGTTGCGACGGCGCCCGGCGGCGTCTCCACCGTGGAGCGCGAAAACGGTTTTAAGGAAACGCTCGCGAAGAATGCGCCGAATCTGGTTGTCGTCGCGATGCAATACGGCATGTCGGACCGCGCGAAAAGCCTCGCGGTGGCTGAGGATATCCTGACTGCGAACCCGGATATCGCCGGTATTTTCTGCAGCAACGAATCCGGCTCCATCGGCGCGGTACAGGGCGCAAAGTCGCACAATCTGGCGGGCAAAGTGAAGATCGTCGGGTTCGATTCTTCGCCGACTTTGATCGAAGATCTGCAGGCGGGCAATATCGATTCGCTCGTTGTGCAGAATCCGTTCAAAATGGGCTATACCGTGGTGCAGACTTTGATCGATCAGCTTCACGGAAAGACGCCTGAGAAACGCATCGACACGGGCGCTACGCTGGTGACCGCGGCCAACCTGAAAGATCCGGCCGTGCAGGACCTCCTCAATCCTCCCATCCAGAAGTACCTGAAATAATGCCCGAGCCTCTCCTCGAAATGACGGGCGTCACCAAGTCATTCGGGGGGAATTGTGTGCTCGACGGCGTCAGCCTTTCGCTCTGGCCGCATGAGGTTCATGCGCTCGTGGGAGAGAACGGCGCGGGCAAGTCCACGCTGATGAAAATCCTCAACGGCGTGTATTCAAAAGACGCTGGCGCTATCCGGCTCGAAGGCCGCGATCTTCAGATTTCAAGCCCGTACGATTCCCGCGAAGCCGGCATCGGGATGATTTTCCAGGAACAGATCCTCGCCGATCATCTGACCGTGGCGGAGAATATTTTCCTGGGCCGCGAGCCGATGCGATCTTCGGGATTGCTGGATAATCATCGCCTCAATGTGGATGCCCAGGAAATCCTCGACCGCCACAATTTTCCGCTCAAGGCGGCGACGATCGTCGGCACGCTCACACGCGCCGGAAAGCAGCTTGTCGAAATCGCCCGCGCGCTCGCCACCGCCGCACGAGTCATCGTGATGGATGAACCCACCGCCGTGCTCTCGCATCGGGAAAGCGAGGAACTCTTCCGCATCATCGGAGCGCTTCGCGAAAGAGGACTCGCCATTGTCTACATTTCGCACCGCATGGAAGAACTGGAACGGCTCGCCGACCGAATCAGCATTCTGCGCGATGGCCACATGGTGTTCACCGGCGCGCGTGGCGAGATCGATGCCAATGGAATCATCCGCCACATGGTGGGGCGCGATATCCACGATCTTTATCCCGCGCTCCCGCCTCCGGCCGGCGAGCCAGTGCTCGAAGTCGATGGCATCACATACGCCGGCGAGTATCGCAACGTTTCCTTCACGCTGCATCGCGGTGAAATCCTGGG
>DASZVV010000274.1:0-2057 GCA_035546955.1 Bryobacteraceae bacterium
TAAGGATATTGCCAAAGTCAACGACGGCGCGCGCAGCAAGTTCTGGACCGGCTTTGGGATGGCGCTGTGTTTGATGAAGAATTACGATCCGTTCCAGTCGCCGACGCACTTCAAGATGATGGATCTCTTGAAGAAGTTCGACAAGAACTACAACGTGACCGGGAAGAACTATGGGAAGGTTGGGCCGGACCGGACGATTGACGACGTGATGAAGCGACGGCAGGACCGCTGGAACTTTTTGTTCATCGCAGGCATGTGGTTCCAGGATCTGTTCAACTACGATTTCCGCCGCACCGAGCAGTGCATCATTCCCTACGCCACGCAAGACGGTGAGATCTCCTTCTGCGCGTATAACACGGGCGTGGGCTGGCGCAATATCATCGAGAAGATGCACATGACGGCAACGCTCACCAAGTGGTACGAGGAGAAGGGCCGCCACGAGATCTTCGCCGGCAACAAGAAGGTGAACCTGACCACGACGGAGCATACGCTGGTGCTTAACGAGGACGCCGTGCATGCGGACCGCCAGCACGATCTGGACAATCTCGGCATCGCCAAGACCGCGCGCGAGGAAAAAGCCCGCGCCCGCGACGCCAAGCTTGCCGCCCAGCAACGGGCGAAGGACGCGGAAATGATGAAGCTCTACAAAGAGCACGTCCTCGGCCAGAAGCCGGTGGAGGGACTGGTGACGCTCGATTCGATCCTGCCTGTCGCGAAGCCCTCAGCTCCCGCCGCTCCGGCTGAACAGCGCGAAGAAGTCGGCTCCTTCGGCGACTAGGACCATTCGAGTCAGAAAGACAACAACCGCCCGGGTTCGCCCGGGCGGTTTTTTATTGCAGGCCGCTACTTCAGTTCAATTAACAAAGTCCGGTACGCTTTCGATCCCAGATTCCGCAGCACGGGCGCGTCTTCTCCCTTCGAGTGCCAGATGACGTCACCCGATTTCCGCTCGCGGATCGTCTTCTCCTGAGTGGTGGAGTCGGTCCGCTCATACCGGCAGTCGTCCAGAAAGACGATGACCTGATCCGATTGCCGCGTGTAACGGGATCGTTCCGCGCCGGGAGTATAGATAATCTCGGACACTTTCACTCGCGCATTTTCGAGTTTCACGCTGGAGCTTAAGGCCGGAACGGCTTCGACCACCGCCAGCGTCAGAAACGAAGAGAGAACCGCAGTAAGAATCAGCCGGAGTTTCATACGTCCAGCTTAAACCGGGGCGCCCGGCGTTAGCGCACGATCGACTGAATCGCTTCCAGTTCTTTGCCCGCTTCGGACCATTTCCCCTGTGCAGCCAGATCGCGATACCGCTCCAGGTGGCGGCGAATCTCGCCGATGCGCGGATCATTCGCGGGGACCGCCGGCAGAGCGGCCGGCGCCGCCGTGCCTGTGGCGGCCGCAGGAGCCGCCGCTCCCGAAGGAGCTGGCGCAGCTTCGCCCATCAGCGAGGCCAGTTGAGCCAGCGCTTCGTCATACGTGTCCGTGTAAATGAGCCGGTCCCCCATGGCGAGCACTACTTTCTTCAACTGCGGCATCTGCGCCTGCATCGCCTGAATGTAGAAAGGCTCCACGTACAGGAAGGTGTTGTCAATCGGCAGCACCAGGATCTGGCCGTGCAGCACCTGAGACCCCTGCTGGTTCCACAGCGTCAAGTCCTTGGAGATGTTCTGATCCTGATTGATGCGCGCCTCCATTTGCCTCGGCCCGTTGAGAATCACCTGCCTGGGAAGCTGAAGGAACTGCACCTCGCCCAGATGCTCCCCATCGCAGCGCGCCATCATCACGCTGATCAGGTTCTCCCGGTCGCGCGGCGTGAAGGGGATCATCAGTAGAAATTCGGCCGACTTTTCCCCGGGGAGACTCGCCACCACATAGGCGGGCTCCACCGCGACCGCCTGCCGCGACTGATCGGAAATGTCCTTCGCGATGTCCCAGGCGTCACTCTTGTTGTAGAAAGTCTCCGCATCGCGCACGTGAAACGCCCGGTATGCCTCGGCCTGAATCCGGAACATCGTCTCGGGATAGCGGGCATGGGCGCGGATATCCGGCGGCATCGCCGA
>DASZVV010000275.1:0-1738 GCA_035546955.1 Bryobacteraceae bacterium
CAATTGCGAGTACGACTGTGCGGCAGCTGCCCGGTGGCTGGAGGCAAACTGCAGATCCGCCTGCATCAGGTCAATATCGTAGGGACTGGGCGTTTCCGCTTCCGGCGCATCCGCATCCTTCTTCATCGGAACCAGAAACACCGTGCCGTAAAGCTTCTTCCGCGCCAGATAACCCTGAAGATCGAGCAGTACCTGACTCGGTGTCTTGTCAAACGCCATCCGGAGAGCATCCGTGAGTGGACTGTTCCGGCTCAGCGCGGAGACGAATCGCGCAAAGCCCGCCTTGTAGTCCGGTGAGAGAAAGAGCATGTGTGTCAGCGCCCAGCTCTCGGCGTAGAACATCCCCGTTCTCGACGCTTCGTTATATTCACGCGACTGGTTTGTCACTCCCTGCAGCTGTTCCACCGTGAACCATTGCGAGGAATTGAGTATCGGCATGTAGCGCGCGATCAGATCGCCTACCGCCACGCCGTCGCTGACCGGCTTCAGCGTGGAATAAACGTCCGCCCAGCCCTCATTGAGCCACAGGGGAATATGCAGTCCGCTGTGGCGCATCACCAGGTGCATGTATTCGTGAACCGCGATCGGATAATTATCGTCCGACGGGCTCTTCATCACGATCGTGTCGCGCACCGGCCCCGGCGCAAAATACGCCGCCGCGGATGGATTCGGCGAGAATATGCGCATTTCGTCCGGATCTTTGAATGCGACAATGCGAACCGGAAAATCGCCCGGCGGCCGCACAGGTGACGCGGTCAGAAAGAAATCGCGAACGCGTTCGAAATATTCGAGAGTGGCGGCGGACTTCTTCTGATCTGCCGCCGAATACATTTCAAAGTGAGCTGAGGTGAGCCGAATCCATTTATCCTTTTCCTGAGTGGACCCCGGATAGGATGCGAAAAGCCAAACCAGCAGCGCCGCGATGAGGACACGCCGCGCCTTCACCCTGAAACCTCAATTTCCATGCGAAGAAGCGCGGTCCCCAGAGTTTTGCCCTGGGGGTCAGCCCGCAATGAGAGCGTGCCGCCGCCATCCAGCGCTTCATAGAGCAGGAAGTTGAGCGCATGCAGATTCGGCAATTCGAATCGTTCCACTCGCCCCAAACAGATCCCGGCGAAATGCGCCTTCACGCGTTCGGCGGTCACGTGCTCCACGAGCGTCTTATAGTGCTCCGGCGAACGCGCAATCAGACCGATGTTACTCGTGTTGCCCTTATCCCCCGAACGCGAATGCGCGATATCAAGCAGACGGATCTTCATTGGGACACCACCGGCGAAACTTCGCTCTTCGGGATCAGCGCGGGCCAATATGCCATGACTTCTTCCACTTTAGGCCGCCCCGCACCCAATCCTGTTACTGACGGCGGGCCGCTGAGTACCAGCGGGGCTATCTCCTTCGTGAACCGGTCAACCGCATTTCGATTTTTCGAGCGCACACCGAACCGCATCACGACTTCCGGGAGTTGAGCCGCGAGTTCGGGCGATGGCTCCGCGGCCGCAATACCGTGGCACGCGTTTGCGCCCAGCAGTTCGCTGTGGATGGCGTCAAACTCCAGCCCCATCCGCTCAAGGCGCTGCCGCAGAATCCGCGCTCCGGCCTTCGCCTTTTCGTATGCATCGGGCCAGGCATACGCAACGGACCCGATGGCCCGGAAACCCGCTGCGAAGCTGATCGAAACTTTGTATGAGGGCGTCGCCGCCAAACCTTTCACCCCGGTGCAGCGAACGCGGTTCGGACC
>DASZVV010000276.1:0-9475 GCA_035546955.1 Bryobacteraceae bacterium
CGCCTGGCCAAATGCCGCGATCGAAAGACACGTGGCGAAACCGGCGAGAAGAATGAGTTTTTTCATGCGTTATTTTCTCCAGATCGCGTTCTTCAGATACGCGGTATTCAACAGCCCCAAAATCCCGACGAGGCTGACCACAATGCCAATCAGCACCATGATCATGCGGCCGGTCACGCTGGCAGTCATACTCAGGCTGAACAGCGCGATCAGAAATCCAAGAAAGGTAACAGCCAGTCCGGCGATCGCCATTTATTTCATCTCCTCTCTGCCTTCGTTCTCCCATGGCTTGCACTTCAGGAACATCGCGATGGATGCGCCGAGTAACACAACAAACCCGAGCCCGAGAAGGATGCCTCCTCCCGCGAATGCTCCCGCCAGCAGAACGAAAGCGACAAGAAACAGCAAAATACCGACTGCCTGGGTGGAATTGGCTCCCATGCTTTCACCTCGTGAATTGAATTTTTGTGCCGAAGGCCTGGTGAATCAGCGGCGGCTACGCGTGTCCTTCAACGACCTGGTTGAGGGATGGACAGCGCGTCAGCGAAAACTGCCGTCGCCTTAAAACACTCACTGTATAAACACTTTCGGGGGGTGTCCAATCGATTTTTTGAATTCAGCGCGTGGCTTTCTTGTATATCTGACCGAAAGACTGCCACGGCAATCGAACGATCCACGGCAAATCCGAAGGCGCAGGATGCGCACGGATAGGCCGCATCACATTCGCGCGCTATTCTGAGGTTGCCGCCGTTTTCACCAACGGCCCTTTTTCATTTCGAATGAAGAGAATTACGTTCGCGGATCTCGGCCTCGATCAGTGGATTGACCGTGGCCCGCCATGGAGCCGCACCACCGTCTTTCTGGTCACCGGCGTTCTGCTGACCGTGAGCACGCTGGCCGACTGGATCGTTGGACATATTTCGCTCGGCGTTCTCTATATCCTGCCGATGATGTTTGCCGCACTCGTGCTCGAGCCGCTCGAACTGGCGGCGCTTGCGCTATTCTGCGCATTCCTCCGTTCCCGTTTCGACTACCCCGGGACCACTATTGAACTCACCCTGCGTTTCGCCTTCGCGTCCGTTTCCTATTTCACCTGCGGACTCTTTGTCGCGGCCCTGGTACAGCACCGGCGCGTCACCCGCGAAAATCTGGACCGGGTACGGAACGAGCACACACTGCGCGTGGCTGCGGAAGATCAGCTGCGTCTGCTGGCGGCCGGCAGCCCCGCGGCGATCCTCACGATCGACAGCGGCGGCGCCGTCATCGCGGCAAATCGGGGAGCCGCCGTCCTTTTCGCTATTCCGCCGGGGGAGACGCTCGAAGGCCGGCCGATCCGCGACTATGTTCCCGTGCTTTCCGACGCTCTCCGTCTTGGCCGTCTCGTCGACGGCTTTCGCACGCACGCGCAGTGCACCGGCCGCCGCGCCAACGGAGAAGTCTTCCAGGCGGATAGCTGGTTTTCTTCCTACGTCGCGCCGGAAGGCCTCTATCTCGCCGCGATCGTCGTGGACTATTCGGAGGAAATGCGCGACCGCGAGCAGCAGAACCTCCGGCAGTTGCTGCGCGCCGGCCGCATCGCCACCGCCGCCGTCGCGCATGAAGCCCGCAATCTCTCCGCCGCCATTTCCCTGCTCTGCGCGCACCTCGCTGATAAACACGACATCGCCCAGGACGAAGACCTGCAGTCGATCCGCGAACTCGCGCAGGGAATCGAACGCATTGCCGCGCTCGATCTTTCCGGCTCCGGCGAAACGCCGTCCATGCACGGCATCTCGCTGAGTCAGGTTCTGGACCGTCTGCGCATCGTGATCGAGCCCGAATGGTCGGAGATCCATGCCGCGATCCGGTGGGATTTGCCGCCCTTTATTCCTATGGTTCTTGCCGACTCCCATGGTTTGCTGCAGGCTTTTCTGAATCTTGCCCGCAACAGCCATCGGGCCGTGCAGGGTTCCGCCGAACGCTGGATGTCCGTGCGTGTGACCGTTGAAAATCACCGCGCGGCCATCCGTTTTCAGGACTCCGGGCCCGGCGTCGCTTCGCCCGAAAATCTGTTTCAGCCCTTCCAGCACGGCGCCGAGGGAAGCGGCCTCGGACTGTATCTTTCCCGTGCCTTTGTGCGAAGCTATGGTGGAGAATTACGTTACGAGCCGGACTCAGGCCGCGCCGGCTTCGTCATCGACCTCGAAGTCGCCTGAAGACTTCGGCCTGAGAAGAGGATCCGCAGGTGGAGACCGCAACCGCCCCGATCAACCTGTTTCTCGTCGATGACCATGCAATGTTCCGCTCCGGACTGGCTCGCCTGTTCGCGAGAGAGCGCGAGTTTGTCGTCGTCGGCCAGTCCGCCACCACGGCTGATGCGCTCGCGCGGCTCGGCCCCACCGCGACCAACATGGTGCTGCTCGATGTGAATCTCGGGGCCGAGCGAGCGCTCGATTTCGTGGTCCGCGCACGCAAACAAGGGTTTCGCGGCAAGATACTCGTACTCACCGCGGGCGTGACATCGAAAGAATCGGTGGAACTGGTGCAGTCCGGCGTAGCCGGAATTCTGCACAAACACCACACCGCCGAAGAGCTCTGCGAAACCATCCGCCGCGTTGCAGCCGGCGAGGCTTATATGGAAAAGGAGTACCTGGGAGCGCTTTTCAAGACAATTGACAAGACCCAGCCGCCGCGCCGCGGCAAACTGACGGACCGCGACCGCCTGGTGCTGCGCTTCGTCTTCCGCGGCCTGACGAACCGCGAAATCGGCGACAGCCTGAAGATCTCCGAAAGCGGCGCGAAATCGGCCCTGCGGCAGCTTTTTGACAAGCTCGGCGTGCGCACCCGGTCGCAGCTTGTCAAGGTCGCGCTCGAGCAGTACGGCGAAGAACTGTGAGGTACGATCGGCCGGCGGCTACCGCACCGCATCGCCTTTCAGGAACAGCGGGGCCGGGGACAACCGGATCGGACGCTTCAGAGCTTTGGGCCACACCTGAAACCACGCGGCCGCACCAGGCGCCATCGCGAGCGTGATCAGCGCGCGGGCGATCATTTCGGGAGACAGCTCGAAGTGGACCGCGCCGGTGCGAATCGCAGCCGAAGGCATCGCGTCCAGCAGCGAAGTTCCGCGATCCTGCACGAGGACGCGGCCTCCAGCCACGGCGATCTGCCATGCGCCCTCCGCGCCGTCATCGAGAGCGCCGGAGAGAACGACGCCGGCGCCTCGCCGGCTATATTCACTCGCAATTGATGCGAACAGCGGATCGGCCGCCGGCCTTGCGCCCCTCAGTTTTTCGGTTTGCAGGAGCCGCACTTTCCGGTCTGGCGTGATTTCGACATGCCGGTCCTGCGGAGCGAGTAAGACAAATCCCGGCCGCAGAAATTCGCCGTCTTCCGCCCATTTCACGCACAGCGCCGTTCGGGACGAGAGGACGCGATCCAGAACGCTCCTGTAGCGGGCGCGCGGCCCCAGATGCTGGGCGACGACAATTGGGCAGGGAAAATCCGCCGGTAAAATCCCCAGTAATTCGTGGAGAGCCTCAATGCCGCCGGCCGATCCGGCAATTCCCACAATTCCAGGAGGGTAATTACCGTCGTTATGAACGGCAGCGCACACAGGCTAAACATAGCAGATAGTTTTCGGCAGCCATCCTGCTCAGACTACCGCCGGAAGGAGACATGATGGCCGAAGGACATGTGGCCACGGGCCAGAATCGATTGCTCTCGATTTTGCCGGACGAGGAATACCGGCACATTGCTCCGCATCTGCAGAAAGTCTCACTCGGGACGCGCGCGATGCTCTACGAATCCCGCAAACCCATCGAACATGTATATTTTCCGATTGACGGCGTCATGTCGATGCTGGCGGAAATGGAGGACGAGAGCCTCATCGAAGTCGCAACCGTGGGCAATGAAGGGATGGTCGGACTTCCGCTCTTTCTCGGAGCCAGCATGACGCCGGGCCAGGCATTTTCTCAGGTTCCGGGCGACGCGCTGCGCATGGATGGGGAAGCATTCATCAAGGCAGTGGAGCGTTCCGGAACATTCAGCCGGCTGCTGCACCGGTACACGCAGGCCCTGATGATCCAGATCTCGCAGGGTACCGCCTGCAATCGGGGACATGAAATCGAACAAAGGTGTGCCCGCTGGCTGCTGCTCACGCATGACCGCGTCGGCGCGGACGAATTCCAGCTGACCCAGGAATTCCTCGGCCAGATGCTCGGCGTCCGGCGCGCCACCGTGAACAATATCGCGGTGCAGTTTCAGAACAAAGGATATCTGGAGTACGCCCGCGGCAGAATCCACATTCTGAACCGGAAAAAGCTGGAGGGCGTTGCCTGCAATTGCTATTTCGTCATCCGTGATGAATACGACCGGATGCTGAGTACCGGGACGGCGGACGCGGGCCCGAAAAACAAAAAGCGGCGCCGTTGATCGCTACGTTCGCTTCACCTTCTTCGCCGCGGTTTGATCCCGCAAAGCGCGCAGCAGAAATTCCATCGCGCCAATGGCTTCCGGCGATCCGGTTTCGAGAATCGCGTCGACGGCCGAGTGCAGTTCATCGCCCATATCCTGCCCGTGCGAAGCCTTGCGCAGACGAATGGATTTTCCGGCATCCCGCGGAGCAATCACCTTCCCCAGGGCGAAACGGCCTCGCCCCATCTCCATCGCCAGATCCGCCAGCCCATGGCGTACCGCCAGGCTTTTCATCGCTTCGAGCGACGCATCGCTCACATTCACGCCGCGCTCATAAGCCCGCACCGATCCGACCGAGATGCCCAATTCCGTGGCGAATTGCTGCTGGCTCATTTTCAGGGCTTCACGGAGTCTTTTTGTCGGATTGAGCATGAATTTCGGAAAATCTGTTGACTTTTTGCTAGCGCTATCGCATACTAGCGCTAGCACCGTTTGGCAACCGGATCCGGTAGCTCCTTAAACATACACTGGGGCTCTTTACACTCGTGTTTCGCCGAGTACACGCATGTGACTAAGAACGAAACTCACCGATCATCCTGATCTGTGTTCAGATAGAGGGAAACATGCGCGTCCTTGCTGTCCTTCTGCTGGCGTCTTTTTCCTCATTTGCTCAGGACCTGAAGACCTTCGTCAATGGTCAGGCTTCGAGCCTCGTCGATATCTATAAAGACCTTCACGCGCACCCCGAGCTTTCGCATCAGGAAGCCCGCACGTCGGCTCTCGTGGCCGGCGAACTTCGGAAGGCCGGTTATACGGTCACCGAACACGTCGGCAAATATCCCGACGGTACCGGAGCGGACGGCATCGTCGCGGTTCTCGAAAACGGCGCCGGGCCGCGGCTGCTGATTCGCAGCGATCTCGATGCCCTTCCCGTCGTGGAAGATACCGGTCTTCCCTACGCCAGCCACGTCACTGCGAAGAATGCCGCCGGGCAGGAGGTGGGCGTGATGCATGCGTGCGGTCACGATATCCACATGACGACCCTGATCGGCACTGCACGTGCGCTCGCCGCGCTGAAAAGCCAGTGGCACGGCACCGTCATGCTGATCGGTCAGCCTTCCGAAGAGACCATCGACGGCGCGAAAGCAATGCTGTCCGACGGGCTCTACGATCGTTTCGGGAAACCGAATATGGCGATCGCGCTGCACGATACGAACCTGCATCCCGCCGGACAAATTTCGGTGACGAGCGGTCCCGCGCTTTCCGGCGCGACTTCGATCGATGTCACGATGCGCGGCATCGGCAGCCACGGCTCGCGGGCCGATCTCGGCAAAGATCCGATCGTGATGGCGGCGCAGTTCATTACGCAGATCCAGACGATCGCCAGCCGCCAGACCGATCCGCGCGATCCGGTTGTCGTCACCGTCGGGGATATTCATGCCGGCACGCGGCGCAATATTATTCCGGACGAAGCGAAGATGGAGATCACGCTCCGGGCATTCAACGAAAAAACACGCGAAGCAGCGATCTACGGCATTCGCCGCGTCGGCGCAGGGAGTGGCTCTTGCCGCAGGTGTGCCGGAGGATCGCGCGCCGATCGTTACGGTCCTCGAAAACGAGTCGACGCCGGTGACTTACAACGACCCGGCCCTCACGGCGCGCATCACAACGGCAATCGGCGGCGTTCTCGGCCCAGAGAACGTTGTTGATGACCCGCTCCAGATGGGCAGCGAAGATTTCGGCCTGTTCGGGCTGGGCGGCCACCAGATCCCAACGGTGATGTTCTGGCTCGGCGCGATGGACCCGCTGAAATTCGCGGAAGCGAGCGCCGCGGGCAAAGAACTGCCCGGATTGCACAGCAATCATTTCGAACCGTTACCGGAACCAACGCTGCGCACAGGCGTGGAGGCGATGACGGCCGCCGCGATCGCGCTGTTGCAGAACTGATGCCTCGGGCGATCCGGGAACGGCTCAGTTCGCGGACGGCTTTTCCGCTCTCTCGATCACGGCGACCGGCACTTTCACCTTCGAGGTTTCCAGTTTCAGGCCAAGCGTTTCCTGCAATGCCGTGAAAATCGTCGGGCCCGGCTCATTGTTATCCGGCGGCGGCAGCACTTTGCCACCGGTCGCGCCGGTTCCGCCATCCACGGCATCGGGCGTCCAGGCCATCGAGAAATCGAACTTACCGTCTATGCCGGTTCGATCCTCCACCGGACGCCCCATGATGTCCGAAAGAATCGACGCAAGGTTTGCCATCCCCTGACTGGTTGCGGTCAGTGTGCGCTGGCCGGTCGCGCGGCTGCGTCCCATCATCATCCCCGGCTCCTCATTGCCGGGCGCCTTCAGCTTCGGCCCGCTCTTTCCCGTGACGAGCGCGTATCCGGAAACCTCTTTGGAGTCCTGCCGTACCGCCAGGCCGAATCGGTCCGCGAGCATCGCCTGCATCATCCGCGCACGGCCGGCGCTCGAGGTCTCCGCCGGAAATGTAGCGATCACTTCGTAGTGTTCCGAGTCCGCCCACGGAGGGCCGCCCGAAACCTGGTAATCCTTCAGGTCCCAGGCGAATTCCACCAGATCCCGCAGGCTCTGATTCTTCGCGTTCAGATGCCCGGGCGAAAGGTTGTATCCCCCACCCCGCGCATCCGGCGGGCTCGGCCTGATTAAAACTGCATCGAATTGCGGGCCGCCGCCTGCCGTTTGGGCTGGAGCAGCAATGGCGAAAACAGCCAGCAGGAAGCCGGGCGAAAATCGTCTCATCCAACCATCAGACTGATTTTCGCGATCGCTGTTAGCAGCAACCGCTTGTGGATCAGAAATTCAGGGTCTGCGACCCTGGTTTTCTCTCAGCAAATATGAGCGCCCTGCGTCTGCACAAACACGGAATACAGGCTCTGGCTCGCCACCATAAACAGGTGATTACGCTTTGTCCCGCCGAACACAATGTTCGCGCACTGCTCCGGCAGCCGGATCATCCCGATCCGCTCTCCCGCCGAAGTCACAATCTGCACACCGGGTTTCACGCCGCACCACAGATTACCGTCCGTATCGCAGCGTATTCCGTCCGCCCCCACCTTTTCCCCTGTCCCAGGCACGTCCAGGTGGATAAAATCCTTGCCGTTCTTCAGCGTTTTGCCGTCCAGATCATAGACGCGGGTATTCAGTGGCGTCCCCGTATCGGCGATATAAACCTTCCTGTAATCCGGACTGAAGCAGATCCCATTCGGCTGGTCCGCATCGTCAGTGACCTTCTCCACCTGCCCCGTCTTCGGATCCACGCGATAGACCGCCTGCTTCAGCTCCGAGGTCGCCTTGAAAGCTTCGTAATTCCCCTGAATCCCGTATGTCGGATCGGTGAACCAGATCGATCCATCCGGATGCACCACAATGTCGTTCGGTGAGTTCAGCTTCTTTCCCTGATAGTGATCCGCGATCACCGTAGTGGTGCCGTTATATTCGTAGCGCACTACGCGCCGCCCGGCGTGTTCGCACGTAACCTGCCGCCCTTCGAAATCGAACGTATTGCCGTTGCTGTAATTCGAGGGGTTGCGGAACACCGATACATGCCCGTCCTCCTCGTGCCAGCGCATCTGCACGTTTGCCGGAATGTCACTCCACACGAGATAACGTCCCACCCCGTTCCACGCCGGGCCCTCCGCCCAGGAGGTGCCTGTGTAGTTGCGGTGGATGGGCGCGTTGAAGATGATGTACTTCTGAAAGCGGGGATCGAGAGCCACGAGGTCGGGATCCGGATACATGATCGGAACCGCACCGGTCCAGTCGCGTGGCGTCGCCACCGGACTCACCTGCTGAGCCATCACGGCCGGCGCGAGCGCCGCTCCGCCCAGCGCCGAGGCCAGGAAATTCCGGCGGCTTCTATCGATACCCGTGCCTTGTGTGGTTTTGGACATACCTGATATGTATATCGCACCTGAGGCCGCGGCGCGCGGCTACGTCCGCATCGCGTGATAGCCTAACGAAAGGTCTCGCCATGTCAGCCCAGATTCTGGTGCAGGGCCGCCTCGTGGGCGTAGAAGAATTTCTGCTCGCGCCGCCGGCCGATCGCGACAATCGTGCGTTTGAAGCACGCCTCACCTGGCTCGCCCAGCTCGGAGAGACGCTGCCGCGCGCCCTTCTCACGCATCTGCAGCTGCCCCTGCTGCTGCTCGGCTCTTCGGGCGGCGGCCAGTTTCTGACGATCCTTCCCGATCAGGACCGCGCCACCCAGGCAGGTGAATTCCTCACGCGCGCTAACGCCGTTCTGAGCCAGGCAACCGGCGGAAAAGTGCGCGTCGCCTGGAGCGCCACCGAGAATCTCGGCGACTGGACCATCGTCCGCAAGCGCCTCAATGAAGGCATGCGCGGCAACTTGCGGCCGGACGCCGCCGCCGAAAATTTCTTCGATCCATTTCCAGCCGCCGACCCGTCCACTGATGTCATCCCGCGCAATCTGCGCGATGCCACCACCATTGCGTTCAGCTTTGATTTCCCGGCGCTCATCGCGTCCGCCACTGCCGAGACCGATCCGGCCATCCCCCGCTGGGATCTCGCCGGCCACGCCTCCACCAACAGCATTTCGATGGCGCGGTACGCCGCCCGCAATGGCGAGGTGCCCGCTACCCCGAAGGAACTCGCGCTGCGCTCGAACGGGGCAAAGCTCTGGGGCGTTCTTCGCGGCGAGATTGACGATTTCACAACGCGCAACAGGCGCGCCGCGAGCGTCGAAGAGCACGTCAGCCTTTCGATGACCTATCAGCAGTTCCTCGCAGGCGAAATTGAGCTGCTCTGCTCGCAGGGCGATTATTTCCGCCGCGTCACCGTGCTTGAGGCCGGAAATGCGGATTTCGCGCTCTTCGGTTCCTGGGACGCGCTCGCCGGATTTGCCCGCGAACTGGAGCGCGTCTTCGCGCGTTTCGCCGATGAAAACCTGAAAGACCTCCCCGGCGCGGAGGCAAAGACGATGACGATGGCACTCACTCTCGCCGAGCCCGCCACACCGCTTGCGCGCATGTGGGAATCGAGCAGCCGCGATCTCGCAGTTGCCAAATCAAGCGATAAGGATTGCTTCTACATTCTCGATCAC
>DASZVV010000277.1:0-10611 GCA_035546955.1 Bryobacteraceae bacterium
GCCGGACGTCGCGAACCCATGCCCTGTTGCCTCGGCGACGGCGGTACCGTGAGCGCCCTTGATACCGGTCACTTCGCCAATCAGCTTTCCGGTATTTTCATCGACCACCATGACGCGATCCTGCCGCCCAATAAACACACGATGGTTTGATGGATCGGGCACCACATAGTCCCAGCTCCCCTCGCCGCCAAGCGGATACGTGTGGGTGATCCGGTACTGCGTAGGCGACTGGGCCAGCAGAATCGGAGCAGCAATCAACGCGAAAAACGTGGAGCGGCGCATGATTTTCTCCTGGAATCTTCGGCCTCACTCTATCAACCGAAACTGAAAATCGTCTGAGGATTGGACGAAGGGTCAAACGGATCTTCGTCACTGGCTCCCTGGGGATTCACGGAAGTGCAATCGCCCCCGCCCAGAAGAGCGAGCGGCCGGCACTGGTCTGCATGTCGTATTTCCGCCGGTATTCCAGCTTCCCGTCATCGCGAATACTGAAGACCGCGAGAGACGCCGGCGTTCCGTCCTTCGAATTTTGATTTGCGACGATCAGCGTCTTGCCGGCCGCGTCCAGTGTGAACGTGCGCGGCTCGTATCCGTGTGTCTCGATGCTCTGGATGAGCGTGGGCTCACCGGTTTTCTCGTTGATTGCGAACACCGAAATCGAATTCTCGTTCTTCGGACCGGCCCCGCGATTGGCCACATACAAAAAACGGCCTTGCGAATCGAAATGAAGCGACGCTGCCGTCTGTCCTGCGCCATCCTTCGCCGGATCCTGCAGCGTACTCTTCACGAACAGCGGCTGCGGCGACAGCGTCCCGTCGGGCTTTCGCGCATACACCTGAATCTGGTTCTGCCGCTCCAGCGTCACGAACGCCCACTTCCCGGAAGGATGAAAGTCGAGATGCCGTACCTGGAACCCGAACCCCTTATTCGGCGCTATCGACTCCAGATTCGAAAGAATCCCATTCCTGAAGCTGAAGATTTTGATCGCGCCCGGATCCTCAGGCGTTGTTGCCGTTGGACCGTTGCCGCGCGTGATCAGGTCGATCGTCTTTCCCGAAGGATCGGCGCGCACCTGATGGCCGTAGATCCCGAAATCGAGCCCTGCAGGCTGCTCCACCGCAGCGCCCAACTCGCCGGAGGGCAGAATCCCGTAAACCGTGAGCCGGCTCGGATCGTTCTGTGCCGCGATGATGTGGGTGCCATTAACGTCCGTAGTGATGAATATCGGGCGCGTGGGCAGCGCCACAGGCTTACCGTACTCCGTCAGCGCTCCCGTTGCGGGGTCGATGCGAAATGCGCTGATGCCGTGGCGGGAGCCCTTCGGGGCCGCGCCGTTGGCTGGCGCGCTCGCCGCCCCGCCGTCGCTCCATGCAACGTAGAGATACCGGTGCGAAGGATGCGGCCAGGCTTCCTGAATGTTCGCCGGCAGCGTGACCGTCCCGCGTTTCGCCAGCGTTCCATGAGCGATGTCGATGTCGTACGCGGTGAGGTCGTTTCCCACCGCCGCATATAGCTCGGATTTCTTCTGACTCATAAGTGGTGCGGCGAGCAGACACAGCGCCGCGAGTATTCGTAGTGTCATAATTTTCCAGCGTTGCGCCGCGCCATTCGTCCCCACTTCCCGGCCGCGCGGCGGAGATAGGGCGGCGCCAGATTCACAGCTTCCGCTGCGCGGCCATAAACGTTGCGCGCCTCGTCATGGCGGCCAAGCCCTTCAAGTGCCTGCCCGTGATAATAGAGCGCTTCGGCATCGTAAGGATGCCGCTCCTCGTATCGCAGCAGCTCATCCAGCGCATCCTGGTACTGGTGCGCGGAAAGATAGAGCGCGCCGAGCTCACGCAGGATTGCGCCCTGCGCATGCTGTTCATCCTGATTGATCACAGTCTGGAAGCTGCGCAGCGCATCCGCGCGCCTCCCCTGCTCGAGCGCAATACGCCCCAGTTGAAAATGAGCGTCGGTCTCGCCGGGATCGATCGCGATGGCGTTCTCAAAGCGCCGGGTCGCCTCCGGGTATTGGCGACGCCGCTGATAAATCAACCCGAGTTGATACTGCGCCTCCGCGTCATGCGAATTGATCGCTGCGGCCTCCAGATTCCGCCGGAAACTCTGACTGCGGCGCAGCCCGCTTCCGAGACCCCGCATTGCCCCGCTGATTTCGCCGCGTAAAAAGAAATACGCATAGAGCAGAAGAAGCGGCGACGAGAGCCAGCTCGCCAGATATTCAAGCGGCCCGCGCAGCAGATATGCGCCAGCCACCGGCGCCCACGAAAGAGCCACAATACCGATCGCCGGTCCATTCTCCGTACCGAACACAGTTCGCACGGCAAAAAAAATGAGCACCGCAAGCCACAAATAAGCAAGGAGAGCCGCCTTCAGAAAGATCACCGGCGCAAACCACGCCACGAACACCAGCGGGAGGTTGGCGGCGCTCCATGCTGCCGCCACGCAGGTGAGCAGGGGCGCGTAATCGCGCTGAAACACGCTGTGAAACCCGCCGGAAACACGGCTGATCAGTCCGCCGACCAACAGGAGTCCCGGGACATAAATCACCGCGATTCCAAAGAGCGGCCCGTAAAACGGAAAGCGGAACAGCACAGTGACGCGGCTCAGCGCAAAAGAAATCGCGAGCACCGCAAGGCTGGAGACAAACAAACTGCCCCGATCGAGCAAATCGCTCATGGCGGCTCCTGGCCGCGAGTACAGATGAAGGATCGGCTTCAGATCCGAGGCCGGCACAGAGAGAAGGATATCAGCGAATCGGGAATATCAGCGTCGGTGGTCCGGTCTTTCCGGAAAAGGGCTGGGCTTGGAGTCATCATCGACGGCGGGCGGGACGTAGTTCGGATTCTCGTCCGGGAAAACATAAGCCTGCGGAGCCGCAGCGTGCGCGGTCCTTCGCAAAGGCACCCAGATCGCGATGACCAGTGCGGCCACGGCGGCAAGCAGTATCCAGCTCCAGGTTCGGTTTACGCGCATGGCTCTTGTCTCCGCTCATTCCCCTCGCGGCCGGGATGAGGCCAATGCCCATCCCGGCCTTTGCATCGCGCGGTCAGATCTTCTGCAGACGCTTGCCTTGCTTCACCATCGTCCGGCCAGCGCTGTGCGCCGCATCCTTCGAGCGATCAATCGCCCGATCGGTCATACGCTTTGCGCTGCTCGATGCCGCGGTAATAGTGTCATGGGCTCTGTCCTTCAAATCGGCCGCTTTGTTTTTCAGGTTGGTCATCGTGTCCTCCCTCGCGATTTCTATCGCGCGCACTCCCACTAAGCACGCACGTGACCAAAACCACTACTCATGTGGAAGTGTGCGTGCTTTTGTGAGGACGCATGAAGAGACTCGCTCTCGTATTGATCGCCGCGATGGGAATGAGCCTCGCACCGGTCGCTTTCGCACAGACGCCAGGGCCGACGCCGCCCGATCCGCCCGCGAATCCCGGTGGGCCTCCGCCCGTTCCGCCGCCACGTCCGCCGGCGCCTCTCGAAGATCCGAATGCCCCACAGCATTCGCCCAGCAATCCTGCGCCGCCGGCAAAGACTCCTGTCCCCGACCCCAATCGTCCGATCCAGGATCCGAACGCCCCGGGCATGCCGCGCGGCTCCAATACTCCGAAAGGCAAAGCCGAACTCCCTCCGCCCTCAACCCCGGGAAGCACGCAGCTGGCAGACGACATCCCCGCGCCGGCGGGCGTCCTCGAGTAGTTACTTCTCTTTTTCCTGCTCTTCGCTGCCCGGGAGAAGAGACATCGATCCGCCCGTCGATGGACCGAGCAGGCCGGTTTTCATGTAGAGCAGCAGCTTGTCGCGCGTATCCGTGATGTCGAGATGCCGCATCGTGAGCTGCCCGATTCGATCCTGCGGTGAGAAAGTCGACTCGCCCTTCTCCATCGTGAGCCGCTCCGGATGGTAGGTAAGATTCGGACTCGTCGTATCGAGGATCGAGTAATCGTTACCGCGGCGAAGTTCGAGCGTCACTTCCCCGGTCACCACGCGCGCCACCCAGCGCTGTGCGGTTTCTCGCAGCATCATCGATTGTGAGTCGAACCAGCGACCCTGATAGAGCAGCCGGCCCAGCTTCAGTCCGTTGATGCGGTATTGTTCGATCGTGTCTTCGTTGTGGATGCCGGTCACCAGGCGCTCGTAGCCGATGAACAGCAGCGCCAGGCCCGGCGCCTCATAGATCCCGCGGCTCTTCGCTTCGATGATGCGGTTCTCGATCTGGTCGGACATACCCAGCCCGTGCCGCCCGCCAATGGCGTTCGCTTCGAGCACCAGTTTCACCGGGTCGTCGTATGTCACGCCATTCAGCGCCACCGGCTGGCCTTCTTCGAAGCGGATCGTCACCGTCTCCGGCTTGATCACCGTCTCCTCGCGCCAGAACGGCACGCCCATGATCGGCTCCACGATGCGCACACCGTTCTTCAGATACTCCAGATCCTTCGCCTCGTGGGTCGCACCCCAGATGTTGGAATCGGTCGAATACGCCTTCTCCACGCTCATCTTGTAAGGAAGATGGTGGGAGTTCATGTAATCCGACATTTCCTTGCGGCCGCCGAGTTCATCGATGAACTGCTGATCGAGCCACGGCTTGTAAATGCGAAGCGAGGGATTCGCCAGCAGTCCGTAGCGATAGAACCGCTCGATGTCGTTGCCCTTGAAGGTGCTGCCGTCGCCCCAGATATGGACGTCGTCTTCCTTCATCGCCACCACCAGCATCGTGCCGGTGACAGCGCGGCCGATCGGAGTGGTGTTGAAGTAGTGGACGCCCGCGGTCGAAATGTGGAACGCACCGGCCTGCAGCGCCGCAATCCCTTCGGTGACGAGCTGTTTACGGCAGTCGATCAGCCTCGCCTTCTCCGCGCCATACTGCATCGCGCGGCGGGGAATGTCTTCGTAGTCCGGCTCATCCGGCTGGCCCAGGTTTGCCGTGTACGAATAGGGGATCGCCCCCTTTGCACGCATCCAGTGAATGGCCGCGCTGGTATCGAGTCCGCCGGAGAAGGCGAGGCCGACTTTTTCGCCGGCAGGCAGTTTCTGAAGAATGTTTCCCACGTTGATTCTTTTACAGTTGGATTGCAGGCGCGCGTAACGCCCGCACTGTTCAGAATAGCGTGGCTCGTCAGTCAGGAGAGCGCCGCGTTCACGATCTCCTGAACCATCTGCTCGTACGAGAGCCCCGCCGATTTCGCCGATTCCGCGAAATCGTCCTCCGGTCCCAGCGCTGGATTCGGATTCGCCTCAATCACAAATAACTCGTTTGTCGTCGACAGCCGGAAATCCATTCGCCCGAAACCGCGAATCCGCAGCCAGGCATAGGCATTCCGGGCAATCTTACGCAGATCCTTTTCCACGCATTCCGGCAGCGCCGCCGCCGGACCGTTGCTGATTCCCCACTTTTTCCGGTACGCTTCATTCCACTTGGCGTGCGAGGTCGCGAACTTCGGCTCATCATCCGGCATGCCCCCGAAAAAAATCTCGCGCGGCGGAAACACCTGCCGCCGCCGATTCCCCAGAACACTCACATAGATCTCGCGGCCGTCGACGTACTCCTCCACCATCGCGTCCGTATTGAATTTGTTGTGCAGGAATCGCAGCCGGTCAATCGCCTCCTTCTCGTCGCGGACAAACGACGCCTTCGCAATGCCGTCCGAGGAATCCAGCCCCACCGGCTTCACGAACGCCGGATAGACGAACCGCTGCAGCCGCCGTAGTGGTGACTTGAGATGCGAAACCAGAAAGCGCGGAGCCCGCACGCGGTGATGGGATAGGACCTCCCGGGCCAGCGCCTTGTCCTTGCAAAGCAACAGCCCCTTCTGGCTGGACCCGGTGTACCGGACCTTCATCAGATCGAGAAGCGCCGGGATATTCGGTTCGAGCGCGCGGTCATAACGAAACGATTCGCACTGATTGAACACCAGATCCGGAGTGAATGACGTAATCCGGCTCACGATGTCCTGCACGCTGTCGAACACGGCCATCGTCTGAACCTCGTGCCCCAGTTGTTGCAGACTCCGGAAGATGTTCGCCTCCGCCGGTTTCTCTTCCTGCAGAAACATTTCTTCGGTGTAGACCACGTCCGGTGAGACCTGGCAGGCAACGTCGAAGAGGAGCAGAATCTTCATGGTTTCAGACGGAACGCTTGAACTTCCCTGTATAGAGATGATTCGTTACCAGTGCCGAAAGGTACGCCGCCAGCTCCATATGCAGCGTCACCGGATCGCGCGGTGAGGGCAGCTTCAGCGCCTGGCATCGCAGCGTGAGCTTTCGCAGAAGCATATCCACCGTGTATCGGCGCTGGCCGGTCCACTGCACAATCGCGGCAATCAGCGCCGCCCGGTGACGCCGCATCGCACGCGCGGCTGAATCGGCGCCCGGCTCGCCTTTCAGAAAGATCGCCCGCAAATCGGCATCGTAGAAATCGGGGAAATCCTCGGCGTAGAGTTTCCGTCGAACCGCATAATGACGCGCCAGGGTCTTTCGAAGGCGGCGCACTTCCGACATTCGCCGCCCGCCCCGCACTTTCGGCGGAGTGGATGCGGCTTCCTGCATCAGGCGCTCTACGTATTCAATCTTTCCCAGCGCCTTCCATCCCTCATAGCGTCTGCGCAGTTCGTCCATCGGGGCAGAAAGCCAGACCGCAAACGTTTCCGCGAAATCCTCATCCGGATGCGCCTGCGCGTACCAGTTAGGCAGATGCCGCACGAAGCTGTGACTGTACGGCTGCGGCCTGTACGTCTCCGGCTCGTAGCTGTCTTCCGGATTGCCAAAAATCTCTTCCCACTCCGCGCGCTTCGAAAACTCCCACGCATGATCGATCGCGTGGCCGCACTCGTGCCGCAGGAGATTCATGCAGGCTTCCGGGGTGCCCCCTTCCACTTCCATCATCTGGTGAAGTTCCAAGGTTCGCAGCCGCGGATGGGCCAGATAAAACGGGATCGCGATTGCAGGAACTCCGTCGGGCGAAAACCACTCGTCCCCCAGGTAGCAATCCGGAATGAACCGGAGACCGCGCGCCGCCAGTTCCGCCCGCAATTGTTGAACCGGCGCTTCGAGTTCGGACCCCTCGAGCCGCAGCCCGAGGTCGCAAAACCGCATCGCGAGAAGCTCGTATTCTTTGAACGCGGCCCACGGCGGCGCGGGTGCGCCTGGCGCCTGTTCCGGGGCATCTCCCCCTTCCATCGCATTCATGCTATCGCGAAGCGCCGGCCGCTGTCCGGTACAGCCCGATTCCGGGCCGATTCCCGGTTCCTCGCTGTCCCCGCGCTCACCCGCAGGATTCACCTCGCCGGATTCCGCCCTGCCCCCGCCCGCAGATCGTCTGACGAATCGTTTAGCATTGTGGTGAATGCGAATTTTAGTCGTAGAGGACGAGAGGCGCATGGCGGCCCTCCTCAAGCGCGGTCTGACCGAAGAAGGTCACCAGGTTTTCGTCGCCCACGATGGCGTGGAAGGCTTCGAGATGGCGCGCTCGGCCGAATTCGATGTCCTCGTGCTCGACATTATGCTCCCCGGCATCGACGGTCTCACCATCGCCCGCCGCCTCCGTGAAGAGAACAATCAAACCCCCGTCCTCATGCTGACCGCTCGCGACACCGCCGCCAACGTGGTCGCCGGACTCGACGCCGGCGCGGACGACTACATCACAAAACCGTTTTCGTTCGAAATTTTTCTCGCCCGCGTGCGCGCAGTCAGCCGCCGCGGCGCCATTCCCCGAGCCGTTTGTCTGGAAGTAGCCGATCTCAAGCTCAACCCCTCCACCCGACAGGTCACCCGCGGGTGCCAGGCGGTCAGCCTGACGCCCCGCGAATTCAGCCTGCTCGAACTGCTCATGCGCAATCACGGGCGCGTGATCTCGCGCGACACGATTCTCGAATCTGTCTGGGGCTTCGACAGCGATGTCGCCGGCAACACGATCGAGGCTTTCGTCCGTCTGCTTCGCCTGAAAGTCGATAGCGGCGAGCCCAAGCTGATCCACACGGTGCGCGGCGTCGGCTACGTGATGCGGGTGGCGTAATGCGCTTCAACCCGCGGTCGATACGATTCCGCCTGACCGCCTGGTACGCGCTGATTCTGAGCGCCGCGCTCTGCATGCTGAGCCTGCTCGTGTGGTTTCTGATGTCACAGCGCCTCGAAAACGACGTTCGCCGCGGCCTCGAAGAGGAAGCCGCCAATTTCGACGCCTACGTTCACTTCGAGCTGCGCGAGATTCCGCGCGTTGACCTGATGGAGGAAATCGAGGACTTCAGCCATGCGCTCCCCTCCTCCAGCTACCTGAACTTTACGCCGGTGAACGGAGGAAGGGGCTTTCATCACGCCGCCTCCACGCGCTCCACGCACCCGCATTATGAGGTCCTGACAAGAACCCTGATCCTCGAAGGCCAGCCCTGGCGCCTCGAAATCGGCGCTTCGCGCTCGGAGATGCACCGCGCGCTCGAATTGCTGCAAACCCTGCTGATCAGCCTCGTCCCTCTGGTGATCGTGCTCTCCTGTCTTGGCGGTCTGTGGATGAGCCGCCGCGCCCTGAAACCGGTCGATGAAATTACCATCGCCGCGAAGACCATCAGCATCGAAAATCTCGCTTCGCGCCTCCCCGGGCCGGGAACCGGCGACGAACTGGAGCGCCTCGTCGATGCCTGGAACGCGACGCTGGCACGTCTCGAATCGGCCGTCGCCTCGCTTTCACGCTTCGCGGCGGACGCTTCCCACGAGTTGCGAACGCCGGTAGCCGTCGTCCGCACCAGCGCCGAGCTCGCGTTGCGCCGCGAGAGAGCACCCGAGGCTTATCGCGATGCGCTCCGCGAGATTGCTGCCGAATCCGAGCGCATGACACAGTTGGTGGAGGATCTGCTCTTCCTTGCGCGCCGGGACGCGCGCGGCGAGGGCATGGCGCTCGAGCCGGTGGATCTCCGCGAAATCATCTCAGGGGCGGCCCACGAACTCCATCCGCTCTCCGACGCGCTGGGGATTCGGATTCGCGTCGTTCCTTCCCTCGCCGATGCCTCCATAGCGGGAAACGCTGCCGCGCTCCGCCGGCTCTTTCTCGCTCTCCTCGATAACGCCCTCAAGTACTCGGCCCGCGGAACCGAGGTAACGGTCACCGTCGAAGGCCGTGACGAAAAGGTCTTCGCTCGTGTCGCCGATCAGGGCATCGGCATCGCACCCGAAGACCTTCCCCACATTTTTGAACGCTTCTACCGCGCCAACAAATCCCGCACCGGTGCGGGCTATGGGCTTGGCCTCTCCCTTGCCCAGAGCATCGCAGCCGCGCACAATGCGTCGATCGAAGTCAGAAGCAAACCTGGACAGGGCTCGGCATTTGAGGTCTTCTTCAGTCATCGCGTCGCGAGCCTGAAGGGCGCGGTCGCATCCTGAAGCGCACCTTGCTGCGGTGAACGATGGCAAATCCACCGCCCAGGCAGACACGCCTGCTTTCAGAAAATATTCACCTGAGAATTGGCTTGGGTTGTGGATTGGGGGATCGGCGTGATTGGGCCAAACGGACCAACGGTGCAGAACGTCGAAGGACTGTTCACATTATTGAAGCGGGCAGTGATGTAGTCTGCGCTGCGCGCCACCTTCGAAAGAAACGCTTCATCCAGGATTCCATTGAAGCTATTGAACACGGAGCTCACTCCGCCATCCCATCCGAGGCCCATCCATGTCTGTGCGCCATCGCCAAACCCCGTGGCCGCGGTTCCCGGAACACCATCGACGTAGACGTTCATCGTATCGCCGGATCGGACAAACACGATGTTGTGAAAGGTGCCGGCGCTCGCCGTCGCCGGCGCGTGGGGCGAACTGCAGCACCAGGAATTCCGGTACAGCACTGAGCCGGCTGGGTAGAAATAAAATCCGGTGTGAATGACCGGTCCACCGGCTAATCCATCGGATCCCAGAAAAACCGAATCCAGATCCACGTACGAAGTCGCCTTCGTCCAGTACTCCATCGTATAGGTATTGGTGGCCTCCGTGACCGACTCGAACAACGCATAGTCGTTGTTTGTGCTGCTTGCGGTTCCGGTAAACTGCTGACCGCCTCCCAGCTTTCCTGCCGTAACCGGAGCAGGCGCGGCCGCGGACTTTTTCACCGCGTCGTTTGCGTTCGCGGTAGAGTCGTGCAGAATCGTGCCGGACGTCTCATCCAGGTGCAGAGCGAGCAGATAGTTACTGTCATAGGCCGAGCCGCGTCCGCCCCCCTGGTAGGTGTTGACGGCCGGACTTCCGGCGCACGCATAGATTTTCGCCGGGCGCAGATTCGAAAGAATCGGTATCTCCAGCACCACGCTGAGCTGTCCGGTACTCGGCGACCACGAAAGAATATCCCAGCCGCTATATGGAGTTGTGCATTGCGAATCCCGCGTGAAAATGAGATCGGCGGGGCACGTGATCGAGTTCACGCCGCACGGCACCGTGTTCTTCACATGGCCGCCGGATGCCACCGCCGCGAACTGCGGATAGGTTCCGCTGATCAGCAGCGAATACGGCGACGTGGCGCTTCCTCCGGCTTTCGCCGGCACCGTCTGAATAAGGGAAAACCCATCCCATGCCGCGGTCGCCGGCAAGCACGAAACGAGCAGCAGAATCGTCAGCCTCCTCATCGCGTGCACCCCACCG